>JBARVU010000167.1:0-8293 GCA_049646425.1 Phormidesmis sp. | reverse complement strand
TCCTAGCTGAATGAGTTTGTCTACGAGTTCTGGAAAGTTGACGCCAGTGGCTTGCCACATCATTGGGTACATGCTGGTTGCGGTAAATCCGGGCATGGTGTTGATTTCGTTGATCAAAATTTCGCCCGTGGATTCGATGTAGAAAAAGTCTACGCGGGCTAGACCGGCAGCATCGACGGCCTGAAAGGCGTGGATGGCCATTTCCTGGATGCGATCGCGCACCCTGTCCGGCAGCGGTGAAGGAATCAGCAGCTCGGCCCCGCCCTCGGTATACTTCGCCTCATAATCGTAAAAGTCATTGCTAAAGCGAGTTTCGCCCAGTACCGAAGCCTGGGGATTGTCATTACCTAAAATAGAGCACTCTACCTCCCGGGCCACAACGCCTGCTTCGACCACCACCCGGCGGTCATAGCTAGCGGCGCTGTCGAGGGCGGCTTCTAGCTCCGGGCGGCTGGTCGCTTTGGCGATGCCGACAGAAGATCCCAAGTTGGCAGGCTTCACAAAGCAGGGATAGCCTAAGTCCGCTTCGAGGCGATCGCACAGCTTTGGAAAAACGCAGGGATCAGAATAGATGTCAGCTCGGCTCACGCCTTGGTACTTCACCTGAGGCAGGCCAATGTGAGCAAAGGCACTCTTCATCGCCAGCTTATCCATACCCAGCGCCGATCCCAATACCCCAGAGCCGACGTAGGGCATCTGTAATACTTCTAGAAGCCCTTGAATGGTGCCATCTTCACCGTTGGGGCCATGCAAAACCGGAAACCATATGTCAACTTCGCCGATGCTAGCGAGATCCGGCAATCGTTCCTGACGGCGAGCCAGATCGGGCAAAGCGTCCCTATCGCTACCGGTCAGCGGGACTCCAGAATCCAGAACTTGCTGCGCGTCCTCGCCACTGAGCCAGCCGCCATCTTTGCGAATGTGAACGGGGACGATTTCGTATTTTTTAGCATTGGAGTCAGTGGCTAGCGCTTGAGCGATCGCCCCCGCCGAGCGAATAGAGACCTCATGCTCTCCCGAACGCCCCCCAAACAGCAAGCCCACCCGCATGACCATAGCCCTCTTATCCAATGCTTTGCGATAGCCTATCACGGGCCAGATACCAATACATGACTGGCTAACGGATTGAACGCCCATAAAAAAAACGCCTGAGACCCCATCCGAAAATAGGAAGCCTCAAGCGTTTGATCAGGGTGCATCTACCACCCCTCTCTACTGATATGAGTCAGCCGATCCGGGAAAAAATGTTGGTTGGAGTATAAAAACTGACGATAAAACGCTGCTGACCCGTTCAAATAGTTGAGCTTTCGGGCGATAATAAGCCGACCGACCCCACTTCTCATGTTGTCTCATCTTTGTCGTTTGTCGCTGTTTTAACCGAATGGTAGCGCTGTGAAATATTTCTTTTTGTCTGACAGCTGGACCACAGGCAGAGTCTGGGAATTTGGGGGACTGTGGAATGAGCAGGCCAGACGCCGCCCGCCCCATCTGCAAAAGCAGTCGCTCTGCATTCAGGAAAATGACGAAACCCTGTGTTTGTACCAGGTAGAAGATGCTGTTTTGATGGTGGAGGTCAAGCCTGAGCAGGGGGCCGATTCTATCATCGGTCAGGTTGTCCTCAAACGGCTGCTCACTGCCGACCAGGTGATCGAACGGCTATGTCAGGAAGACAGCTTCTACTCGCACCATGCGGCCAGTCGTCGTAGCGAATCCTCCCCATCTTCTCAGGCAGCTTTTAGACCGAAGCAGTACAGTCAGCCCTGAGTTTTTAAAGCCCCAGCAGCCCGAGATTGCTGACTGCCCGTTCAATAGCTGCTAGAGCGCGGTTATAGCCTAAGATGGCGCTGACATTGTTGGCCTGCGCTTGAGTCAATTCGCTCTGAGCGGTGAGCACGTCTAGCTGAGTGCCAACGCCCGCTTCCAAACGCAGGTTGGCCAGGTCTAGGGCTTCCTGAGCCTGCGCGACGGCGACTTCTGAAGTGGCAATATTTTCCTGGTTGGCCTGCAGGTTGAAGTAAGCTTCTTCTACATCGAAGCGAATCTCATCGAGACTCTGGGAAAACTGCTCTTCGGCGATCGCCCCCCCAATCTCCTGCTGCCGTGCGCTAGCCCGCGCCGCGCCACCGTCAAACAGCCTCATATTGAAGCGTGCACCAAACGAATAGTTGTCCTGAAAGCTATCGCCATTATCTATCTGGCCTTGAACGCTGTAGTTGGCAAATAGGCTCACCTGCGGGCGAATGGCTGCTAGCGCGATCCGGCGCTGCTGCTCACTAATGTCTGCTTGCAGCAGCTGCTGCTCTAGCTCCGCTCGGTTTTGAAAAGCGAGGATGATACTGTCTTCCAGCGTCAGCGGCCAGTTTTCCGCGACCGCGACTGGAGTGGCCTCTATGCCAGATGTCGGCGGCAGATTTAGCAGCCTGGCGATGTTTCGGCGAGCAATTCGCTGCTGGCTCTGTGACTGAATCAGCGACTGACGCGCGTTGGCAAACTGCACCTCGGCCCTGAGCGTATCAAATCGAGTGCCAACCCCGACTTCCTGACGCAGCCGGGAATCCCGCAGGTTGCGCTCGGCCTCCTCAAGGAATGATTGGTTGATCCGAATTTGCTCGCCCGCGTCTTGCAGCGTGTAGTACAAATTGGACGTATCCAGGCGAATTTGCTCCTGCTGTACTTCGACTGCCAGCGCGTTCGCCTGTCGCTGAAACTCTGCGGCTCGAAGCGAAGCAGCCCTCGAACCGCCCGTCAGGACGTCGTAGCTAAGATCCAGCGACCCGCCCAAGGTGGTATCAACCGTGCTATCCCCTACCTGACCCAAGCCGGGAATCGTTGAGCCGTTACTTTCGCGGGTGGTGAGATCAGCGCCAGCTGTCACGGTCGGTAGGTAGCCCGCGCGGACCTCTGCTACCGCCGCTTCGGACTGCTCCAGGGTGAGCAAAGCAGCCTGCAAAGCCTGACTGTTACGATAGGCCAAATCGACCGCCTGCTCCAGCGTAATCACTGGATTTCTCTCGACATCGACCTCCTCCGGGACGGTCGGAACAGTCAGCGGGTTGGGATCGGCAAACAAAATATCGGGGAGTTCACCAATCTCTGGCTCGGCGGGCGTGGGCAAAGTATCTTCAGGCGTCGAGCCCTCTTCAGCCGCAGGAGAGTCAGTCGGCAGGACCTCTTCAGCAGAGGGCTGGTCGGGTTCTACCGTCTCTGGTTCAGTGCTTTCTTGAGCAGGAACGTCCGCCGGTTCAGCGTCCTCTAGGGTGGGCAGACTGTCGGCTGGAGTTTGAGGCTGCTGTTTCTCTAGCTGTTTCTCTGATTGTTCTGCTGGCAGGCTCAGATCGACCTGTTTGCTGGGGGCAGCGATCGCCGCCTGGAGCAACGACACTGAGCTGCCCATCATGAGGAGCAAAAAAGCAGCAGACTTGAGATATCGCATAGGGCTGATGACTTCAATGGAGTTTGATTCGATTGACTTGGGTAGATCTGTACCAAGAACCCAGACACCGGCCAGCTTCTACCGGGCATGGTAAAGCCGTGAACAGCCAGAAGTTTACCATCCAATCGCCGCCCTCGTAAGTTGTCTGAGATTAGCGCGAATGGGTCAGCGAGGCGGGGGAGGCTGGGGCACTACAGGTCGCCATTAGCTCAGGTAATCCTTCGACTGATAATACTAGACAGTTTAGTTTATCTGCAAGCTGGGCGACTGATATATCGTCTAGAAAATAGGTATCCTCCGGGCGTTTGCTGTCACTTTGTTTAAGCATCAGAGCGGGAATTAAAACGGCATCGCCCAGATCTCTGTCAGCCAGCTGGGTGGCAATATCCTCACCAGTCAGGAGGCCGGTGACCGTAATTTCCTGACCCCAGTAGTCGCTGTTAATCGCGGCCATCTGCACCGTCAGCCCTTTGATTTGGTTAAGTCTGGCAACCAGCGGGGCGAAAGCCTGTTCTACAGCATTGCCGACTACCCAAGTAAAGGTACGCGGCGGCGACACCCGTTCAGGAAGACCCTGTGCGAGCGTTTCAAATTCTTTGAGAAATAGCCGAATCGAGCCGACGCCATTGCCGATTTGCGGATACGACTCGTAGTGACTTTCCGGCGGCAAGGGCTGACGACCGATCAAAAACCATTCGTCGGCTAACCAGGCAAAGGTGGTGCCAAGCGTCTGCTGAAATTCTCTCTGGAGTGTCTGCACCTGAGCGATGACTTCCTGGGCCTTGGCGGTGGTCACGGGCACTAGCTCATCTTGCTCGGGGCGGAAGCGGGTGAGTCCTACGGGCACTACCGCTGCCGAGGCGACGGCAGGCATTTCTCCGGTGTGAAAGGCCGCTAAGTCCCGCAAGCTGCGCTCCAGATCAGAGCCATCGTTAATGCCGGGGCAGACCACGACTTGGGCGTGGATTTGCAGGCGATGCTGCTGAAACCAGGCGAGCTGATCGAGAATTTGAGCCGCTCGGTCGTTTTTGAGGAGACGCGATCGCACCGCTCCGTCAGTGGCATGAACCGACACGTACAGCGGTGATAGCCGCATCTGGGCGATCCGCTCCCATTCTGCCGGGGGAATGTTGGTCAGCGTCAGATAGCTGCCGTATAAAAAGCTCAGGCGATAGTCGTCATCTTTGAGATACAGCGTTTCGCGTTTGCCGGGCGGTTGCTGATCGATAAAGCAAAAAGGACAGCGGTTGACGCACTGAATCAGCCCATCGAAAAGAGCCGTTTCAAATTCCAGGCCAAGTTCTTCGTCGTAGTCTTTTTCGATGTCGACATGATGAGCGGTGCCCTTCGCATCGAGCACTTCCAGCTCCAGCAGTTCATCTGCGCATAGAAAGCGATAGTCGATCAGATCGCGGGGGCGCTGGCCATTGATAGCCACCAGCTGATCACCTGCTTCAAAGCCGATCTCCTCAGCAATGGAGCCGGAGGTAACGCGGGTAATGCGAGCAGGCGAGATAGCGGCGCGCTTCATAAGGGAGTCAGCAGACAGGAGTCAGTAGACAGAAGTTATCTGTTCTTCACACTAGCGCTTTTCCACCGAAGGCAGCTGTTAAATGTTCTCTAGCCGACCGAAGGCAAGCGCCAAAAGCAGGATCGCGCCAAAAGCTAGCCGATACCAGACGAATACCCAGGTGCTGTTATTTTTTAAAAATTCGATCAGCCAGGCGATCGCTAAGTAAGAAGACACTACCGCCGCAATCAAACCCGCTAACAGCGGGATCACGCCCACTTCGCTGTTGGCCCCAAACATATCTGGCAGTGAAACCAACCCGGCCAGCGTGATGGTGATGGTGCCCAGTAAAAAAGAAAACCGGGCTGCCGTCTCCCGCTTCAGCCCCACAAACAGCCCAGCTGTCAGCGTAGAGCCCGAGCGTGACACCCCTGGAATAATCGCGAGTGCCTGCGCAAAGCCCACCAGGATGCCGTCGCTCAAAGTCAGTTTAAAAAAGTCGCGTTTGCGGCTACCCACCCATTCAGCGATGCCCAGCAGAAGTGCCATCACGATAGAGGTCAGGGCGATCGCCCCGGTAGAGCGCACAATCGAATTGTCATATCCCGGCACAAACACCTTCACGAACAAGCCGACAAGCACAGCCGGAACCGTTCCCAAAAGAATGCCGAGACCCAACCGAAAGTCAAAAGAATCAAAGTGACGGCTCAACGCAGCGCGCACGAAGCGGCTAGTCACCGAGGAAAGATCATTCCAAAAGTACCAAAGAATCGCGGCGATGCTGCCCAGCTGGATCACCGCCGTAAAAGAAACCCCCGGATCGCCCCAGCCCAACAGCACCGGCACCACCTTCACATGTGCTGTACTGCTGATCGGCAAAAACTCGGTCAGCCCTTGAACAATTCCAATCACAATCGCCCGCCATACGGTGATGGGTTGGGTGATTGACTGTTCCGCAGACTGAACTGCCTGCGCCATTATCCACGTCAAGTGCCCCATGAGGACAGGTCTTATCATCGAAACACTCCAAAATTGTCCGGTGATCGCGTTTATCATCGTTCAAAACGGACTCTTTTGGCTGTCTCTACGCCCTGAAGATGTCTGCTAAGTCTCAAACTTTAAGAAAAAACGAAGCGTGGAGTCTGTGTCGTTTGTGAGACGCGGCAAGCCAAAAAACATGCTATGTTAAGAATGGTTAACTCAGCTCAGAAAAGCCTTGCAAGTTCTCAAACGGCCCGTTCCAAAAGTTAAGCATGTCGAGACTTTGCAACCACCCCTACAGGAACCCTCTGCCATTATCAGCGTGGGTCTTTACCTGCGCCAAAGCTATCACTTCATCAGTCAGACAGTCGAAAATTCTAAAGCCAACCGGCTGAGAGCCTTCGTCGCTGCTGCATGCTTAGTGGCGGTTCCGGTCTTTATTCAAGCCCCACTGGTCAGAGTGACCCCGACGCTGAGCCTGGCGATTACTGCCCTATGGCTGTCGCTGGGCTATAGCTGGATGAAAAAGCCCGCGCTCAACCTTTTTTGGGGTGACCTGATGGTTGGCTTCAGCTGGACATGGCTAGCGGGGTCTATCTACTGGGGCTGGTTTCGCGCGAATCCCTACATTCACTTACCCATAGAAGCCATCGGCCTGCCTATTGTGTTGGCGCTGATGCTCAAAGGGCAAGCCAAGATTGGTAACTACTTTTATCTCGGCTCTTTGATCGGTACGGCTATTACCGATATTTACTTTTACTGTGTCGGGCTGATTCCCTATTGGCGACAGCTCATGATTAGCCCGCCCGCTGAGGCAGGCGACGTTCTCCACAGCGCTCTCCTCCGGATGGAGACCTACGAAGGCGTTGGCTATGCGGTGGTGCTATTGACCCTTCTGATTATGCTGGGCACAATTCCGATGCGATCAACCAGTACGAAGTGGTGGGCTTTTAGCGGCGCGATTCTCAGTACAATTCTGGTGGACAGCTTGTTTTTCGTAGCAGCCATTTTCGCCTGACCTCCCTTCTCATTGAAAGCTATGGCGTCTGAGCGACCTTGTAGAGGTCAAGCGCGGCCCATCTTAGCCCGCTGGTATCTAGCACAACTCAGTGAAATTACGTTGGTACCCGCCTGCCAATCGCTATAGGCTGATGCCAGTAGCTTTTGAGTATTGCTGCTGAGACATTAAAAACCTTTCTGAACTGATCGCTGTGTCAACGCATACGCCTCCCTCACAGTTAGGTCCCCGTCTGGTGCTAAAAGCAGGACAGGGGCCACAGAATTTGCCGCTGGCAGGGAGCAGCTGTTGGACGGTGGGTCGCAGTGACGACAATAATCTTGTGCTGGGCGATCGCTGGATTTCGCGCAATCACGCCATGCTTCAGTGCATGGACACAGGCGAATACTATCTGATCGATCTTGGCAGCCGCAATGGCTCTTTCATCAACGGTCGCAGAGTAAGCATACCGGTTACCCTGCGCGACGGGGACGATGTCACCTTCGGACAAACCCGGTTCGTCTTTTACTGCCCTGCGCCTGAAGCTGCCGAGCCGATTAGCGCTGACAATTTGGGTGAGTCTCATTACCCGACAGTAACAGACACGATGCACGTCCGGCGGCTGATTTCGGTATTGGTGGTTGATATCCGCGACTACACCGTCTTGACCCGTCAGCTAGATGAAAAATTGCTCTCTGAAGTGATCGGTACCTGGTTTCGGGAGGCGGGTTCTATCATTGGTAGACACGGCAGTTGGGTAGACAAGTATATTGGTGATGCCGTGATGGCCGTGTGGATCCACGGTACCCAGGAAGTAGCTCCCCAAGCCGCGTACCAGATTGCTCAAGCCACAAGCGAGCTCAACTCGATGACCGGCCAGCTGCACGAAAGTTTTCCCCTGCCTTTTGCGCTGCGGATTGGCGCTGGACTTAACACCGGCTATGCGATGGTGGGCAATGCTGGCAGTCGTGAGCAGCCTGACTACACGCCTTTGGGTGACACCGTCAATGCCGCCTTCCGATTTGAAAGCTCGACCAAGCAGCTAGGGCTAGACATCTCTGTGGGAGAAACTACATACGCGGCACTCGCCCAGCTAGGTATCGGTGAGCAAACGTTTAAACGCTATTCCGTGGAGATGAAAGGCTATGAGCGTCCCTTGATCACCTATGGCTGCGCTTTTTCAGATTTAGACAGGTTCTTAAATGCCTACAAGCAGCGGCGCCACAAATCACTGCCACTACAGCCGTAAACAGATGAGGAACTGCCAGGTTGATGCCCAGATCGATCACCTAGATTAACCGTATAGATAGAATAAGCCTGTCTCACGCCTACCCACAAAAATGATATCCTCAGAAGTAAATATGCTGGGCAT
>JBARVU010000166.1:0-1681 GCA_049646425.1 Phormidesmis sp. | reverse complement strand
GGGGTGGGTGTAGCGATCGCAAAACGACAGGACTACTTTGCGTAGCGGGGGGTCCAGGCGGCTGAGGGTGGGTTGGGCGATCGCCTCAGGGACTTTGCCGTAAAAGGCTTCGGCAATGCCGCCAGTGATGCTGCCCATGGTATCGGTGTCGCCGCCCAGGGAAATGGTGTTGCGAATGGCATCTTCAAAATCGACGGATTCTAAAAAGGCAATGATGGACTCGGGTACCGTGCGCTGACAGGATTCATTAAAGCAATAGGTGCCGCGAATGGTGTCCAGCGAACGGCTGAGATCGTAGCCAAAGGTCGATCCGATAAAGTCTTTAATCGTCTGTTTGTCCTTTCCCTGTCGGGCTAGTAAAATTGCTGCTGCTGTGGCCTGCGCGCCCTTGATGCCTTCCGGGTGGTTGTGGGTGACGGCTGCGGTTTGCTCGGCGACTCTGAGCACCTCGGCCATGTCGTCGTAGGCAAAGCCGACGGCGCTCACCCGCATGGCTGAGCCATTGCCCCAGCTATTGTACGGCTCTAAAGAATCGGTCGCCGCCCACTGACTGAAGCGCGCCCCGTAGCCACCCATTGGATTGGGATAGGCTTGAGCATAACGCTTGATCGCCTTGCCGTAATCGCCACCTGTCAAAATCACCTCGGCGACAGCCACCGAAAGAATTGTGTCGTCTGTAAAAGCGCTCTGACTGGTAAACAGCGCAAAGTCTTTATGCTTTACCCGGTCGAATTCATACGCTGACCCAATCGTATCGCCAGCGATCGCTCCTAACATGATCCTTTCCCTGCCCTGTACGTGAAATTTTTGACTTAGTGTAAAATAAACACTAACATAGCTTCGTTATAGCGAACCTATCGGTCAAACGTCAAGTACTCTCATGCCATACACCTACGACTATCCCCGTCCTGCCCTCACCGTAGACTGCGTTGTCTTTGGATTTGAAACGGAAGCGACTCTTCAGGTGCTCTTGATTCAGCGCAAGCTGCCGCCTTATAAAGGAAGCTGGGCGCTGCCCGGTGGATTTGTACAAATAGATGAATCCGTCGATGCCGCCGCGACGAGAGAACTGCAAGAGGAAACGGGTGTTTTAGAAGTGTTCTTAGAGCAGCTTTATACGTTTGGCGCGGTGAGGAGAGATCCACGTGATCGCATTGTCTCAGTCGCCTACTACGCTTTGATCAGCCTGCAAGCACATCCCGTCCAGGCCGCGACGGATGCGAGCGATGCGAAGTGGTTTGAACTGTCTGCGCTGCCAGCACTCGGATTCGATCATCAAGAGATTTTGGATCGAGCGATCGCTCGCCTGCGCGCCAAGATTCGCTACGAACCGATTGGATTTGAGCTATTGCCCAAAGTGTTTACGCTCTCTCAGTTGCAGCGGCTGTATGAACAGATTTTGGCGCGATCGCTCGACAAGCGAAACTTCCGCAAAAAGCTGTTGAAGATGAATCTCCTCATCGACACCGGCAGAAAAGAAAAGGGAGTTTCTCATCGGGCAGCGCAGCTCTACCAGTTCGATCCGGTAAAGTACCAAGCATTAAAACAGCAGGGCTTTAGCTTTGAGCTTTAAAGCTTAGATCGGAGAATAATCTATCGAGGAAAGCCCTTGCTAACCTGCTCAAGTTGACCGTTCTCCCGCGAAATAGCGCCATTGTGAAAGGCCATTGTGAAAGGCCAT
>JBARVU010000165.1:0-2970 GCA_049646425.1 Phormidesmis sp. | reverse complement strand
ACCCGTACCGACGCCGAATGGAACGGTGTACTTCGGGCAGGATCATCCCTTAGTAGTCATCGCTGGGCCTTGCTCAGTCGAAAGCGAAGAGATGATTGTCGAGACGGCAAAGCGCGTCAAGGCGGCTGGCGCTCAGTTTTTACGCGGCGGTGCCTACAAGCCTCGCACCTCTCCCTACGCTTTTCAGGGGCACGGCGAGAGTGCGCTAGAAATGTTAGATGCCGCTCGCCAGGCAACCGGGCTGGGGATTATCACCGAGGTAATGGACACGGCTGATCTCGAAAAGGTGGCTGAGGTCGCCGATGTTTTGCAGGTGGGGGCGCGCAACATGCAGAACTTCGCACTGCTGAAAAAGGTAGGTGCGCAGTCTAAGCCGGTGATGCTGAAGCGCGGAATTGCCGCGACGATTGACGACTGGCTGATGGCCGCAGAGTATGTAATGGCCGCTGGGAATTCAAACGTGATTCTGTGCGAGCGCGGCATTCGCACCTTTGATCGCAAGTACACGCGCAACACTCTGGATTTGGCAGCGATTCCGGTATTGCGATCGCTCACTCACCTCCCTATCACCATCGATCCAAGTCACGGCACTGGTAAGTCTGAATTTGTGCCAACGATGGCCAAAGCCGCCATTTGCGCAGGCACCGATGCGCTGATGATTGAAGTTCATCCCAATCCGGCCCAGGCCCTTTCCGACGGCCCGCAGTCTTTAACGCCTGATCGCTTCGACGCGCTGATGGCGCAGCTGAATGCGGTTGCAGCGATTGAGAAGCGTGAGTTGAAGCCGTCGATGGCGCTGACTTAGGGTTGATTGGTTTGGGAGCAAGGGAGAGGGGAGAGGGGAGAGGGGAGAGCTGGTGTTTGGTTTTGACGCTGCACTTGCTAGTTGGGGTTAGCTTTGTTGAACGAAATAATTGTCATGTCTAAGGAAATTATTGTCATTTCTTCCTAAGTTTGATCTGCCTACCATATAGGTAGTTCCTCGTAGGAA
Organism: Phormidesmis sp.; assembly: GCA_049646425.1. GTDB lineage: Bacteria > Cyanobacteriota > Cyanobacteriia > Phormidesmidales > Phormidesmidaceae > Phormidesmis. The sequence continues at coordinate 1,979 of JBARVU010000165.1, read as the reverse complement.
TTGTTGACTTTGAGCTTTATCTGACCATGTCAGCATTGATCGCCCCGTCTAATCTTCCGGCTTCATCTCCTATATTTAAACAGCTTTATGACGTTCTCAGGCAGCAGCTTTCGAGGCCAGCGGCTGAGTGGCTAATGCAAACTCTCGATCAGGTGGCAAATGCCCAAAGTGTGCGACCTCTGCTGACAGGATTTAGTACTGCTTCCCGGCAGGTAGGCAAAGCCGATCTTGAGAGAGAATTGCTGAACCCTGATGAACATAATTTTCGCCATTGGAGCACTGACCAAGCGGCTCGCACGCTATTGTTACTAACCTTTCCTAGTGGAGAAGCTGCTCGCTATCAGCAGGTTGTGCAGCGGCTGCTTGACAATGCCGATGTTAGCGAACAGGTGGCGCTTTACCAGAGCCTACCCTTTTTGCCATACCCTGAAAGCTATTGCGCTCAGGCAGTCGAAGGGGTACGCAGCGCGATGACGGCGGTGTTTGAGGCGATCGCCCTGCGCAACCCTTACCCGGCCACCTATTTTGACGAACCTGCCTGGAATCAAATGGTGCTCAAAGCGCTGTTTGAAGGCAGTGAGCTTTCTGCAATTGAAGGACTAGATCAGCGAGCAAATCCTCAGCTGGCCCAAATGCTGTGTGATTACGCTCACGAGAGATGGGCAGCGAATCGACCGGTCAATCCGCAGCTATGGCGACCGGTTGCACCCTTTGCCCAGGGAGAGATGCTGGCTGATTTACAGCGAGGGGCTCAGCATACCGCAACAGAAAAGAGGAAATTAATAAATGCTGAATAACAATATGTGGACAATTGACCCGCATATCCATATGAGCGCTCGCACGACCTATGACTACCTAGTCATGCGAGAGTATGGCGTGGTGGCGATTATTGAGCCTGCTTTTTGGCTGGGACAGCCCCGGACAAGTGCTGGCACCTTTAAAGACTATTTCAATACTCTAGTGGGCTGGGAACGCTTTCGGGCGGGGCAGTTTGGCATTCGTCACTACTGCACGGTTTCGCTGAATCCCAAAGAAGCAAACAATCCGGCGATCGCTCAGCAGGTGATCGATCTGCTGCCATTCTATGCCTGCAAAGAAGGCGTAGTTGCCATCGGCGAAGTGGGCTACGACGACATGACTGAAGCAGAAGACAAATACTTTCGCATTCAGCTTCACCTCGCTAAAGAACTAGACAAGTTAGTACTGGTACATACCCCTCATCGAAACAAAAAGGAAGGTACCCGTCGCAGTATGGACGTTTGCATAGAATGCGGCATCGATCCGACTCGGGTGATTATTGACCATGCCAATGAAGAGACCGTTGAAGAGATCTTAGATCGGGGCTTTTGGTGCGCGTTTTCTATCTATCCGAACACCAAAATGGGTAATGAGCGCATGGTGGAAGTGGTGCGGCGCTATGGGCATCAGCAGATTTTTATCGATAGCGCTGCCGACTGGGGCATGAGTGACCCGCTGGCCGTCCCTAAAACTGCTCAGCTCATGCTAGAGAGTGGCCTTTCAGAGGAACAGGTCAAGGCTGTTTGCTATGGCAACGCCCTGGCCGCTTACGGTCAGAGCGGTGAATTCAATGAAGACGACTGGGTCAATCCTGCACCGGTTGATCAGCGGCAGCTCTATAGCGGCAGCTCTGTGCTTCGAGGCCAGAGCCCAAAAGTAGAGGCCGTGACAGAAACGCTCCTGATTAAATAAGTATCATGACCGCTACAGCCGCTACTTTCAACAGCAGTATTCGTGCCTATCTACAGCTCATGCGGCCTGCTAACGTGGTCACCGCTTGGGCAGATATCTTAGCGGGGTATGCGGCAGGACTCGGGGTGGGCGTGATCGCCTTTCCATCGACTACCTTAGTGTGGCTGCTGCTGGCGACGACGGGGCTTTACGCAGGCGGCGTCGTTTTTAACGACGTATTTGATGCTGAGCTTGATACTGTGGAGCGGCCTGAGCGACCCATTCCAAGT
>JBARVU010000164.1:0-17132 GCA_049646425.1 Phormidesmis sp. | reverse complement strand
AGACACTCCCCAGAAATCTCTTCTACGCCAAGTAGGCTCCATCGCCTACTTCAAGCTGTACAACCCCATCATGAAACGTCTCCATCCAGGCTGGGGCGAGGTTTAACCGCCTCCACAGCCACCGCCTCCACAGCCGCCAGCTCCGCAGCCGCTACCTCCGCAGCCTCCACAGCCGCTAGTACCATCAACTCCTCCCACTCTCAAATGAGGCGGCAACAATGGGCGATTCAGCGAATCCAACACCATAGCGAGAAACTGTACCAGACTAAATCCTGCGGTCGCGCCGATACCGCTAATCAGCAATCCACCCACTGGGTTCGCAACCTTGCCAGAAGCATTCGCATAGTAGAGACCTGCCGCAAATAAGGCAACGGCCAAAATTCCGGCCACCACATCTCTAGGAATAGGGGGCTTGGGCACTATCCACTTTTGCTGAGTATTCGCTCTAACAAAATGCAGGTCACGCCCAAATCGATCTGCGGGCGACGGCCAGATATCTTTTGGCGGCGCTTCCTCAAACAGCGTTTCGTAGCTTTCTAGCGTTTGGCGATACCAGTCATCAAATTTTTCGCCTTCTGCTGACCCGCCCTGAGTTGGCTCATGGTGAAAAGACGCTTGCAGCACCCGAGCACAAAACCGCTCCCAGTAAGAATGGGTATAGGTCAGGTGCAGATGCCAAACCTGATCGACTTGATCTGAGGGCGTGACCGGATGGTCTGCCGCCATCCAAAGAAACGCAAACCGCTTGTATTCTTTGATGACCCGGTGAGCATAGTCTACAGGCCAAGCATTCTCTCTTGCTAAGCGCTTGGGAAACGTGAGCTGAACGTCTTCTTCGTCAACTTCAAACGCCTGAATCCGCTTGTACAGGTCTGCTTGCTGCGCCTCAGTCAATCGCGTATTCTTCGCCTTTGAATAGCCATCGGGCAAAGCATTAGTAGCCATCGGGTTTCCCCAACCTCAGCAACCCCTATTTTAACACTGCCTATTTTTGTGCGGCGTCCGTACCAATCAATAGGAGTAGGGTGAGCACTGCCCACGCCGTTTCTTCTATTCTCCAGAGAGTAAACCAATCTCAAGAAGACCCGTAAAATTAGCGATCGCACCACTACATCGGCAGTCCCAATCTTGCCGACAAACTCCTTCTCGCTTAGAGGGGTTATGGTCATCAAGTGGTAGCGTCCAGATTCGGCGAAAATGTCGCCTCAGGCGCAAGCTGGTCATTGAGACCTTTCACCTTCGCGGCCCGGTACATCTGGCGTCATGATCGCTTGACCAAGCGAATCACCGCTTACCGTTTTCTCATTCACCGTCACGTGAAGACTTTCCATCTTGCTGAGGTTAGTAAACGATGAGCTTCAGCTAAAATAAAATACAAGCATTTGACTTTTCCTATGGCTCAATCTATCAGCCTTGATATCCCAGATAGCATTGTTCAGCAGGCTCAGCAGCTTGCCAGCCAAAGCCAGCAGCGCCTTGAAGACATCCTCTTAGAGTGGCTTACTCACAGCTTCACTGAGCACCCAGTCGAAACCCTACCCGACAGCCAAATCCTTGCCCTTTGTAATATGCAGCTTGATGAGCAGCAGCAAGAAACGCTCGACACCCTGCTGGAGAAGCAGCGCGAAGACGAGCTAACCCCAGCAGATAGTCAAGAACTGCAATTCCTAATGAGGCTTTACCGTCGTGGTTTGCTTCGTAAAGCCAGAGCCCTCAAAGTAGCCGTTGAGCGGGGGCTCGTTTCCCCGCTCAGTGCTGCATGAGCCGGTATATTCCCTCAGAACTTTCTCAGCGCATTCGGGCATCAGCTCAAAACCGCTGCGGTTACTGCCTAAGTCCGCAAAGGCTCGTCATGGCACGGCTTGAGATTGAGCACATTATTCCGCTTGTCAAAGGCGGTACCAGTGAGGAATCGAATCTTTGGCTGGCTTGCCCTTTGTGCAATGGTCACAAAGCTAGCAAAGTCGAATCAATTGATCCAGAGACAAAAGAAACCTTGCCGCTGTTTAACCCAAGGACTCAAAACTGGAGTGACCATTTCTACTGGTCAGATGACGGAACTAAGGTGATAGGAATTACGCCTATCGGAAGAGCCACCGTTGCCGCGCTCTGTTTAGACAGCGACTCAGACGCAACTGAAGTTCGTCAGTACTGGGTTGAAGCAGGCTGGCATCCGCCTGTGGATAACTCGGCTAACTAAGGTGTTCCCTACGAAAGTTTCTTTGCTATTCTCCAGAGAGTAAATTAACCTCAAGAAGATCCGTAAAAGCAGCGATCGCACCACTGCATCGGCAGGCCCAATCTCGCTGATGGACTACCCTACTGCGTTTTTTGTTATGGAATCCAGTCGGGTAACCTGAGAATCAGTGCCAGTAGCGCCAGATGGCCCGGGTAAAAGCCGTAAAACCAGCGAGCCTTGGGGCCACGCTGTCCGTTGAATGCCATAAACAAAAGTGGTACTCCTATGACTGGGAGCTGAAACGGCCCGGCATACCAGGCCCAAATCAGTTGAAATCCTACCCAAGCCAGCCACCATAAGAAATTAGGGCGAAAGTAGCGGGTTAGCAGGATTAGAACAATGCCATAGCCTCCATAGCTGATATTGAGTACCTCAGTGATCAGCACTGCCAACGTCCAAACGGGTGCCATCAGCACTGGGTGCTGCCGCGTCACTCGCAAACACGCTAACCCTATGAGCAACAGAAACAAGATATTTGGATGTTCTACGTCAAACGCAATTTGATAAACTGGCTGAGAGATCAGCCCTAGCAGTCCTAGCCGTAAGCCATAGCGCTTAATATCTTTGGTGTAAGCTTCTCCCTGCACTAGCAGCCATACAAATAAGGGAAAACTGATGCGCCCAATCACCCGCAGCCAGTCAAGATCGGGATAAAACACTACCTCAATGTGATCCACTAGCATGGTAAGTGCTGCAATAACTTTGAGATGGTAGCTAGTAAGCCCAGTCATAAACTGATCTATTGAAGATGTCAGTCGGTCGCTATAGCTGCGATTCTCGCGCTAACTCGCTACAGCTGCCGTCGATAAATATCGGGATCGCCTTTTTCCATAAAGCGTTCAGGATCGCTCAACGGCTTAAAACCATATTGACCATATAGCTGATGGGCGTCCCCAGTAGCCAGCATCCAGCGCCGTAAGTTTTGTAGCTCCGGATGCGCCAGAATGCACTTGACTAACCATTTCCCCAAACCTTGATCGCGATGAGCTTCCAGTATAAAGACATCCGCTAGATAGGCAAAGGTGGCCCGGTCCGTCACAGCTCGACCGAAGCCAACTTGCTGCTCACCTTTGAAGACCCCAAAGCACAAAGAGTTTTTCAAAGATTTTACAACAACTTCTCTGGAGATCCCTTGCGACCAGTACGACACATCACTCAAGAAGTGAAAAATCAGATCGACATCTAGATCATTTTGACAATCCGTTATCACGTAGTCGTCAATAGTCCATTTCATAAGCTGTCCCTCTTCACTAGCGCCAGAATCTCCTGACAGGTTTCTGCCGGTGTCTTCCCCTTTGTATACACCACGAACTTAGCCAGTCTGCTGTTGGCAGGATGCCTGACAAAGTGTTCGTTGACCTTCATACAGTCGGCTGGCTCATCTTTGTTTCGCTCATTGAGAATCTGAATAGATTCTTCGATATCAGCAGAAGGCAGCAAGAGAACAATGTTTGGATAAGGAGATAGAGCTCGTGCAACTCTTCGAAATAGCGCCTTTTCTTCATAGACAGAGTGACCTGCGCCAAAGTCAATCACGCAGTGACGATGCTCTGACAGCAGCCTTTCTACCGCATAAGCCTCGAACGGCTTCCAGTATTGACCCACTGCCCACAGTCCGCCAGCTTCTCGTTTTTGCTTGGCGATCGCCTCATCGTAGCCAATCTCTTTGTAGTAGCCCCATCGATAGTCATCCATTGAGCACTGAGGGCATTCAAGCTGAGCGGCTAGGCGTTCTCCAATCGTAGACTTGCCTGCGCCAATAGGGCCGATGAGAACAATGTCTGTTGGCATCACTATCTTTTACTTTACATACGAGCAACCGCTGACTGAGCGCTTTGGATGACCTGATCACTTGCATCTGCCCGCACCGCTCGGAACATGCCAAACCGGCAGAGACCGCTGCCAAACGCCAAACGCATTAATAGAAGCGTCGGCACTTCTCTGACGGACTTGACGAATCCTGTGAATCCGAACTTTACCAGACCTCGGGGCCGAATAATGCCCTGCCAGATCGAATCAATCCAGGAAGGCAGTGTTTCTTGCGACCAGTCCGCTGTCTCTACAGAACCCTCTACCAGCCCAGTCGCTTCTAGCAGCTCAGAGAACCTCTCAATGCTCGAAAACTCAGGATGCGACCACTGATCAAGCAGCTGCCTCATCACTGGCTTCTCCCACCAGTTCAGCGGACGGCGACGATTCCCATTCTGGGACGTTGCACGAACATCCCGCTGATTCCAATCTGCGACGACTAGCAGACCGCCTGGCTTTAGCACTCGCAGCAGCTCTTTGGCAAATACTGCTTTATCTGGCATGTGTGGCCCCGCTTCTACTGACCACACTACGTCAAAGCTCTCATCCGGAAAAGAAAGCGCCATCGCATCGTCTACGACAAACTTTGCGCTCACCCCTACAGGCGTTAGCTGGGTTGCTCGCTCTACCTGACTCGGGCTGATGGTGACTGCCGTTACCTCAAAGCCATAGTCCTTTGCCAGTACCCGGCTGCTGCCGCCAATCCCACAGCCCACGTCTAGCAAAGTTGTTCCTGGAGCGCAGTTATCCAGCCCGCCCCACTTCACCATCTCGTGAACAAAGTCGTACTTCGCCGCCCGAAAGTCCTTTTGTCTAGGCGGTGAACCGTAGTGGCCTAGGTGAATATGCTCGCCCCAGTAGAACTCTAAAATGCCGTCTTGAGTCCACTCGTCGTATGAGTTCGCCACTGAGTCCGCTGAGTCATAGCGCCGAGCGGTGAGCAGATAGATAACGACGCCAATGGCCAGCAGTGAAAGCAGTAAACCGGGGACAAGCAGTAAATTCATGAGGACAAAAGCGCTACAGTCTTTAAAGAATTTAACGTACTTTCTACTGTGGAAAGTCGTTAGCCAAACTCATTACTAAACCTTATGACCCCAGCTACTCAAGATCGTCAGAAATTTTCTCTGGCACAGCTAGGGCCGGGACTGTTGATGGCCGGGGCTGCTATTGGCGTATCTCATTTGGTGCAGAGTACTCGGGCCGGGGCGCTGTATGGCTGGGGGGCGCTGATTTTTATACTGCTCGCCAACTTGATGAAGTATCCGTTTTATGAGTATGGCCATCGGTATGCTGCCGCCTCGGGCCAAAATCTGATTCAGGCTTACCGGCAGCAGGGCAAACGTTTTTTTATTCCGTTTGTCGCAATCAGTGTCATTAGCGCGGTGGGTAGCTTTGCGGTGGATGCGTTTGTCGCTGCTATGCTGCTGCAGTATCTGTGGCTGCCTCAAGTTTCGGTGACGGTGCTGGCAGTCGGCGTACTGCTATTTTGCTGGGGTCTGATCGCGGTTGGGCGCTATCGCCTGTTTGAGCAAATTACCAAATGGTGCGTCATTTTTCTTTCGGTCGCCACGGTGGCTGCTGTGATCATGGCTGTTTCTACAACGGTTACATTAGCCGCGACCGCGAGTAGCGTGCCCACAGGATTGGAAGTTGTCAGTACCCCACTTTATAAGCATAGCGCTATCTTCTCCTGGTCGGCAGTGCCGTTTTTGGTTGCTTTTATGGGCTGGATGCCCGGTGGGTTGGAGCTTTCTATCTGGCAGTCGCTATGGGTGCAGGCTGATGATGCAGACAGAGGCGAAGCGACTTCTTTGGCAGCAGCAAGCCTTGACTTTAATTTTGGCTATATCCTAACGGTGGTGCTGGCCTGCTTGTTTTTGGCGTTGGGGACGCTTACCCTACCTGAGCAAGGGCTAGCCGATGAGCCCGCCGTCTTTGCCGGACAACTGGTGGGAATGTATACCAGCTATATTGGCGTATGGGCTGAGCCGGTGATTGGGCTCTGTGCGATCGCTGCCATCTTCTCCACCACCTTCACCGTCGTAGACGCTTTTCCGCGCACATTAGAAGCGAGCCTGCATGAGCTATTTCCCAAAACCCAGGCCAGCAGCTTGCCGATTCGACAGGTGATCGCCCTAACGCTCATTGGCTTAGCCGCGCTCCTGCTCAGCGTCTTCACCGCTGGGTTTGAGCCGCTGATCGACAGCATCACCATCATTGCCTTCGTCGCCGCCCCCTTCTACGCCTGGATGAACATGCGCAGCATTCGCACTCTAGATGAAGCTGCTCAGCCCCAGCCCTGGCTGACTACCCTGGCAGTCGTAGGTTTCATTTACCTATCGGGTTTTAGCCTGCTATTCGTTGTCCTAAAGTTCGCAACGGTAGACTGAGCGCAGTCGTTCGCCCAGCGTCTGCCTTAGCAGAAGCCTACAGCCTCTGAAACCGCCGCAGCGACACCTTGCGCACATACAAAAATACCGACTGCGCCGACAAATACAGATGAATCATGGTGGGAATCATGGCGCTAAACCCCATCATCACGCCAAAATAGATGTTCTTAATATTTTCTCGTCCGGTCGGATCTTTGACCGCATCAGAGAGACGATTTTCATATTTGACAGAGCTTTCCGCAAGTGACTGAGACGAGTGTTGCAGCATACCCACCATCCAGCCCGACACCGAAAACACCATCAGTACCCAAAACGTAGCCAAAATCGCAATCAGCACATCGATGCTGAGATGGGCAATATAGCTCGGCAGTGAGGTTGTTTTCAGCGCCCGCCGGGCAATCCACACGGTAATAAAAAAGGAAAGACTATCAAATAGCGCCCCTAAGAAGCCCACTGGAAACTGCATCAGCAGATACTCAAACCGTTCGTCGCCAAAGACTTCCTGCGGATAAGTCGTCAGAATGGCTAGCCAAAAGCAGCTCATATTGAGCAGCATAAAGAAGATGAAAAGCTTTGGGAAAAAGGATGCTAGACTGCCCCGCTTGCGCGCATAAAAATCTAGCAGCTTTTCCAAAGAGTGCCGCCAAATCGTCATGATTGGTCGGATTTTGAGTTTTGCAATTTTCATGGCATTACCGCAGACGCAGCATTCTAAAGGCTAAGGGATTCTATAGCGTTGGCCACTTTGCTCACGACATAAGTGATTCTCCTGCAGATAGGCTCTGCCAACGCTAGAACCGGTATATGACGCAGGCAAAATAGCGCGCAAGCATACGGATCTATTCGTACGCTTGCTATAAATCAAGGCTGGAATGGTTATACCTTAACTTCTCAACAAAGAAAATGTCGCTTACATCCGCTCAAGCACATCAATCCCTAACAAAGATAAACCTAGCTTGAGCGTCCGGGCTGTCACATCACACAAAATCAGCCGCGATGTCCGCAAGGGTTCTTCGGATTGAAGCACCGAGCAGCGATCATAAAACTGATTAAACTTTTGGCTCAGTTCAAACAGGTACTGACACAGCCGGTTCGGCAGCAGTTCTTTGGCGACTTCATCTAACACTTCATCGAGCTGCAAAAGGTGCTTAGCCAGGGTGAACTCACTCTCTTCTGTCAGCTTTATTTCAGCATCGAGGGTAGAAAAGTCAATCTCTCCCTTGCGACTAATGCCCTGCACGCGCACGTACGCATACAGCATGTAGGGTGCGGTGTTACCCTGCAGAGCCAACATTTTATCGTAGCTAAAGGTATAGTCGCTAATGCGATTTTGGCTGAGGTCAGCGTACTTAATCGCGCCGATACCAACTTTCTCCGCTGCGTTTTGAATAAAGTCTTCCGATTCGGTTCTCTCTTCAGCTTTTAGGCGCTGTTCTATATCGGCGCGGGTGCGGGCGATCGCCTCATCCAACAATTCCTTCAGTGGCACCGCCTCCCCCGAACGAGACTTCAGCCGCTTACCATCTTCACCCTGCACCAGGCCAAAGGGTGCATAGCTTAGCTCCACCGTGTCAGGAATCCACCCGGCCCGCCGTGCTACCTGAAATATCTGAGCGAAGTGGTTAGACTGCCCCGCATCTGTGGTGTAAATAATCCGGTCTGCTTTGTCTTCGTTAATCCGATAGCGGATCGCCGCCAGATCCGTTGTAGCGTAGTTGTAGCCGCCGTTCGACTTTTGCACAATCATCGGCAGCGGATCGCCATCTTTGTTCGTAAAGCCTTCCAAGAAAACACATTTCGCGCCATTGTCTTCCACCAGCAAACCGGCCTTATCTAGATCTGTGACTACATCCGGTAGATATGGATTGTAAAAAGACTCTCCCCGATCAACAATATCTTCTGAAATATTCAACAGATCGTAAATCTTACGATAGGAGCGCTTCGAGAGCTGACAGACCCGCTTCCAGGCTTCGATTACATCCGGATCGCCTGCCTGCAATTTCACCACTGCCTGCCGCGCATTTTCCTTAAACGTATCGTCCGCATCAAAACGCTGCTTAGCCTGCCGGTAAAACGTTGCCAAATCTCCCGAAGTAGACGCTTCTGCGGCTTCCTGCGGATCGGGATAAGCCGCCTGCAAATAGGCAATCAGCATCCCAAAGGGCGTCCCCCAATCGCCAATATGGCTCACCTTTTGCACATCGTGACCCAAAAACTCTACCACCCTGGCAAAGCACTCACCGATCACTGCCGGACGCAAATGGCCGACGTGCATTTCTTTGGCGATATTGGGACTGGGGTAGTCGACGATAATTTTCCGAGGCGGATTGGCCTTGGCAATGCCGAGGCGATCGCTTCTCTGCACTGCCTTTAGCTGCTGCTCTAAGTAAGCTGTCTTCAGCTTAAAGTTGATAAATCCTGGCCCTGCGATTGACGGCGGTTCGCAGAAGTCTGAAATGTCTAAGTTTTCGGTAATTTTGGTGGCGATCGCCCTCGGGTTACGCTTCAGCGGCTTCGCCAGCGACATCGCCACATTCGCCTGATAGTCCCCAAACTTAGGATTATTCGTACTCACCAGCAGCGGATCGGTATTGGCATACTCATCGCCAAACGCAGCCACCAAAGCCCCCTGCACCCGGTTTTGAAGTTCATTTAGCGTGGATTTCATAATGCGATCACTAACTCTTAGCCCTATAACACTTACTTACACAGACCATAACAATAATAAGTTTAAACCACAGAGCCGTCACGGCTGTAGCTCATGCCTAAAACTAAACGCCCTACCCGCGCTTGACCCCTTACGTTAAACTCAAGGTGCTATCTGGCCTTTTCAGCGTCACCTGCGGCCTCACCTCAGCAATCTCAGCAACAATAGTATTCAACCAAGTTTTGGTATCGAATATCACTATTATCACTTGAACATATACGGTTGTTTTCTTTAAACAAAAATGCGCACCATAACGTAACCCATGGTGGCATTTATATTTACATGAATAGTATGCTTCAAATCTCAAAAATCTCGATCAAGAATTTTTGTTCGTGCGTTAATACACAACTAGCGTTGTCAGAAATTACAGGGTTAGTAGGTTACAACAATGCCGGAAAGTCTAATATCTTGACATCTATAAGATGGTTGATACGCCCGTTTTCACTGAAAGAGAAAGATTTTAATGATTGCTCTGAATCAGTTCAAGTCACCGGAGAGATAACAGGTTTATCGCAAGAAGTGTTGCAAGAGCTAAATTTGTCTGAAGCCATAGAACCTTTTTTAGAGGGCGAAGACATAGCTATCCGACGGGTTCAGAAGATACCCGATGACTCAGTCAGAAATATAGAACTGTATATAAGAAGTATATCTGTTAATGGGACTAAACCAGGCGAAGAAAACTGGAGAAAATGTCCTAAAAACATTTCTGGCGCTATTAAAAATATTTTTCCAGACCCGATAGAAATCAAAGCGATGGATGATGCAGCAGAAGACGTTGGCAAAACAAAATCGACCACTACTATTGGAAAACTAATTTCGGAAGTTGTCGAACCAATAGAAAAGCAGCATGGAACAGTATTGAAGGAAGCGTTAGAAGGCATACGGAGAAAGCTAGATGCAGAAGGCATTGAGAGAGCACCGGAATTAGAAGAATTGGATAGAGGTGCGAACGAGCAGTTATCAGATATATTTCCAGGTCTCTCTCTGAGAGTACATGTTCCACCACCTGATGTTAAAGATTTCTTCAAGAATGGGACTATAAAAGTCTTTGAAGGCAGCAGCCCTATAGGACGTGATGTGGAGTCTCTCGGTCACGGTGCTCAACGATCAATTCAAGTAGCACTAATTAGATATCTGGCTGAAGTCCGTCAGCAAGAAGGCCAGTCATTCTCTTGTACGCTTTTACTTATAGATGAGCCGGAGTTGTATCTACATCCTCACGCAATTGAGCAAATCCGTTTAGCCCTAAATCTTCTATCAAAAAAAGGCTACCAAGTTGTATTCACAACGCATTCTCCACAAATGTTGACAGAGAAGGATATCCGAAACACCATAATTGTTTACAAGGATCTAGAGCGTCGCACCAGAGTAAGGACTCGTCTTGTAGATGCAATTGAGGTCGTAGAGAATAAAGCTAAAAGTCAGCTTAAAACCTTGTTTGAACTGTCTAATTCCAGCCAAATTCTGTTTTCGGACAGGGTTTTACTTATAGAAGGAAAAACTGAAACACGCCTTCTTCCGACACTTTACGAAAGCTGCCGAAGATGCACTCTTGCATCTAAACGTATTGCAATCGTAAGTATTGACGGAAGTGGCGGTCTGTCCAATGGTCTGAAGGTCTTGAAGGCTATGGGAATTCCGTGCAAGGCTCTTGCAGATTTAGACTACGCTTTTCAAGGAGGCGTGAAAGCAAAGATAGTTGATAACTCAGACGAAGCATTTGTTTCTTGTCGAAAATTGTTTGAGGAATTAAGTAAGGTAGATGGAAGACAATTTAACCTCTGCAGTGCTGGCCTTCCTACGAAGAAAGGTAGCCAACTTGAACCTAATCAAGCATATGAACAGTTGGCAAAACATCCAGAGGCGAAGTGTCATATTGAGGCGCTACATAGAAAAATGAAAAATAAGGATATCTGGCTATGGAGAAAAGGAACTATGGAAAGTCACTTAGGTATTCCGGGAAAGGGTGAAGACTATTGGTTCGACTACATAACCAAACTATCTGATGAAGGTTTCGAGACTGTAGTAGAAGATACAACTGGCGTTGTTGAATTTTTCGACTGGATAGAGGGATAATGCCGTTGTTCGTCCCGCATATTCCAATGGCTGAGCAGGATGTGCACCCTAAACGCCCCAAGCAAGTATCCCATGCTCAAACCCCGCCCTACCCGCGCTGAAATCCTTGCCGCCCACGGCCAAACCATGCCTGACGTCATCGCCCCCAACCTCAAGGTGCTATTCTGCGGCATCAACCCTAGCCTTTACAGCGTCGTCATCGGCCATCACTTCGGTAGACCCGGCAACCGCTTTTGGAAAGCCCTGCACAAAGCAGGCATCACCCCTCGTCTGTACGACCCTAGCGAAGATGCCTCACTGATCGACCTCGGCTACGGCATTACCAACATGGCCCCCCGCGCTACTGCCCGCGCCGACGAACTCAGCAAAGCCGAAATCCAAGCAGGCCAAGAACTCCTCGCCGCCAAAATAAAAAAATACCGGCCCAAATGCCTCGCTTTTCTGGGCATCACCGCCTACCGCATCGCCTTTGCTCAACCCAAAGCCAAAATCGGCCCCCAGCCTGACTGGGAAGGCACGCAGGTGTGGGCTCTACCGAATCCCAGCGGTCTAAACGCACACTACCAGGTCAATGATTTGGCCGAGGTGTATAGCTGGCTGACTGATTCCATCAAATAATGGTTGTATTGACATCGCGTAGACATAGCTGTCATCGCCCTCGGCAGACAGCACTCGTAAGCGCTGATTTTGTAAGTCTGGTTCTAGTCCCAAACGTTCCATCGGTACTACACCCAATAGAGGCTGGTCGATATCAGTTAGCTCTAGGCAGTCAAAAGTACTCTGGCGGCCACTGACTGTCAGATTGGCCTCACGAAAAATTCGAGCCTCGCGCAGCCCGGCGGCTGTCTTAATAGTCGTTTCGCCATTTACTGGTAATCCGAGTGATTCAATGATCGCAGTCGGCAAAGATAGCAGCGTTGCCCCCGTATCTACTAAGACATTTTCGAGCGTAACCGTCCTGACTTCGGCAGCAGTGATAAATCCTCGCTCTGCCAAAATCTGGTCGATGTGGTTTGCAATTGTGATAGAAACGTTGACCTGACCCGTTTGGTTCTTCTCAAACTTAGGGCTCATCATTTTGACAACCATCATGGCCGTTTCCCCATCTGTAAACGCTTCGTTGCACAGCTATTGTAGGCATTATGATAAATCATCATCACCCCCGATTCTGGCCGTAACCCACTGACGAAATGCCTTCTTTGCCTTTCGCTGGTTAGTCGCCTTTGCCTGCCTGACATATCGCTCAACGGCTTCTTTGATTGGCCAGCCAGGGAACAAAGGACTTTCGCTAACTTCGACGTACTCGCCATTCTGTAAGCAGTCAATGCGCAACCGTCCAGCATCGTAGCGCCATAGTTCAGCAACGCCCAACCCCTGATAGGCATTCAACTGTGTTTTGGAGGTCAGGTCAACCTCAATAGCAAATTCTGGTGGCGGATCGACTGCCAAATCTATTCGCGGCTTCCCTGCCATGCGATCTGCGTATTGCAGGTAAAAGCAGTCATCAGGTTCGACGGCTTTGCTCATCCTCTGGTTCTTAAACGTTGTAGAACCGTAAGAGGTGTAGTCTATCTCCAGCTCATCGAATAGAACTTTTACACATTCACCAATACAAACTTTGTCGACTTCATGCTCGGGTAGGGGGGCCACAATAGATAAAGTTCCGTCACTATAAGCAATGCGAGTATTTCGTTTTTCACCCAGATCCTGCAATATCTCCTCTAGCTCAGCCCAACTTACATCCTGAATTTCGAGAGTTTGTCCTTCAGGCACTCTAATTTGCTTGACTTGAAGCGTAGCCATCGCTCTTGTCCTCTAGAAAGACGTTAACCGCAGACCATTTGCAAATGATATCTGGCTCTACTCGCTAAATCTAGCTTTTCACTGAAGCTCATGCTTCCATCAGCCGATTGCCTGGCAGACTACAGAATCTGCTCAATCAGCTCAGCCGTCATTTGCTGAACGCTGTCTAAAACGACTTCCGCGCCAGCCAGTTTAAGACCTGCTGCATATTCGGCTTTGTAAGCTGGCGACTGCTGAGCGTGAGGGGGCAAAATGCCAATCGCTAACCATTGACGCTCAGGAAATCGCTCCTTTGCAGCGATGATGGTTTTCATATCGGCGGCGGTGTCGCCCGCATACAGAACAGGGAGATTTTGAGCAGCAGATGGGCGAAATTCTATGTGCTGTACGGCCATCATCAATCCGGTCGGGTCAGGTTTGCCAGGGGCGTCTTCCATCGCGACCAGAATGGGGGCGCTCAGACCAATCCGGCGCTGAAGAACAAAGTTTGCAGAGCCCCGAGTTGCGCCGCTGAAGAAGGCATAAGGAATGCCTGAGCGGGCTAAAGTGCCTAAATATTCTTGATTCATCAGCAGGGGTTCGCTGGCGATGTAGCCCGTCCACTGATCAGGGTCTTCGGTATCGGGGCCACGATAGCGTCGCTGAAAGAAATCAACGATCTCTTCGTAGCTGATGTCTGGTTGGGGCTGTTTCTGTCCCTCAAAATACCGATAGATCATCGCTTCAGACGCCTTCCAATCATTGTTCCAGATGCCTTCGCGCTTGAGCTGGTCAATGTCTCCCATAGTGGGCCGATAGCTGCCATTGGTGTAATGCTCTACGGTGTCGGCGATCGCCCTTCGATAAGACCCCCCCACATCTCGCACCACTCCATCAATATCAAACACAGCTATGGCAATCGGATTCATTCTTGTAAGTCGCCTTCTAAGCTTTATCTGTATTCATAGATAATAGTACCTGAACGCCCACTAATCTTCAATTTTCAGTTCTCGTAGAAAGTAAAACTGTTCGATATTATCGTTAGAATTATCGCGGCCTATGTACGCTGTCAAAGGTGAGGATAGCTCAATGAGTAGATCGCGAGTGCTGGCCTCATCTTTCAATCTTGGAATCGAGTCTTTAGCACAGACAGCGTTGTAGTAGACTCGCACATATCCGACAGGAACCGAGCTAGTTTTGTTTTGAATAGAGAGTTGTCTGACCGCTTCGACTAAGAGCGATCGCACCGTAAGACACTGCCAAACACCAGTAATAAATTCGTTAACTCGCAGATCAGACTGTTCGCCAAAAGGCCCTACACTCAAAACAACTTGCAGCGCAAATAGATCTATCGAGCCTGGGTAAGCCTTCTTCAGCTCTACCAACTTTTGAAGCGTCTCAGGTCGAATGACGCTGATAGCATTGTTCTCTGCCGTTTGGATCGCGTCGGGCGTTAAATCGCCTGCTACAAAAATCATTTTGATACATTCGTTGTAGTGCTCTTGCAAAATACTGTGGCCTAATCTGATTAGCTGTGCTGGTGTACCGGAGGGAACCTTTTGCGTTCTGGTCGCTTTGCACTCGCCTACAATCGGATATGGCTTATCTGCGTAAAAATCTAGTCCGCCTGCGCCACCGGTAGCGATAGGATCAAGACTGGCTTTAGCATCCTTCCTAAAATTTTGAAAGCCTAGCTCTATGAAACTCTTTCTCACCAGCTTTTCAAAGGCAAAGCCATCGCTAGAATTTCCAATCTCAGCAATCTTTAAGAACCATTCAGGATCATTGATAATATCTCGCGAAAGGTCTTCTTCAACAATCTTCAAGTCTGTCTCAGCCGTACTTCCGTCATCGATTTTATTAAGCGGGGCGGGCTCGGGCTCAACCTTTAAATCGATCAGCTTTTGCTTAAGCGCTAGAAACTTATCTTCTTCTAAAACTGGTTTAGTTTCATCGACATCCAGATATTGCGCGAGAGGTATAAGACTGTTGATGTGTTCAGGAGATTGGTATGTTGAGAGCGTGTCAAGCCGGACGGGACTTGATAGCTGGTACAGACGAATAAAGGCTAAAAACAGATTGTCTTGATTGCGCAAGTGCTCTGCTAGCGCATCGACTTTCCAGATCGTTAGCTGGGAAAGCGCTTGAACTTTCTCTTGGCTGGTCAGATGCTGGCAAAACTCGCACTTGCCCCAAAGCTGAACAGTTGGAATTTCTTTTGTAGAGGGCATTGGTGCTCCAAACGTTTTGACAGCGCTTTCGTGATAAATTTTTTCTTCTGTCAAGTCATCTGGCAGCGCTTGAACGGGTAAAAGCGCAAACCGTTTACCCGGTACAATAAACCGCTTGGGAGCGGCAATCACCGATAGCCCTTGAGCCAGCACTTCTATTTCTAATGCCGGTAGACACAGCGCTGTATTAAGTAAAACCATATGCTATGCAGCCTCTAAATCGCCTAAGTCCGGCTGCTCATCTGATTCTTCGGGGTCAGAGATTTCTAGAGATTCACTGATATTAGCAGCAATTTCCTGACGCTCTTCATCGCTGTGGAGCGGCTGTAGTTCTTCCCCTTCTAGAGCTTCTTCGACGAGGCTACCTTCTGGTCTGCTAAGGATTTCTTCAATCAGGGCATTTTGAGTCAGTAAATTTTGTACAAACGCAAAAGAATCCAGTCGTCTCAGGGACAGACCAAACTTTTCATGATGTTCATAAACGTATTGGAGCGCTAGTAGTGGTTTAAGGTCGTCTTCTATGAGATCGACCCACTCGCCGCCTTGGTCTATAAGCTGCTGATAGTACTCGTAAGAATCCCAGTTGCGCTTGAGCTTGCGTTCTCTAGAGCGAACCAGACAGCCGCGCGACAGGCCAAATGTTTCGTGATCTAGAAGCCGTTTAAAACCTGCTCCTACTGTGAGACCGTGCGTCTGCTGCAAAACTTCAACCCCAATAGTGACCGGCTGACCGTTTTCTGTGCCGACTATCTTGAAGTTGATGTAGCCACCGTTTTTAGACTTTGGCGTGATTTCTTCGATGCTTTGGAGCACTACATTCTCAATGGGTGTCTCTCCAATGTTTTTGATGTCTATAATTTTTCGGAAACAGAATGAGAGAGTGGAGGCGATCACATCATTATCGTCAAGATAATCATCAGAGAACTGCTCAAGAGCATTATCGTATGCAAAATTAAACCTCTCGGTAGGCGTTTTCTTCTTATCCGGAGGCGTGAAACTCTCAACCTTCTCATTCACACGGCTGGCGCACCATTTTAGGGCTTCTCGCATATAGGGTCGCCCTTTTGAATATTCTATTAGTTCCTCTTGCTCAAATGGGTACACAGGAGTAGGAGGTGCTAAGTCCCTCACGGCATAGAATGGAGAAAGCCACAGAGAAACTAATTCCGAAATTGAATCCAAGCTTGCGTTTTTCAAGCTGATTGCCTCTCCATCTGACGCAACCTTATCTTTTGCTGAAACTTCAGCATCTTGACTGAGAATGTTCCAAATATCTGGCAATAGCACGGTTAAGATAACGATACCTTTACCGTCTTTAGATTGTTGAAGAGTCGTAAATAATTTTCTGACCAGATCAGCTATGATAACGGCTGTTGGCAGTCCAAGATCGTTACAGGCAATGGTATCTAGCTCATCAAAGCAGACACAAACGGATCGATACTCCCCGATGATAGAAAGAATTTTGCTAACAATCAACAAGGCGTGAGCCTCCCTTTCTTTCTCGCTCTGCTGATTATTAGGGAGCCGCAAATCAATCGCATCTTGAGCGTCCAACTGCTCACCAGCTAGCCACTTTACTGCTAATGGCCCTCTTTCTTCAGAAAGCGTCCAGATGATGGCGCGAATGATGTAAGGATCTACGCTTGACCTGATCTGTCTAATCGCTTTTGTTAGGTCAGCAACTAAATCTCTGCCTTTCGTACGACTTTTTTGGTAAGCCTTGTCAAACCTAGCTGCCAGATCTGCTGTAGAGGGAGCTTTAGCTTCTGAATTGCTTGCTTTTAGGGCGTCAATTGCTATGAGCGCAGCAATTTCCTGCCACTGTGAAATCTCCCCGCTGCCTTGCTGCTCTAGACTAGCAGCCACTGACTGCTGAAAAGAGCAGTTGACAAAAT
>JBARVU010000163.1:0-7155 GCA_049646425.1 Phormidesmis sp. | reverse complement strand
CTGCAACCCCTTAAGCTGCCAAAGCAAGATGGTTCGATGAGCCCAGGGACAGCCCAAAGAAACGTACAGGTGGTAGCGGTCGGGTTCGGCAATAAAGGGCGTAGACCCATCTGCCTGGACCCAACTGCGGAACTGAGTGTTCATCCGCTGGAACTTTCCGCTCTCATCGCGCTCTGTCCAGTCAGCGCTCCATTTGCCATTGATCAATTGTCCGAGTGCCATTAAAAAATCTCCTTTGTTTACAGACTAATGCGTTCAAACGTTGTTCTAAGGCAGTCGGAACCACTCATCCAAAGCTAAAAGCTGCCATGCTGAAAATACCGTAGGTATAGCTGCGGTGGAGTAATCTGCCAGAAGTGTTTCCCGCACCTATGGCAACAAATAGCGGCAGCAAGTGTTCTGGCGTGGGATGGTTTTCCTGGGCATAGGGCGCTTGGGCGTAGGCTGACAGTTTTGCGATGTCGCCTTGCTCTACGGCGGCTACTAACCACTGCTCAAAGTCTTGTACCCAGTCTGGTGGGGGTGAATTCACTGACCGCCCGCCGAAGGCTGAAAGGTTGTGAGTAGCACTACCGCTCGCTAGAATCAGCACCCCCTCGTCTCGTAAACCAGCCAGTGCCTGGCCCAAACTCAGTAGCTGCGATGGTTGCCAGTGCGGAGGCAGCGACAGCTGGGCGACTGGAATCTGAGCGTCGGGATACATCAGCAGCAGGGGCACCCAAGCACCGTGGTCTAATCCTCGACTGGGATCTACAGCAATTGGGAGTCGTGCGGCTTTGAGCCGGTCTGAAATTGCCTGATGCAAATCGGTCGAAAATCCGGGTGCGTCGTATCTGAGCTGGTATAGCGCCTGCGAGAAACCGCCAAAGTCATGAATCGCTCGCATCTGCGGTGCGGTAGCCAGCGTTGGGATGCTCGTCATCCAGTGGGGTGAGATAACCAGGACGGCTTTTGGTAGCGGCAGCTGGTGTCCCAGCTGAGCGAGAAAGCTCTGGGCGGGGCATTCCGATAAGGGTAAGTCCGGTGCGCCATGAGAGATAAACAGGCTGGGAACAGAAGCTGTCGTCATTGCTTAAGTAACTCTAAGTCAACTTACTAGTGTGGCCTCAATCAAGCGGGTCTCGATCCTGGGTAAACGGTTAGCTTACTATGTCTAAGCTCATACTGTTTTAACTCGAACAATTAGAGAATAGCACATATTTGTTTGGATGCGAACAGTTGTCTTTGAAGCTGAGAGCATCGCGTCAAAGCGATACTTGCTAGAACTGCTCTCTCAGCTTTCTCAGTAAGCTCTGTAGTTGCTTGAGCTCATCGGCTGTGAGCTGCTCAAATCGCTTCTGTAGGTAGGCAATATGTTCAGGAAAGACCTTTTTAAATAGCGCTTCGCCTTCATCGGTAAGCACGATAGTAAAGCTGCGGCGATTCTCAGGGGGAACTTCGCGGCGGAGAAGTCCTTTCTTTTCCAATCGGTCAACAATGCCGGTAAGGGTGCCTTTGGTCACAAGCGTTGCAGCGGCCAAAGCTTTCATGCTCATGCCGTCGGTGCCGCCTAGCGTCGCTAGCACGTCAAACTGAGGAGACGTTAACCCCAATTCGCGAACGTGACTATCTGAGTAGCTGGAAAACGCTTGGTATGTCCGGGCGAGCTCCCGCATAGTGGGCAGAAACGTCGGGGTGCTCACTTTTGCTGGGGGACGAGGCATGTAAAGTAGGGCTAGATACAGTTTGAATACAGACTATCTTCAGTATGGCTCACTGGAGCCCCCGGTTGGGTGTTCGGTGAACCGGGCAGCGGTGTCGATGGGGCAGATAATTTCCGGCTTGCCAATCAGTTTGATAGACTAAAGGCGTTGATTTTCACAGTTGATCTCTAGTTGGCCTTATGACTATCGCAATTCGCCAACCAATACAGCAAACGTCATTCAGCTTTGATGATTTTCTCACCTTTCACGGTGATGATAACCGCTATGAGCTGATTGATGGAGAGGTATTCGACTTGGAACCAACCGGCCCACATGAAGAAGTTGCCGCCTTCATTACGACCAAGGTCTGTGTCCAAATCGATCAAATAGGGTTGCCCTGGTTTGTCTTACAGCGTGGGCTATTCCGCCCTGATAACGTTGGCATGACGGCGTTTCGACCTGATGTTGCCGTTGTTGATCGGGCTGAACTGACAAAAGAATCGCTTTGGCTTGAACAGTCTATCCTGACGCAGGGCAGTTCCATTAAATTTGTGGCAGAAGTGGTCAGTAGCAACTGGCAAAATGATTATGCCCGTAAGGTCGAAGACTATGCGACGTTAGGCATCACAGAATATTGGATTGTAGACTATGCAGGATTGGGGGGTACCCGGCATATTGGGAAGCCCAAGCAACCTACACTATCCATCTGTACGCTAGTGGATGGAGACTATGAAATTCAGCAGCTTCAAGGCGCTCAAATGATTGTCTCGCCTACGTTCCCAGGGTTGAAACTGACAGCTGAGCAGGTATTGAGTGTTGGATCGTAGGCGTTTGTGATGTATTGACTGATTGGACAGCCATGACGCGGCTGACTAAGGTAGTCGGTATCCTCTGTCGATGACCGCTATGGACTGGAATGCCGCCTGCTATCAAAATCAGTGTAGTTACGTTTGGCAGCATGGCGAGAGCCTGCTCTCCCTACTCAATCCGCAGCCGGGAGAGCACATTTTAGATCTGGGCTGCGGGCCAGGGCAGCTCACTGACAAAATTGCAGCGAGTGGGGCAACGGTAATCGGGTTAGATAGCGACCATGCCATGATCGCCCAGGCTCAAGCTAACTATCCGCATATCACCTTTGAGGTTGCTGACGCTGCAAACTTCCAGTTAGAAGAACCAGTGGACGCTGTGTTTTCCAATGCGGCGCTGCATTGGGTGACTCAAGCGGAAGCTGCTGTCCGCTGTATGGCCGTGGCTCTGAAACCAGGTGGGCGGTTGGTCGTGGAGCTAGGGGGTAAAGGCAATGTGCAAACAATCTTAGCCGCCCTCGAACAGGCTAGCGGGCGAACAGGTCTAAACCCGTGGTATTTCCCCAGTTTGAGCGAGTATGCGGCGCTGCTTGAGCGCGCTGGGCTAGAACCTATCTCTGCTCATTTGTTTGACCGACCGACTGCCCTCTGAGAAGCGGGCTTGGCAGGATGGCTGAAAATGTTTGGTCAGCGTTTCTTTGCTGATTTGTCAGCCGAAGACTGGACAGAACTGGTACAAACGGTTGAGCACTTGGTGCCTCAGCTTTATCAAGACGGTGCATGGATCGCAGATTATCGGCGGTTGAGAATTATTGCGATCAGGGCTTCAGCATCTTAGGCAGATTGACTACAATCAGACAGATTGTCCTGTTTATCCTTAATCATTACCGAATGCTCTACCGTCGCTTTGGCCGGACTGAACTGCAAATGCCTGTATTTTCCTGCGGAGGAATGCGCTATCAGCACTCGTGGCAGGACGTATCGCCTGCTGACATTCCCCAGAAAAACCAGGAGAATTTAGAAGCGACGATTCACCGGGCCGTAGAACTGGGCATCAATCATATTGAGACGGCTAGAGGCTATGGGACTTCTGAGATTCAGCTTGGTAAGGTGCTGCCGCAGTTCGAGCGCGATCGCCTCATCGTACAGACCAAAGTCTCTCCCAAACCGAATCCTCAAGATTTCTTAGAAACGGTTGAAACCTCGCTCGACAACCTCAACTTAGACTATATTGACCTGCTGGGCTTTCACGGCATCAACAATGCCGACACGTTGGAGTACAGCATCCGTCCGGGCGGCTGCGTCGACGTGGCCAGAAAGCTACAGGCGGAGGGCAGAGTTCGTCACATCGGCTTCTCTACCCATGGCCCCACTCAGATCATTGTCGATGCGATAGAGAGCAACCTCTTCGACTATGTCAATGTGCACTGGTACTACATTTTTCAGGACAACTGGCGAGCCATCGAAGCGGCGACCGAGCGCGATATGGGCGTCTTTATCATCAGCCCGTCTGACAAAGGCGGTCACCTGTACAGTCCGCCGCCGCGCCTGGTCGAGCTGTGCCAGCCGCTGAGCCCAATGGTGTTCAACGATCTCTTTTGCCTGAGCTGTCCGCAGGTGCATACGTTGAGCCTGGGTGCTGCCCAGCCTTCAGACTTTGAAGAGCACTTGAAGGTGCTGCCGCTAATCGAGCAGGCCGATGAGATTTTGCCGCCGATTTTAGGGCGGTTGGAAGCGCGGGCGATCGCCACCCTTGGCGAAAGCTGGTATCGTACCTGGCAGAAAGGACTCCCCGATATTCAGTCCACGCCGGGCAATGTCAATATTGCCATAGCACTTTGGCTCGGCAACCTCGTCGCCGCCTTTGATATGACCGACTACGCGGTCGCCCGCTATAACCTATTAGGCGGTGCCAGCCACTGGTTCCCCGGCAACAAAGCAGACCAGCTCAACCAGCTCGATCTCAGTGAGAGCCTACAAAACAGCCCCCACGCAGAAACAATTCCCACCCGACTAGCCAAAATTCATGAGATGCTAGGCGGCAAAAACCTTAAGCGCCTCTCTCAGCAATAGCCCCATCCCCCATCCTCCCCTCCCATGGTCGCTCACGCCGCAAAATTCCAGGGCCAGTCCGCTCTGCTCTCGCAAGAACTCCTCACCTATTACCGCGAGGTCAGCCAGTCTCCGCTCACCGTAGTCGATATCGAAACCACTGGCGCGCTCGGCCACAATGCCCGCGTGATTGAAATTTCGATCCTAAAGGCGAGCTTGGCCGATGGTGTGGAAGCGCAGCAGACCTACCTGATCAACCCCAAGGTGAAAATCCCTGAATTTATCACTCAGATCACCGGAATTACGCCTGAGATGGTGTATCCCTCCCCGCCCCCTGAAGAAATCTGGCCTCAGTGCCTGCCCTGGTTGCAAGAGGAGCGGGCCTTTACTGCTCACAACCTCGACTTTGACTATTCCTTCATCCGCACGGAGTACAAACGTTTGGGCATTCGCTTTTATAAGCCACCGCTGCAAAAGCTCTGCACCGTCATTCTCTCGCGCATGCTGCTGGCCGATTTGCCTTCTCGCAGCCTGCCTAACCTAATCAAGCACTTCGATTTTGACATCAGCACGTCGCACCGAGCCGAAGCCGACACCCAAGCCTGCTGGCTCCTTGCCAAACTTTTGCTCACCCAAATTCAAAACGAAGACAATGACACTCTGCTCAAGCGCTTTGGCCAGCAGTGGATACGCCTGCAAGATGCGGCCAAAATTTTGAACTGTCGCAAAGAAGACGCTCAGCAAAAGCTCAGCGCAGCGCAGGTAGAAAGTCGCCTGTCCTTTAAGCGCAAGCTGCCGATGTATCGCCGCTGGGGGGTAGAGCAGTTTTACTATGAGCAGCAGGGTCAGCAGATGTCACTGCTGTAGGGCACTGACGGAAACTTTCGCCAGGAAAAACGCCTCAAGAGGGATGAATTATGGACTGTCTACCGCTATTTTAAGAGTTGATTTGTTAACTCAATATAATCATGAACGAACCTGATAAGAATAATTATTCCTGGAAAGGCAGCTGGGACGCGGGTAAAGCGCTGATGGTTTTGGTCGGTGTCCTGACTGTTGTATTATTTGCCTCAGGATTTGTGTACTGAGGCACTGAATGCGGTTACCTGAAGAGGCTGATAGCCCACGCTCAGGCGTGAATATTTTGCCAATGATCGACGTTATCTTCGCGATCTTGGCATTTTTTGTGCTGTCTACGCTGTATTTGAGCAGGGCAGAGGGGCTGCCAGTCAATTTGCCTCAGGCAGTGACTGCCACGCCCCAAAATCAGGTGAGCCTGACGCTGACCATCACACCAGCGGGCGACTTGTTTTTAAATGACGAAGCGATCGCGCTGGAGAATCTGACCGAGGAAGTGCGGGCAATCGCCTCAGAGCAGCCCATCCTGGTGACAATTCGGGCCGATGAAACCACCCGTCATGGCAGCGTTATTGCCGCGATGGATCAGCTGCGCCAGGTTGACGGCGTAAAGATAGGGATTGCCACGGTCAGGCCCTAACACACCCTACGGCTACGGCGTCGCTACGCAGATGAAAGATACCTCTCAAAATCGGATTAAGCTCTCGCAGCTCCAAATTTTGGTCGCCGTTGCCGACCGCCAAAACTTCAGCGAGGCCGCCCTGGAACTCGACATTTCTCAGTCGGCGGTCAGTCATGCGATCGCCTCCCTCGAAGAATACTTAGGGGTTGTGCTATTTGCTCGCGGTCGCTACGGGGCACGGCTGACCCCGGTGGGTGATCGCGTCCTCACCCATGCCCGTGTGATTGTCAATAGTACCGACTCCATCTTGCAAGAAGCCGCTGTCGCAAAAGGGCTAGAAGGCGGACAGGTCAGGATTGCCAGCTTTCGCAGCATTGCCGCTCATATCTTGCCAGCCGCGATGAAGGCGTTTTATCAGCGCTTTCCGGGCATCCGCATCAACCTGAGCGAATATGACGACGATAACGGGGTGGAGCAGGCACTGCGTGAAGGCCGCGCTGACATCGGCATTACCGTCCTGCCTGCGGGTAAGGGGCTGACGGCCTGGGAACTGCTCAAAGACGAATATATTGCCCTGCTTCCGGTCGGTGCGCCGGTAAAGGGAACGACGCTGACCTGGCCGGAACTCGTCAGACAGCCTTTGATCATGCCGCCGGTAGACTACCGGATGATGCGCCCGGTGTATGAGCATATTAATGGACTGGGCTACCGGCTGAACGTGGTGAATGAAATAGAGACAGACGCAGCCATTGTCAGCCTGGTGGCGCAGGGATTGGGTGGAACGATCTTACCTCGCTTAGCGGCTGAGCCGATTCCTGAAACGTTACAGGTGTACTCTCTGCCGATTCGGCTAGAACGCCCGGTGGGAGTGGCTATTTTGACCGAGGCGCTACAGCCACCGGCTGTCTACGCGCTGCTAGAGACCTTGAAGGCCCAAGCCCGCTAACAATTAGTTAAACAGCGACTTTGCTGCCGCCAGGTTCAAAAGCTGCTCAGTTGTCCAGCCTTGCCCGTTAGCTTTGCCCTGGGGAGTCAAGACGCCAGCGCCAAAGGCGTTTTCGAGGCTAGCGCTGAGCTGAAGTAGGGAGGCAGTCTGGCTAGCGAGGGAGCGATTAGATTTTGCAGTGTTTTTCAT
>JBARVU010000162.1:0-16418 GCA_049646425.1 Phormidesmis sp. | reverse complement strand
GTCACCGTCAAAACCCGCATCGGCTGGTCTGATGAGGCAATCAACGCCGTCGAGTTTTCTCAGCAGATGGAAACAGCAGGTGCGCAGATGATCACCCTACACGGCCGCACTCGCGCTCAGGGCTACCGGGGAACTGCCCGCTGGGAGTGGATTGCGAAGGTCAAAGCAGCGCTGGGCATTCCGGTGATCGCCAATGGTGACATTTTTTCTGTAGACTCTGCCCTGCGGTGCTTACGTCAAACCCAAGCGGACGGCATCATGTGTTCACGAGGGACATTGGGGTATCCGTACCTAGTCGGAGAAATTGATCGCTTTTTGAAGACCGGTCAGCTAATGCCTGCACCTGGCCCAATAGAGCTGCTTCAGTGTGCCCGCGAACACCTGATGATGCTGTGGGACTACCGAGGGGTGCGAGGAATTCGGCAGGCGCGTAAACATATGACCTGGTATGCCAAAGATTTTACAGGGGCTGCTGATTTGCGTGATCGCCTTTGTCGGATTGACTCTGTAGAGCAGGGCTGCGATTTGATCGATGACACCATCAGCCGGCTGCGAGCGCTGGGCTAGTCACTCCCAACTTACCTGCCCTTTAAAGTCTGCAAAGATGTTAAGAGGAACGGGATTCCCCCAAAGCTGATAGCCTCGCAAGCGTGCTATAAACATTATTTAAGTGCGCAGTAGTCCAGATCACAATAACTGCCTCCGCCTTCAAGCTGGTTGCCCCCTTACTCAGCGATTCCATCTGTCGTTACGATTGGTCTAAACCTATGACTTCCTACGCTAGCTACACCTCGCCTCGAGCTGATATCGGCGAACTGCGTCGTCTGCGAAGCCTGCTCCCCCCTGAGCTTCAAAGCTGGGTCACGGTAGAACCTGCGACCGACGTCGCCCCCCCTCTGATTACCTGCGAAGAGTTAGGTCGCGACCAGGTCGAGGTACAGATCGACCTCGCCAAGTGGGAGCAGCTTGCAATCGACCAGCGCAATCTGCTGTTCTGGCACGAGGTAGCCCGCGTTCAGAGCGATACGATTCCTCGGGATGGCTGGGAGATGGCGGCGCTAGCAATTGGCCTAGGGGGTGCGGTTGGCGAGCTCTGGGTACAAGATGGCCTGCTGCTGCTATTAGCCATGGGTCTGTGCGGTGTTTCTGGCTGGCGGCTTTATAAGCGCAACAATGGCCAGAAAACGCTGCAAGAATCGATTGCGGCAGATGAAAAGGCGATTTCCATTGCCACTCGCTTTGGCTATACCTTACCCAACGCCTACAAAAGCCTCGGCAGCGCTCTGAAGACTCTGATCGAACAGACACCCAAAAAGAAACAGCGTGATCGCTACATCCGCCGCCTAGAAGCACTCAAGAAAAGCGCTAACCGCGCCAAGCAGCAGGTTAAAGGTGAGCGTACGCCCCGTCCTTCTTACTAACCAGCCCTAATTCATTTCAAGACAGGGCGGCGATGATGGCTCCTTCCACCTCTGTCCCTGGCTCAATCCAATTTATCTGAGCAGACTTTAGCGCCGATTCCTGATGTGATTGCGCGACTTCGTCCGGGGCACCGACTACGATCAGCGAAACACCCGGTCGAGGGCGCTGCACGCTAATGCTACTCACCGCTAGCGTGAACGGTCCCGGTTCAAAGTGAGGGTTTAGCCGCTGGTCATACTCAAATTTGCTGAGCATCAGCTGAAAAGAAAACACCTGAGTGGGATCAAACGCGGGGGCATCGGACATGGAGCGGGCACGAAAAGTAGGTACCATCTCCGCGAACGGAATATCGACCGCTATCCAAGTAGCGGCCACCGTATCAAAACCATATATATACGCCGGACTATCCCACCCACCGCTGTTGCGCAGAATAAACTTATAGCGCTGCCCGTCTCCTTTCACACGCAGCCTGACACCATGCCAACCGGCAAAATCGAACGGCGGATCGAAGTTTTTGGTTCTCACCGATGAGAAGCCGCCTGAATTATCTGTAGAGACATTGCCAGCAAAGATGGCCTGTGTCTGCGCGGGTTGCCCCTGCACACTTTGCTCTTGCAGGAACAAATTACCCTGACTAACCCCGCCCATCACAACATCGTCAAGCGCCCCCCACATAGCGGCAGCACCCGGCGAAGAAAAGTCAAACACGCTCTGGCAGACATCTGAGGACTCCTTCAGGTAGGTAGCCAAGCGGGCGACTAAGCTGGCTAAATCGGGAGCTTCTAGCACGACAACGGTATCTACTGCCTGGACTAACCGCGCTAGATCGGAAGGCTGAGCGCGACCACCACCCATTGTCAGGTCGGCATCTGACGGATAAAAAATCAGATCAAGCGTCGGCGACAGCTGCTTGCTCAGCTGAGCAAACAGTGAAGATGAGCGACTGTCAATAACGACAGCCTTTTTTCTAATGGCGCTTAGCGTCATGCCAGGAACGGTACGATTTTGACCTAATAATTGTTGCATCCAGCGGAAGCTTCCTAGAAACGGGACTTCGCCAAAATAACTCAGCGTTGTCAAAAGTCTGCTTGGATCCCATTGAGATCCCCTTTCAGAAGGCATTAACTACTTCCTCACATTGACCTTGGACTTACAAAAAATACATAGATAGAAGATACGTAAATGAGCTGAGCTTTCTATCTGCCTGAAAGGGAAATAGTAAATCTAAAGTAATTGACCATAAAAATGTCAACTGAGCGGGCCTACGGTTACCTATCCTAATAAGTGTACCAAGTGAGTATCTCCTGAGAACCGCTGCATATCATTAGGCCATTGCCGACTGAGGCCCTCTCTCGTTGACATTGACTGCGCACCTTTTAATTCACATCCCTGTATTGGCAAGGGTTCTATCAAACGGACAGCCGATAACCTCCCGTTTTCGAAAGTTATAAAAGTTATATAGGACTTTGAGCGAATATCCTTAGATCTCTTAAAGATTAGCTAAAGTCAGAAGCTTTTAAGGGCCTAAATCAGTGCGGGCAGCTAATGTTGAACCAAATAGAAGAGAAAGCGGCTGATTGAAAAGTTTCCTAGCAGGGGATATCTGAGTAATCACGCTTGCTGAGTGACCTTTCCCCCTCTTTTGCATTCCTGAAAACGCTTATTCTAAAGAGCTCTTACCCATGCGTGTTCTTCTCTACTCCTACAATTACTATCCTGAACCGATTGGAATTGCCCCTCTGATGACAGAACTTGCTGAGGGACTGGTCAAACGAGGACACCAAGTCAGGGTTGTCACCGCGATGCCCAACTATCCAGAGCGTGAAATATATCCTGAATATCGAGGAAAGCTCTATAAAAGCGAAGTTCGGAACGGGGTCGAAATCGAACGGTGCTTTGTCGCGATCCGGCCCAAGCCTGGGCTAGTTGGGCGGGCACTATTGGAGGGAAGCTTTGCCCTATTGAGCTTTATCAAAGCCATCAGCGGCTGGCGGCCGGACGTCATTTTGTCGACCAGTCCTTCTCTAACTGCCTGCGTCCCTGTTGCTGTCACCAAAGCTCTCTACCGCTGTCCTGTCGTACTCAGCTTACAAGATATCTTGCCGGAGGCCGCCGTTCAAACCGGTCTCATTACTCACCCGGTCGCGATCAAGGTCTTTGAGCGTCTGGAAAAATTCGCCTACGCCAGTGCCACTAAAATCAGCGTTATCACGCCCTCATTTGCTAAGAATTTGGTCGAAAAAGGTGTTTCCATCGGCAAGATGGAATGTATTTCCAACTGGGTAGATGTGGGTTTTGTCAGACCACTACCTAAAGAGAACAACGCGTTCCGCCGCGCTCATGGCCTATCAAACAAGTTTGTAGTGCTCTATTCTGGCAATATCGCCCGAACGCAGGGTGTGAGGACGATTATCCGCACAGCTTCGCAGATGCAGGCCAATCCAGATATTCAGTTTGTAATTGTGGGCGAAAAAAGTCAGCTAGTAGAACTCGATGAGCTCTGTAAGGAGCTCAGTGTGAAAAACGTCAGCCTGCTGCCTTTTGTCTCAGACCACGAGTTCCCCGAAATGCTAGCCGCTGCCGATGTATCACTCATCATGCAAAAGCAGAATGTCGTAGGCTTCAATATGCCTTCTAAGACGCAAAAAATTATGGCTAGCGGTCGGCCAGTGATCGCCTCTGTTCCGGGGAATGGCTCCGCAGCTGAAGCGGTTTGGCAAAGCGGCAGCGGTTTGGTTGTAGAGCCAGAAAGCCCAACCGAACTTGCTAAAGCAATTGAAGCGCTGTACAACGATCCCAAGCAGGTAGAAGAATTCAGCAGACGGGGACGACAGTTCGCTATTGACAACTACTCTTTTGATCAAGCCATCAATGCCTACGAAGCTTTACTGAAGAGCGTTCAAGAAACCCAGAGCGCATTTGCCCCTGCTCCGACGCGGACAGCCATCGCGCAAGGGCTAAACAGAGCGGACCTATAGATCGCCAGCGGTCAGTCGCAGTCAGTCAACAGTCAGTCAGTGTCACTTTGTAGATTGTCAGCGCATCCTCGTCCTATTCAGACGAACCGTTCAGCTGCTGTAACAGCTCACCCAAACGCTGCTGGGACTGTCCATAAGCAGTCCAGTCACCCGCTTGCAGTGCTGTTTCGCCCTCCTCATAGGCTTCAACTGCGGCCTGAATCAAGTCATTAGGGAGTCCAGATGGACTGCTAGGACTGCTAGATGGTCTGGACGTAGACCCACTGGCGCCTGTCGTACTGCTACTACCCGCTGCACTACTACCAAAAACGGCTTCTAAGGCTTCGGCCAGCGTTTGGCGCATCACAATTGTATTTTTGAAGGCGACAATTACCCGTTTGAGCTCAGGCAAAGCGCCTTGGTCAGCCTGCAAGTAAACAGGTTCAAAATAAAGCAGAGACTGGTCGACCGGGATCACTAGCAGATTGCCGCGAACGACGCTAGATCCTTCTTGATTCCAGAGCGTGAGCTGCTGAGAGATATCTGTATTTTGATCGATACGGCCTTCTATTTGCTGAGGGCCATATACCAAAACTTGCTTGGGAAACTCGTACAGCACGAGCTTGCCGTACTGCTCACCGTCACAGCGAGCAGCCATCCAGGCCACCATATTGTCTTTGCGAGAAGGCGTAAACGGCAAAATTTGCAGAAATTCTTCGCGTTCTGTGCCGGGTAGCCGCATGATCACATAGTACGGCTGCATCTGTTCGGTATCGCCGCTAGTGCCCTGCTGCTGCGGTACCTGCCAGAGATCTTCCTGGTTGTAGAACACTTCCGTATCTTCCATATGGTAGGCCCGGTAGAGCTGGGACTGAACCTGAAACAGGTTGAGCGGATAGCGAAAATGGCTACGCAAGTCGTCGGATGCCGATTCGAGCGGCGTAAACAGATTGGGAAAGATCTTTTCGTAGGTCGTCAAGATGGGGTCGCTGCTGTCAACGGCATAAACCGTGAGTGAGCCATCGTAAGCGTCAATGACGATTTTGGCAGCATCGCGGATATAGTTGGTGCCGTTTGCGGCAATGGCTGCTAGCTGGGGCTCTGTGGACAGTAAGTCATCGGCGTTGGGAGAGTTGATCAGCGGTTCCGAGTAGGGGTAGCGATCGCTCGTCGTATAGCCGTCAAGTATCCACTGAAACCGACCGTCTATGAGTGCCAGGTAAGGGTCGCTATCAAGCTGTAGAAAGGGCACGATCTGCTGCGCTCGCTCCCTGATGTGGCGGTGATAGTGGATTTTAGAGGTGCTGGTGAAATAGTTAGAGATCAGCGGCTTGAGCGTCCCAAAGTCAAAAGCGTAGGCTGATCGGCGCAGAAAAGACCCCATGGGCACGCCGCCTATCCCCTCATAAGTGTTGGTGGCATTGTCGTTGCCTAGCGGATAGTCAAATTCTGTCGTGCTGGTACAGGTATAGATATGGTGATCAGTCTCTTCACCATAATAGATACGCGGCTGATCTAGAGCGATATCGGTCGAGGTGACAGGCGGAATATCTTTGATGAAGAAATCAGGCAGACCTTCTACTGTTACCTGATTGACGGGGCTCATGGCGACGCCGTAACCATGGGTGTATTTGAGACGCTGGTTAACCCAGTTTCTGCCCTGTTCTGGCACCGCATCATAGTCCAGTTCGCGAGCCGCGAGCATAACCTGCCGGTAGTCGTCTTCTATGGCGTAGCGGTCGATATCAACATCGTGAAAGCGATAGTAGAGCCGCAGGCTTTGCAGCTCCTGATAAGTGCTTAAAAGCGTTTCGTAGCCCCACAGCCGAATATTATCTAGTGTCCCAGCATTTTGATCTAAAGCAGCGGCATTCAGCGTATCTTCTACGGCAAAGTCTTCGCGCTGTACGTTGGTGAGGCCATAAGCCCGGCGCGTGAAGTCCAGATTGTGAGCGATGAAGGGCGTTTCTTTATCGAGCTCATTGGGCTCTACGACAATGCTCTGCTGAAGCCAGGGGTACAGTCCACCCACGACTAGCAGCACTGCTAAATACAGGCCAACACTGGTAACCGGCAGCGAAAACCCCTGCCGCCATAAAGATGCCATGAACAGCGCGGCAACCACCAGGGTGACAATGCCCAGGATGCTGTAAGCGTGTAAGCGGGCATTGACGTCGGTGTAGCCAGCGCCAAACACAACGCCGCTGACCGAGTAGAGCAGGTCGTAGCGGGCCAGCCAGTAGCCGATGGCAGCCACTAAGGCGATCGCGCTCAACAGCACACACAGATGTGTCTTAGCTGGGCCGGTTAAAAAGTATTTCCAGCCTCGCTCAATGCGAATCTCTCCTTTCAGGGCGTAGATAATGGCCGATAGCATCAGCGCCCAGATCAGCAGCTCCAGCGCCTGAGCCTGTAGACCCTGGTAAACCGGCATCCGAAAAACGTAAAAGCTAATATCTTGCTGATAAATTGGGTCAGCAACGCCAAAGGCAGTGGCGTTGAAAAATTTGAGCAGCAGTTCCCAGGCGCGACTGCCCCGCTGCGCTGCGCCGACCGACAGCAGCACAATTAGCGTGATCCCCCCATAGAGAGTGAGACCCGGAATCACCGGCGCCCACTCGCGGTTGCTAGGGGTGTAAAAAGGGCGATCGCGCGTCAGCCGTAGCGCCAGCCAGTAGTTGGCCCACAGCACTACGCCATAAACGACAAACGCTAGCACTGCGCAGAGCACGCTCCAGCCTAAACGCAGCTTAAACAGATCGGCAAAGCCAGTCGAACTGAACCACCAGTATTCTGTCAGCCAATGGATGAGCGTACTGGAGCTGGCAATCAGCAGCAGGCCGATGCCCAGCAGCCACCACCAGCGGTTAATCCGGAACAAATAAGCGGGACTATCAGACTCTGGGCGATTGGAGCGGGGTGATTTCACAGAAAATTATGATGGATGTGTAAAGAGGCGCTGTAGCGATCATGAGCCATTGAACCGATAAAAGGCAGAAGTAGTCTGAATATTTAATTTGATGTAACTTGCAGCGCGATCTGCCGCCTTGGGCTGGAAGACCTATGCAAAGATGAAAGAGCCGTCCTCATTCCTGGTTGGCTATTTTGAATCCTTGCGACATTCGCCCCAGCCGAACTCTTCAAGTGGATGCCCTGACAGTGAAGGTTTACGATTCGCCTGAGATAGTGGCGATTGCAGCGAGTGCGATCGCTCGCGACATCCTACAAACGGCAATTAATCAGCGGGGTAAGGCGGTGGCGATTTTTGCGACGGGGCGATCGCAGCTTCAGTTCCTCAGCCATCTCACCTGCCCTACCACAGCACTAGACTGGCAGCGCATCACCGGCTTCCATCTAGACGAATACTTAGGCATTGCTGCCGACCATCCGGCCAGCTTTCGTCACTACCTGAAAGCTTACCTGACGAGCAAAGTCGCGCTGGGTCAGTGGTACGGCATTGAAGGTGATGGACTGCTGCCTATAGAGATTTGCCAGGCATACGAAGAAAAGCTGCGGGCAAACCCTGCTGACCTTTGCTGTCTGGGCATTGGCAATAACGGCCACCTGGCCTTCAACGACCCAGCCGTCGCCAGCTTCACCGACCCCCGCTGGGTGAAGATTGTCCGTCTAGACGAGCAAAACCGGCAGCAGCAAGCATCTAGCGCCTTTTCCAACCTAGAAGCTGTGCCCCAATACGCCTTTACCCTCACCCTCAGCGCCATTCGAGCAACTCGTCACAGCCTATGCTTGGCTGTCGGACAGGGCAAAGCTGCCATCATTCACAAAATGCTGACAGCGCCGATAGAACCTCGCTGCCCAGCCTCTATTCTGCGGCGAATGCCCCAGGCAGTTTTACTCATAGACCGCGCTGCTGCCAGTGTCATATAGCGAAAAAGGGTGTATCCATAGGATCACACGGCCGACTGCCCTCTAACCCATTTTCGTACGGCCCGTCGAAACCCTCTGAAGCGGACAACTTCATTCAGTATGACAGCCTTGCCATTGAATGAAAATCGCTATTCCTTTGATTGAACTTCTGTAGGATAAACAATCTTCCATTGCGGATGAGAGGAGCCCTGCGTATGAATTTTATCGAGCTGGGCAGCCAGGCGTGACCTTTCCCCTTTGGAAAGGCCCCACAGGATATGGCGACTTTCGCTGATCAGCAGTGCCAGCGTCAGCCCCACGCACAGCATGAGCCCGAGCGACGCCGGACGATTGAAAATAATCATGGCTCGCAGCGCTGCCCAGGTGAAATACTCGCGCAATTCCTGAAACTCTGACCTCAGCCACCACAGGCTGAGGGTGCCTACGCTCAGCCACAGCGCCAGACATATCCACCACCAGGTGCGCATCATTGCCTGTCGTAAGGCTTCCAGTTCTCGGGCTCGATCAGCAGCTTCAGGCTCTATCACAGATAAATCCGCATCTTCGTAAATAGGATTTTTCAAACATAGACGACATTTCTACAGTCAAGACCCGAAGTAGAGAAAAGGCCATTTTACATATCCCAGCTACCTTCACAGCGTACTAGGCGCAGAATCTACCGGTTCACCCAAATTGTCGCCATCAAAGTCATCGCCGTCAAAATCACCTTCAGAGCGGCTGCGCCACCAAGCCAGCAGCGTGCTGGCAATGAAAATGCTGGAATAAGCACCGGCAATGAAGCCCGTGATCAGCGCCAGGGCAAAAAACTTAAGAGATCCGCCGCCAAACAATACGATACTGAGCAGGGTTAATACGGTCGTCAGCGTTGTGTTGATTGAGCGACCTAAGGTTTCATTAACTGAATCTTCAACGATCTGATTGATCGGACGGGTGGGATTGAGCTTGAGCGTTTCGCGAATGCGGTCGTAGATGACCACTGTGTCATTCACAGAAAAACCCACAATGGTTAGCAGCGCCACAATAAACAAACTATCGGCCTCGTAGCCCGTCACCAAGCCCAGAATAGAAAATATGCCCAACGTCACCAGCAAATCATGCAGCAGCGCGACGATAGCAAGAATGGCGTAATCAAACCGAAAGCGTAGGCTGAGGTAGGCCGCAATCAGCGCAAACGCTACTAGCAAAGACAACAGGCCCGTCGTCAGTAGCTGTTTGCCGAGCACAGGGCCGACAGTGTCATTTTTGGTCAAGGCCGGATCGATGGTGCCGATCGCCTCTGCCAATCCAGTCTGAAGCTGGTCGCGCTGATCGACATCGAGATTGCTGGTTCGAACCACGACGGTCTGTCGGTCGTCACCTGCCAGCTGAACGCTGCCAGTCAGGCTCTGCGCGTTCAGCACCTGCTGCACAGCAGAGGTCTCCAGCGGGTCTGCGCAGTTTTCCGCGACGCTGCAGTCGCGGGTGAGCTGGAGCCGGGTACCGCCAACGAAGTCGAGACTGGGCTTGATCGGGGCGCCATACTGCTGCCAGGAAAAGGCCATTGAGGCAATACCGACTAAAATAATCACCCCAGAGATGCCCCACCAGAGGGTTCTTTGCTTGATGACGTTGAGTTTCATGTGAGCGCACGCATGGATTGGCAGCGATAAAAGAAAGGAGTTTAGCTACTGAGGACTCGCAGAACCCTGCGCGCCCTTGGGTAGGGTATCGACGCCTGGGCAAAACAGGCTGGGCTTGCGGAACTGAGGGAAGCCGATTGTGAAAAATAGCAGCGTCCGGCTACAGGTGACCGCCGTAAACATACTGATAACCACACCAATTGCTAGCGTCAGCGCAAAGCCACGCACCAGTCCTGTCCCTAGAAAGAACAGCGCCCCACAAGCGATCAGCGTGGTGACGTTACTGTCCAAAATGCTAGAGAACGCACGGTAGAAGCCAGACTCCACTGAGCGATAAAGCGATTTGCCTGACCGTAGCTCTTCACGGGTGCGCTCAAAAATCAGCACGTTGGCATCTACAGCCATGCCAATACTGAGGATGAAACCGGCAATTCCTGGCAAAGTCAGGGTCACGCCTAACAAATCATAAGCAGCCCAGGTCAGGAGAGCGTATACGACCAGTGCAATGTCGGCCAGTATCCCGGGCAGGCGGTAATACACGGCCATAAATACCAGCACGAGCGCCAGACCAAAGAGAGCGGCGTAAAGACTACGCTCTACGCTATCTCGCCCTAAAGTTGCGCCGACAGTCCGGTTTTCAACAATTTCTACCGGTAGGGGCAAGGAGCCGCCGCGCAGCTGAATTTCTAAGTCGCGAGCAGCTTCAGCGTCAAATCGACCTGAGATCACGGCGCTACCGCCTGTGATACCGGTCTTGGCATACTGCACATCTACGCCGGGCGCACTGATGAGCTGGTCGTCTAGAAAAATGCCAATGCCGCGCCCGGTGCCCGCAATATCGCGAGTGAGTTGAGCAAAGCGATCGCCCCCTTCCGAGTCGAATTCGATCACAACTTCCCATGCCCCGCCTGGGCCACCCATTGGCCGAGCGAGGGCGTCTCTGAGCTTGTCGCCAGTGAGATCAGATTCGGCGAATAGGGCCAGGATATCCTGCTGGGAGGCGGCGATCGCTTCCTGGTTAGCAGCGATCGCGCCCCCATCTCCCGTGTCTACCAGCGCCTGCTGCTGAGCCAACTGCTGCTGATTAATCTGCTGCAAGGCCGCAAGCTGGCCCTCTGTCCCTGGCTTTTGATTGCGGAACTCAAGCTGAGCGGTTCCGCCGAGCACCCGCTCTGCTTGTTCAGGATCGCTCACACCCGGCAGCTGAATCGAGAGCTGATCTTGGCCGACACTTTGCACAATCGCTTCGGAAACGCCCAGGCCATTCACCCGGTTTTCAATCACGCGCTGCACAGCCGCCAGTTCACGCTCACCGACCTGAGTAATCTGCTCGTTGGGCATCACCTGCATCGTCAGCTGGGTGCCACCGCGCAGGTCTAGACCTAGCTGAGTGGGGACGTTCATAATAATGACGACTGCCGCAATCACTAGCGCCAGCAGCGCAGCCAATATCGAGCGTTGCTTACTCATAGAGTCCATGAATAGAAATTATTTGAGCCCAGTGCAGTTAAGTATCGTACCAAACTGTCTCAATCGTAGCGACTGAGACAGAAAGTTTGATGAATTGTGATGGGATGATTTGGCACGCAGCCTACAGGCGGTTCTGCATAATTTTCTCTACGGCTTCTTCGATCTGCTCGGGTTGAACGATGGTCAGATCTTCTAGCCCTTTGTTATAGGGCGTTGGAATATCTTGGGAAGACATCCGCAACACCGGCCCGTCTAGCTCATCAAAAAAGCGGTCATTGATAGAAGCGATAATTTCCGCGCCAATGCCGCCCGTTCTCATGCACTCTTCGACAATAATCACCCGATGCGTTTTGCGGATCGACTCGCCAATCGTCTCGTAGTCAATCGGCTTCAGCGAGATCAGGTCGATTACCTCTGGGTCGTAGCCCTTTTGCGCTAGAGATTCGACTGCCTGCATGACGTGATAGCGCATCCGCGAGTAGGTTAAAATCGTCACGTCTTTCCCTGAACGCACCGTTTCTGCCTTATCGAGCGGCAGAATATATTCATCGTTGGGTAAGTCTTCTTTGTTGAAGTAAAGCAGTACATGCTCAAAAAACAGCACCGGGTTGTCGTCGCGAATCGCTGCCTTGAGCAGTCCCTTGGCATTGCGAGGGGTGGAGCAGGCGACAATCTTAAGACCGGGCACTGCCTGAAAATAGGCTTCTAGGCGCTGTGAATGTTCGGCGCCAAGCTGAGAGCCAACGCCGCCCGGACCGCGAATGACTACCGGGATCTTGAAGTTGCCGCCGGAGGTATAGCGCAGCATTCCAGCGTTGTTAGAAATTTGGTTAAAGGCCAGCAGCAGAAAGCCCATGTTCATCCCTTCGATAATCGGGCGCAGGCCGGTCATCGCCGCTCCAATCCCCATACCGGTAAAGCTATTTTCGGCAATCGGCGTATCCAGTACGCGCAGTTCGCCATATTTGTCGTACAGATCTTTCGTCACTTTGTAAGAGCCGCCGTACTGGCCGACGTCTTCACCCATCACCATCACGGTCTGGTCGCGGGCCATCTCTTCGTCGATAGCTTCGCGAAGGGCGTCGAATAAAAAGGTTTGTGCCATTTTAGAAACGATGAATGATAAACGTAAGTTGGGTTGAGCGTAGCCGAAACTCACTAATCTTCGGCAAAAATATACTTGTAGAGGTCAGCTGGGTTAGGATCCGGGCTTTCTTCGGCAAAGGTGAGCGCGTCTTCAACGACGTCGGTGATTTTGCTGCGAATGGCCTTGAGATCTGCTTCGTTGGACAGCGCCTGCTCTAGTAAGTAGGCTTCAAATTGCTTGATGGGGTCGCGATCGCGCCAAAACGACTTCTCCTCCTTCGACCGCAGCTCATCGGGGTCGGCCACCGAATGGCCCCGATAGCGATAGGTCAAACACTCCAGCAAAGTGGGCCCCTCACCCGCCCGGGCTCTTGCTATCGCAGTCTTCGCCGCCGCCCGTACGGCCAGCACATCCATGCCATCGACCTCATAGCCAGGCATACCAAAGACGCTGGCCTTCTTATAGATCTCGGGCTGAGAAGCCGCTCGCTCGTGGGCCATTCCGATCGCCCACTTATTGTTCTCCACGACAAAAATAATCGGCAGCTTCCATAGCGCCGCCATATTCAAGCACTCAAAAAACTGGCCGTTGTTCGTTGTGCCATCACCAAAGAACGCTGCTGTCACCTGGTCAGCGCTAGCGTCACCCATAGCCTCGCGCCGATAGCGGCTTTGAAAAGCGGCCCCCAGAGCTACCGGAATGCCTTCACCAATAAAGGCAAAGCCGCCCAGCATGTTGTGCTCTTTCGAAAAAATGTGCATTGAGCCGCCTCGGCCCTTGCTACAGCCAGTTTCTTTACCAAATAGCTCTGCCATCACTGCCCGAGCACTCACCCCTGCGCTGAGCGCGTGGACATGGTCGCGGTACGTGCTGCACACATAGTCATCTGAGCGCATCGCCTTGACCACGCCTGAGCAAACCGCCTCCTGGCCGTTGTACAGATGCACAAAACCTTTAACCTTTCCCCGCTGATAAAGCTCGGCGCACTTATCTTCAAAATAGCGACCGAGCAGCATGTCTTCATAGAGCCTCAGACCTTCGTCAGCGCTTACCTGGGGAGAAGACGCTTGAAATGTTGGCAGTGGTCGTTCCTGAACCATAGGTTTGTGTCCGTGTGTCCTTTAGCAGCTGTACCAAGTACTGATTATTCGCTCAAATTGTCAAACAAGCAAACCATTGCCCTAATCGCTGAATGCCCCTTTGCCGTTCGCTAATCAAGTCAACCTCAGCACTTCATTATTTCAGTCAGGATAGTTTCGTAAATAGTTTTGCGATGTAGCTCTGCGCACTTAAGCGTGGAATCAGTCAGGGTTTAATGAGCCATATTCGCTTCATCATACTGTCATCGGCTCGGACGCTGCTACTCAGGCATTGAACCGGCTCAGACAAAACAAGCGAGTGCATCTGATAGGCTAGCAAGGAGGTTAGTGTGCCCATTCGCAACGCTGTTCGATAGATAGCCTTTCGAT
The DNA here is from genome assembly GCA_049646425.1 of Phormidesmis sp. Classification (GTDB taxonomy): domain Bacteria; phylum Cyanobacteriota; class Cyanobacteriia; order Phormidesmidales; family Phormidesmidaceae; genus Phormidesmis. The sequence goes on along the minus strand of JBARVU010000162.1, from coordinate 2,506 downwards.
AGATGGCTTGCCCAACAAACAAGTTTTTTGATTGTTGAGCTTCAGGCTCGAAATACGCTACGTTTGATAGCGATTATAAAGATGCTGGTTATCTATAGTATCTTCAACTGATAAGACGTTAAACAGGGCGATTTGAGTCAGCCTAACGACAGTGAAATCGTCAGGCGTCCGATGACAGTAAAGCAGAAGGACAGCAAAGCAAAAGCAACCACCATTGCCGTAGCGGTTGGTTTGGACGGTTTGAGTAAAAGATTGGCTTAAAGGCTGGGGACATAAACAGTGCGAATTCCGCTGGACTACTATCGAATTCTGGGATTACCGATTCAGGCGACGGCTGAACAGCTTAAGCAGTCGCACCGGGATCGCGCCCTTCAAGTCCCGCGACGGGAGTATTCAGAGCTGGCCATCGAGATGCGTCGCCAGCTGATCGATACTGCCTACGCTGTTTTAGGTGATAGCGTCCGTCGGACTGAGTACGATCAGGAGTTTCTGGCAAAATCCAAGCGCGCCGACGATCTTGAGGATCCTGATACCAACATTCCCACGATTGAAATTGAAGATCAGCAGCTGGTGGGGGCGCTGCTAATTTTGCTAGAGCTAGGTGAATACGAGCTGGTGCTGCGACTGGGTCGCCCTTATCTCAAGCGCGATGCCCACACTTCAGAAGGACAGCTGATCAAGGAACAGCCTGCTCTGCCGGACATTATTCTGACGTTGGCAGTTGCCTGCCTAGAGCTTGGCCGCGAAGAATGGCAGCAAAACCACTACGAACATGCTGCCGAATCTTTAGAGACAGGCCGCGAGCTGCTTCTCAGAGAAGATTTATTTCCAGTGCTGCGCGCCGAAATTCAGGCTGATCTCTATAAGCTACGGCCCTATCGCTGCCTGGAACTGATTGCTCGCCCGCTGAAGCAAAAGCGCTCTAGACAAGAGGGCATCGCCCTGCTGAGAGGCATGCTGCAAGATCGGGGCGGTATTGACGGCGCCGACGATGACCTTTCGGGTCTCGGCGTGGATGACTTTCTTAGATTTGTCCAGCAGCTACGGAGCTACCTGACCGCCGCCGAACAGCAGGAAGTCTTTGAAGCGGAGGCACAGCGGCCTTCAGCGGTGGGCACATACCTGGCTGTGTATGCGCTGCTGGCGCGTGGGTTTGCCCAGCACCAGCCTGCTCTGATTCGCCGGGCCAAGCAAATGCTGCTGCGGCTGAGCGGTCGTCAAGACGTGCACTTGGAGCAGGCCGTGTGCGCAGTGCTGCTCGGCCAGACGGAAGAAGCCAGCCGCGCCCTGGAACTTTCCCAGGAGTATGAGCCGCTAGCGTTTATCCGCGAGCACTCACACGGAGCGCCGGATCTGCTGCCCGGTCTCTGTCTGTACGCAGAAAATTGGCTACAGCAGGAGGTTTTCCCCTTTTTTCGCGACCTCGACCAGGAACTCGCCACACTCAAGGACTACTTTGCCGACAGCGCTGTGCAGAGCTATTTAGAAAATCTACCGTTAGAAAATGAACGCGATCACCAAGCGGCTTGGGCTGGACAGACTGCTGGAACTCAAGGATTCAGACACCAGCGCACCCGGTCAGGGGGGACGGTCAGCACTGCGGCAATGCCAGTCGACCCCACCGGGTTTGGCCAATCAGCGGCGGCTGGGGGCTATAGCCAGTCGGGTTGGGCTCAGTCTGATTTGAGCGATCGCCCTAGTCCAGCAGGTACGACCAGCGTTGCCGCCATCTCAAAAATGTCTCCGCTCGGGCAGCTTAACAGCAGTCCCCCGGACGAAACAGCACCGCCGGAGGCAACTGACAGCGACAGTCCGCCTCTCAGAGTGCGTAGCCGTCGTCGGAGTGCGACTGTTAGCTCACCTAAGTGGGGTAGGGTCGCGCTTGTGGTTTTGGCGGCGTTGCTCTGTCTGGGTTTAGCCTTAGGAGTTGCCAGGGCTGTGATCGGCTTGGTCAGCGGGGGGGGCGGCGACCCGGCGATAGAGGGGGAACCGCTGGACATTGAAGTGAATCAGGCACCGATTGAGACAGAGGTCGTAGAGACGGCTCCAACCGTGGCTCCTGGTGACGCGGCAGGGATTGCTAAGGCAACTATTGAGCAGTGGCTAGCGGCGAAAGCGGCGGCCTTTTCCCAGGCGTATGAGGCCAGCGAAATTGACAGTGTCTTGACCGGGACGGCGCTCAGAGACGTGGAAGGGAAGCTCCAAGGGGCGCAAAGAGACAGCTGGTACGCCAACTACACCCATGGTCCTATCGAAATTGTGTCAGTGGAGCCCGAAGATGCAACCGATGCTGAGCGGCTATCTGTTCAGGCAGAGGTCAAGGAGGCGGCGGCTTTTTATGAAAACGGTCAGCCAACTGAACAGTATGACTATGACCAGGTGATCACCGCCGACTACGAAATGGTCCGCCAAGATGGGCAGTGGCTGATCGAAAGTATTCAAGATAGATAACTGGCTGAAGTCGGCTTTTCTGGCGTGCTTCAGTCTAACTACCCCTGGCTATCAC
>JBARVU010000161.1:0-4664 GCA_049646425.1 Phormidesmis sp. | reverse complement strand
TTACAAAACCCAAATGCTCATGGCTGGTACGTCGATAGGGGCTATGAGTACCAGAATGGTGACGACGTTGTCTTTCTGCGAAAAGATTTTCATTTGCTCTCAGGCACCTCAAACATTGTCAATTACGCTCTATTAAAGTCCGACAGGAATCTCGATTTCGAGGATATTGGCTGGCGATTTCTATGGCATCAGGACATTGTTAAGCTGATGCAGGAAAGAAAAACGCCGCTGGCCTCACTGCCGTTTCCCGGGGCGGTTTACATTGTTGAGAATGGGGAAAATATTTGGTCTCAAACAGAACTGCGGCTGGATAAGAGCGATCGCCTTGAAAAAATCTCAACAAAGGCTCGAAAGCTCTACAAGCGACTGCGCGCTCAATCGATAACGCCGTCGATACGCGACGAATTTGGGCTCGGCTATGCCTTTTAGACAATTTTTTCAGCTGTTTTTGGCGTTTAGAGCGCCAGTGTGAGAGATTGCTATCGTTTTCAGAGGAGAGGGGTGATGACTACAGCATCTGAGGAGCCAGCAAATATTCTTTGCCTGGGTGATACCTGGTTTCCCAGCTTTCCGGGGGGGCTTGACCGCTATGTATACGAGCTAACGGCAGCCCTCGCAGCGGATTGTGATCGCATTGAGCTCATGGGTGTAAGCCTGCCTCAAAACGATTTTGCTAGTACCGTTAAGCTGCTCAACATAGGCCGCTCAGACCAATCTTTACTCAAGCGTCTCTGGGCAACCCGCACGACGTTTTCACATCGAGAGCTTGAGCGTTTAGACGCGATTAACTTTCATTTTGCGCTGTATAGTTTTGCGCTGCTCGCTCAGCTGCCTAAGCAGGTACCGCTGACCTTTACCTTTCACGGGCCTTGGGCATTAGAGAGCGACTGGGAAGGGGGTAATAAACTTGGCATCGCTGTCAAACGCTGGATAGAGCGGCAGGTTTATCGTCGGTGCGATCGCTTCATCGTCTTGAGCAAGGCGTTCGGCCAAATCCTGCACGAATCCTATCGTGTCCCCTGGCAAAAGATTCATGTGATTCCAGGCGGGGTAAATGTCGAGAGTTTCCAGCCGACCTTAGAGCGCAGCCAGGCCCGGGCCCAGCTAAACTGGCCCACAGGCAGATTTATCCTGTTTACCCCGCGCCGCCTGGTGCACCGGATGGGGTTAGATAAGCTGCTGAGCGCTCTGGTAGAGGTCAAGCGACAAAGGCCCGATGTTTTGCTGGTGATCGCTGGCAAAGGCCCGCTGCGTGACGCCCTAGAAGCTCAAACAGTAGCGCTCGGCCTGCAGGAACACGTGCGGTTTTTGGGCTTTTTACCCGAGGTAGACTTGCCGGTAGCCTACCAAGCCGCTGACCTGACGGTCATTCCCAGCCAGTCTTTAGAAGGGTTCGGCCTGATCTTGCTGGAGTCTTTAGCCTGCGGTACACCAGCGCTGTGTACGCCCGTCGGCGGGATGCCAGAGGTGCTGAGTAATTTTTCCCCGCAGCTGATTACCGACTCCGCTCAAACGGAGGCAATTGCGCAAAAACTAGCCGCTGTTGCTTCTGGGCAAATCGACCTTCCCGGTCGCGCTGCCTGTCGCACCTACGCCGTGGAAAATTTCGATTGGGCGGTGATTGCTCAAAAGGTTCGTCAAGTCTTGCTCTCACCGGTATAGGTCTGCCATGCGAATTTTATTTCTCGATCAAAGTGGCCATTTGGGCGGGGCTGAACTGTGCCTGCTGGATATTGCTCGGCCCTATGGCGACAGCTGCCGGGTCGCCCTTTTCTCAGCAGGGCCGTTTCAGCAGCGCCTGAGTGCCGCTGATATTCCAGTCTCTGTGCTAGCCCAGCAAGGGATTCAGGTACGCAAAGAAGGTGGCCTGACCCAGGGGTTCAGCAGCTTAGGCCAGCTAGTCCCGCTGATTCGCCAGGTCAGCAGCCTCGCCCGCAGCTATGACTTGATCTACGCCAACACGCCCAAGGCGCTGATTGTCGGGGCGATCGCCAGCCTTTTGAGCCATCGTCCGCTGGTGTATCACCTGCACGATATTATTTCGCCAGCACACTTCAGCAAGACCAATCGCACCCTTCTAATCACCCTGGCCAATCGCTTTGCCGCTCAGGTAATTGCCAATTCCGCCGCGAGCCAGGCCGCCTTTATTTCAGCGGGCGGTAACCCAGCGCTATGCTCGGTTGTCTACAACGGCTTTCAGCCCGATGCCTATCAGATACCTACCGCTGAAAGCAACCAGCTCAAAGCCGAGCTAGGTGTGGAAAATCAGTTCCTAATCGGCCACTTTAGCCGCCTTTCGCCTTGGAAAGGGCAGCATGTACTGATCGAAGCGCTCGCTCACTGCCCAGAAGATGTGACAGCCCTGCTCGTCGGTGATGCCTTGTTTGGCGAACAGGACTATGTGCAGCAACTGCACGATCAGGTGGAGCGTTCGGGGCTGCGATCGCGCGTGAAGTTTTTAGGATTTCGGACGGATATTCCGCAGGTAATGTCCGCCTGCGATTTGGTTGTGCATTCTTCGACAGCGCCAGAACCTTTTGGCCGAGTGATTGTCGAAGCCATGCTGTGTGGTACGCCGGTTATTGCCGCTGCCGCTGGGGGGGCCACCGAGCTGGTCGACGATGGAAAGACCGGATGGCTATGTCCGCCCGAGCAGCCTCAGCAGCTAGCAAAGATTATCTTGAACTGCTGTCATTCGCCTCAAAGACAGCAAGCGATGGCGCGAAGCGCACAGACCTACGCCCGCGAAAAGTTTGACCTAGATAATGTCAATCAGCAGTTGGGTACTCTGCTGTCGTACCAGACAAACCCAGATAAACACTGATTGAGCGGCCAGCGTAGCATAAACATCAGATTAAGTTACCAATACAGAGGATTTTGCGCCTTTATGAGCGTCTCCTGAGTGAAGTTTGGTAAATATCAGATGCCAATAGGTTTTTTTTATGATAAGCGCCTGTGGCTTCGAAGATTCGAATACGTCCGTGGTCGCCATCCGTGTTTAATGAGGGGGAATTTAACTCTAAGGCATGTCGTAGATAGGCGTGACAATCTCATCCTCTTTCACAAGATGCTCTATCTACGTTTAGTTGCATATAGTCCCCTTAGTTTTTCTGCTTGCTCCCTTGTCTGCTATGGAGAAAGAGGTGTGAGTAACCTGTGTTACCAGAACATCTGCAGACACCTACACACTTAGGATTTTTATGGAAACTGTTCCAACTTTGCCAACATTCGATTTCACTTTCAAGCTAGTAAACGCTGTCACCGATAAAGTCGTTGCTGGCTATGGAGACTTGGGCGCTACTCCCCAGATTAATCTCAATGGCCTGAATCTAAATAAGTTTAGTCTGGTTGCAGAGGTGAATGGGGCAGGGCTAGATCCTAGGGTCGTCAAAAGCGTGAAGCTTGAATCTAATTTGGGTGATCGCATTGAGAACACCTCCCCCTACGCCCTGTTTGGTGATGTCAACGGCGACTTCTTCGGCCAATCCCCACAGACTGGCACTTACACTCTCAAAGCAACTGCCTACACCCAGGAAAACGGTGGCGGCAGCGCAATCGGAACTACCGACTTGACCTATACTCTCATCGACACGGGAACATCCGAACCGGCCCCTACACCTACGCCCGCGCCCGCCCCTACGCCTGCGCCTGCCCCTACCCCAGTGCCACCTGCCGCTGGCACCCTGGCTGAGCAATACGACAAAATTCTTTTGTTTCTAGATGGCAACAACAACGACTACGACGATATTTCTGCCCTGCCTATAGCGGCCCTTTGGGCGAAGGCTGCCGGTATAGAGGATAAATTTGCCATTTTCTATAACAATAACTTAGGAGAGCCCAACAGAGGCTATCAGCTAGCAGCCATGCGAGAAAGCGCTGCCTTTGCTGAAAAAATAGGAATCGATACCTACGACTACCAGGCGAATATTGACGGCACTACCAATAGAGTTGCCAAGATCCTAAATTCTGGAGAAAAGGTGCTGACGCTTCAAGGTGGGCCGATGGAAGCGATCTATCGAGCGCTGGAGAAAACCAGCCGCCAGAACAGAAGCAACGTTACTCTCCTGACTCATGGTAAAGGCACCTTTAACCAAAATAGAGATTTAATCAAGCTTTCTGGCATTACTGAGCTCAGAAATTGGAAAGACATCATCAGTGATTTTCCGGAAGTCCCGCTACAGCTCATTGCCAATCAAAACGGCTCTGGAGATGGACTAGGCAATGATGGCTTCAGAAGCAGCTACTGGAATTGGCTGGACAAAAGCAGCGAGCCACTGCTTCAGGAAGCTCGCAAGCTGATGGAGAATGCTGAAGATAAAGTCAATGACGCATCTGACGCAGGGATGCTTTTCTACGCGCTGACTGGGATCGAAGACGGTGACCCGCGAGATGCAAAAGCATTTTTGGATCGATACTTCGCTGGTTTAGATCCTGTCTCTGCACCTGCGCCGTCCCCTGTCCCTGCGCCTGCGCCCGGAAATGGGACTGGCTTGAGCGCCGTCTACTTCGACGATATGAACTTTCAAGATCCTGTGCTGATGAGAGAGGATGCTACCGTTGATTTTGACTGGGGAGAGGGCAGTCCCATGGCGGAAATCGATGACGATACCTTCTCCGTTCGTTGGACGGGCTCTGTACTGCCCCAATATACAGAGACCTATAGC
>JBARVU010000160.1:0-6371 GCA_049646425.1 Phormidesmis sp. | reverse complement strand
GATCACAGCGGATAGCAGATCACACCGGCTTTTTATCTGGTTGCGGTCGAAACAGAAACCATGTTTGGGTTTCGCTGTCGCCATTTGGATCGGCGCCGAGATAGATTTCAAAAGGACTGCTCTGCTGAATTTGACGACTGGAGCCGATGAGGGTGGCCTCAAAGGTGCCGCGAACTCGATAGGCATCGCCGGGAATGTCGTCTCGCTGCAAGCTAGATTTGGCTAATTTTTGCCTGCTGTCAACGGTGAGCCGGTCGATTTTGAAGTTCGGCACCAAATCATTTGCAAATATGCCCAAGTCTTGAGCAAGGGTTTGTTGCGTATTGGTCAGTTGCTGGGCTAAAGCTAACTTTACTGCCTGATTAGGCGGCGTTTGAGAGAGCACACCGCAACCGGTTAGGACAACCAGTAATAGGGTCAAACACGCTAGCTTAATGCTTCTCATAGTGCTCTATATAATTCAACAAAATGCGGTCATCCTGAACCAAGCCATAAACTCTAAGCGCAATTGCATCACTATTGTATATCGGTTGATCTATTCAACAAGCACTTGCATAGATAGTTTATATGATGCCTGTAAAGCGCTAGCCGTCACTTGTACAGCGATTGAGTTGCCCGAAGGGACAGAGGTGGAGTTATTAGTTCAGTCCTGCTTCCAATTCAGTTTGTGTGAGCTGATTTAGGTAGCGATCGCCTGCCATTGAGGGAAGAAGCGATCAGTAGATTGCGCAGCCAATGGTCGTGCTAGCGAAAGCTCGTTGAGCGCTTGAGCCGCCTTGAGATAGCCCACTGCCGGATCGACCCAGTGAAAAGCCTGTGCTGACATCACCAGGTCATAAGCTGCTGATTGTAGGGGCCAGTCCTCGAAGGCGACCGTTTGGATCTTGACGTTCGGGTAAGGGTGTAGATTCTCTGCTGCGATAGCTGCTAGATGGCTGCCCGGTTCTAAGCATTGAATGTGATAGCCGCGCTGAGCCAGCGGAAGGGTTGCTTTGCCAGTACCTGTACCAATTTCTAGGATTTGCGCTGTAGTTGGTAGTTGAGCGATCGCTACCAGATCTTCCACGAGCTGAGGCGGGTAGCTAGGACGAGCCGTATCGTAGAGCTGAGCAATTTGATCAAACGCCTGACTTCGCCTTTTATCGGTATCCATCGCGATCACCCTCAGAACTGGCTAGAATTATAGCCAAGCTGCAAAGAGATGAAAGCCCCGAATGCTTGCAGTCAGCATCCAGGGCCATTCAAGTGAAAGTCTGAAATGGCTGGTTAGAGCATAATAAATGCGCTTTCACTCAGCCCATTGACGCCCAACAGCTCGGCCAAAGTCTCATCTCCCGCAGAAATTAAGGTACTAGCGCCCTGCGCGACAACTGACAAACTTCCGAAGGTGAGCCCCTCCGCCAGACCGATAAAGTCAATGCCGACTTCAAAGTCAGTAATCGTATCGGTACCTTCGCCCGCTGCTAAGACAAAGGTGTCGCTACCACTGCCGCCAGAATTATCGTCGCCAGTCAGCGTATCGTTACCGAGACCGCCGCGAATCAGGTCGTCACCGTCGTCGCCCCAGATTCGGTCATCGCCCGCTTCGCCAAAGAGTTGGTCATTACCTGCTTTGCCACCAATCCGGTCATTACCTGTCCCGCCGAAGATAATATTGTCATCACCAATACCGACCTGAGCATTGCGAGTGTTCAGATCGCCGCGCAGTACGTCGTCACCCGCTTCGCCCCGGATCACGTCTGTCCCCAGATCGCCCGCTAGAAGGTCATTACCATCATCCCCAAATAGGAAACTCTCACCCTCGCCATCGACAATCTCATCCGCTATCCGAGTACCCTGGAGGATATTGCGAGTCAGGCTCGCTGCTCCGATCCGGTCATCCACGTTCAAAGAGACGGCGAGTTCGATTTGGATGATCTCGTTATTGTCAATTTCTTCACCTGTGAAGTCGCGACCAATCGAGAAAGGATAGTTGTTGTCATTAGCAATCAAAATCGTTTTCTCGTCGAGCACCAGCACATCCTCAATCGTCACAAAAGGAAAATCGAAGGTCGTTTTGCCATCGCCGTTGAGATCGTCTGGGTCAGCCACGTTTAGCAGATCGACAAGCTCTGTTTTCTCAACAAAGCCGTCACTGCCTACCTGGGAAAGGTCGACCTTGAAAATTTTCTTGAATTCGGCACCTGCCGCCTGTTCGCCATCTCGCTCAATCACCAGATACTCATCGTCATTAATCGGCGTAAAGTCACCAATAGCGTGGTTCGCAGCATCCATTTGATACAGACCGACAATGCTCTGAAAAGCGCTGCTAGCCACATCAAACTCATAAATGCGCAGTGCCCCTTCAGGATCGCCAAAGACCGTCCCTTCCAGCATGGGGTAGAGCGTTTGACGGTCGGGGCTAAAGGCCATTCCCTCATAGCCGCGAGATCCGCTCAAGTTAGCGAATTCTTCAGCGGTTTCAAACGTCTCTAAAACAATCCGCCCGGTCTCTGCAAAGTCGGTGAAGAAGCCATCTGCACCGATTTCAATGAGCTGACGGAATTCGTCACCCGTGGTTTGTGGTGTACCGTCTGCGTTCAGCGTGAGGAAGCGTTCTTCGTCGCGCAGCGTATAGGGATGCACCTGTAAGCCTGCGTTGTGCGCAAAGTCGATCAGCGGAAAGATTTCGCCGGTGAGCTGAGTGGTGATTTCAGCTTCGCCGTCGCCATTGCCGTCGACTGGGGTGTCGAGCGACTCACGCAGCAGAATGTTGTTTTTCCATGGCCCGAGTCCGTCGGCGTAGCCGCTGAGGGAGGCAATGACCGTTTGATTGGCGAGATCTCCGTAGGTAGGCGCATCTGCGAAGTCAATGAGATCAACCAAGTCGCCATAGATCTCTCGTAGCTCGGCTTCCGGCAACCCTGCATTGGCCACAAAGTCGTAAGGAACCGAAAAGCCGCCGCCATTTTCATTGATGAAAGCGTCTTCGGTATCGCCAAAGAGCTGAACAAGCTGAAGATTGTCCAGGCCAGCGGCTGGCAGAATGTTCTGACGCAAATCCAACAGGTTTGCGACTTCAAAGGACTGGATAAAGATGCGATCGCGATTTGTAAACCCGGTCTCCACCAGCGTTTCTACCAAAGCTTCTTCTAGCGACAGTCCCTGCTCGTCGAAGAAGGTAGGATGCTTGGTCTCGGGATAGATGCCGATGTTGCGACCGACCAGCGGGCTGACTTCCTGCACCAGTTCAATTACTTCTTTGAACGTGGGGATTTCAAACTCGCCATTGAACTCCTGATTGCGGTAGGGGCGAGACTGTACGGCCCGGAGCTGTTTGATTTCTTCCAGGGTAAAGTCTTCGGCAAAATAAGCAGTTACTTCTTCCCCATCGAGCATTTTGGTGGACTGACGCTCGGGGCCAAACACGTCGGCAATGTTCGTCGTGTCATCCAGAATGGGCTCGTGGCGAGCGATTAATACGCCATCTTTCGTCGTCACCAGATCAGGCTCAATAAAGTCAGCGCCTTGATAAATGGCTAGGCGATAGGCTTCTAGCGTGTGCTCAGGGAAGTCGCCGCTGGCACCTCGGTGGGCGATTACTAGAGGCGTTTGGCCGTTGAGGGTATTAAAGTTGAAGTCAGGGTTTTGGGGCGATCGCACCACTTCAGAAGTCAGCTTATCCACTACGGGATCGCCCGTGCGGGCAAAGTCAGTGAAGAAGCCATCTACACCAATCTCAGTAAGCTGCTGAAACTCCTGCTCAGGCGTTTGAGGCGACCCGTCGGCGTTGAGGGTTAGAAAAATCTCCTCGTCTCGCAGCGTATAGGGGTGAACCTGCAAACCTGCGGCGTGGGCATCTTTTACAAAGGGCGCGATTTCGCCCGTGAGCTGAGAGGTGATTTCAGCCACGCCATCGCCATTGCCATCCACGGGCGTTTCTAACGCTTCTCGCAGCACAACGTTGTTCTTCCAGGGGCCAGCGCCTTCTGCATACTCGCTGATCACCTGTAAAAATTCAGCGCTGTCGAGATCGCTGTACAGCGTATCTTCAGAAAGCGGATTCTCGGCGGCGTCTAAAAAGGCTTGACCGTAGATAGCCGCGAGGTTATTCCCCTGCTGCGCATTGAAGCGGATGTCGTAAGGAACTGAAAACCCCTCGGCAGGTGATGCGCCCGCTGTCGCGTTGCCGTAGAGCTGTACCAAAGGCAAATCTCCCAGTCCTTCAGCAGTGAGCTGAGACTGCAATTCAATCAGATTTTGAAATTCAAAAGACTGAATAAAAATCCGATCAGGATCGGTAAAGCCTGTAGTCTTGAGGGTTTCAATTAAAGGCTCTTCCAAAGAGAGTCCTTGCTGATCGAAGAAAGTCGGATGTTTGGTTTCAGGGTAGATGCCGACTTTTACACCCGTCTGCGCTTCTACTGCTTGTACCAGCTCGATTACTTCTTGGAACGTGGGCACCTCGAACAGGCCATCGAAGCTAGAATCGCGAAAGTCTCGGGACTGGACTGCGCGGAGCTGCTTGATTTCTTCCAGGGTAAAGTCTTCGGCAAAGTATCCGGTAACGTCTGTGCCGTCTAAATTCTTAGTTGCGATGCGGTCTGGGAAGATTTCGGCGACGTTTGTCGTGTCGTCTAAAAGCGGTTCGTGGCGGGCGATGAGGATACCGTCTTTAGTGGTGACCAGGTCGGGTTCGATGAAGTCGGCTCCAGCGGCGATCGCTGCCCGATAAGCCTCTAGCGTATGCTCAGGAAAGTCGCCACTCGCTCCCCGATGCGCAATCACCAAAGGCGCTTGACCGTTCAGCGTATTGAGGTTGACCGGGTTGGGCGTAGCAATCGGGGCTGCTAAAAGCTCTCCGTCGCTGTTGAAATGAAGCAGAAAAGGGCCAAATTCTTCACCGACCCAGATATCGCCTTTGGCATCGATTACAAAAGACTCTATGTCGAAGTCGCCACCCGTCAGCGCGCGGTCATCCGTCTCTTCGTTAATAATCTCAAACGGAATGAGATTATTGGGATCTGAAAGCTGGACAAATGCTTCCACCGCGACAGAGCCATCACCATTTTCGCTGCCGACAAAGCTGGGGTCAACCTGGTAAAGACGCAGCAAATAGTCTTTGCTATTCTCTTGACCGCCAAACCCATTGTCAGATAAAAACCATAGCTTGCTAGCGTCGTTCCCTGGGGCAAACTGAACGGCGCTAAAGCCTTGCACAGGTTGACCGTCGAAAGGGCCAGTGCGGCCATTTGCACTGATGGGCTGCACACGACGAACCGCGTCAATTTGCCCATTGTCTCCGCCAGCATCTGGGCCTTCAGCAAATGTATCGGCGCTTAGCGAAGCAAACCCTTTAAGAATGTTATCAGCCATAATTGAGGTAGATATACGGAACACATACTCAGATTACGGCTGTCCGGTTAAGAAACAGACAAAACCACCTTAACAACAGCTTCAGCATGTCTTATGTTGTTTTCTTTCCGTACTCTTTTGTCCTATCTTTAACCGAACCTTATATCGGGTTTATTCTTCTCTCAACCTTCGAGCTATATACGTCCGATCAGGTTTAGATAGGAAAGGAATATTAATTTGGTTTTTGCCCTGAGCGCATTGGAAGAAAGTCTAAAAGTAGCATTTGTCATCAGTCTGTTGCTGATCATCGGCGACCTTATTTCTACCTTCGTCTATCACGTTCCTGAACATGCGTTTGGTCGCCTGCACTGCCGGGTTCACCACGAGAAAAAACAGACTTTTCAGCACTACGCGGTGCTCTCTCAGCATCCGCTAGTGATGCTGGACGGGTTGTTAGGTGCGTTGCCTTACATTGCCCTGGCAGTTGTTCTTTGGCCGCTCTCTCCGGTGGGCGCGATCGCTGGTTTACTCTTTGGTGAATTTCACGTGGTCTGGAGGCATACGACTAAGATGGGCTGGCAAACGCCAATATGGGCGAAGAGACTCTGTGGTTTTCTCTGGGTAGTTACTCCTGAGGCGCACTGGATTCATCACGAGAATGGAGATGTTGCCTTTGGAGACATCTTCACCTTTTTTGACAAGCCTGCTCAACAGTGGTTGCGATCGCTCATCCGTCTCAAAAAACGACTCAGAAAGGAGCTCAAGCAGGCATGAAAAAAAAGCACAGATCTACAAAACTCACTACAGGCTACCTTCGCCTAAAAAACTTTCGTATCCTCGCTTGAGCTTCTGCTTCCCGCCTTTTTCTATGATGCTACCGTGAGCCATGATCACACGTTCAAAGTCCCATTCTAGTATTCGTCTAAACGATCTCTTCACCTTCTCTTTCTCCGCTGTTGCAATCTGCTCCAACAAAGAAGGACGAAGGTTTTTATATCCGCCAACCACTCTGGTCGCGAGCTGGGTGACAAGCGGAA
>JBARVU010000159.1:0-2882 GCA_049646425.1 Phormidesmis sp. | reverse complement strand
CAGTCAAATCCAAGCAATGGAGTATCTTCTCTAACAGCAACAAAATTCAAGACGGCCAGCTTTGTACTGTTACCTTCCGCTTTTCTGATCTGAGTAAGCTTAGTGACTAACCCTAAAGGCGCTTCGTCAGTTCTTGCACCTTCCGATAACCAGTTCTGATATTCAAGATCCGCTTGATCCTGGCTAGATTGACTCCAAAACTTAGCATCCACACGAAAGTCAGCATCTGAAAGACTAAAGTCATATAGCTCTAGCACTCTAGGATGGTTGAGCTTTGCGTGGGTCTTGATACCCTTCTCGAACAATAAAGCTCTAATGGATTCCTCACCTAATCTGCCTTGTAAAAGTCTCTGTACCACTATAGGATGAAATGCATAGCGAGCTTCTCTATCGTTCGAGAAAGGAACAATAGATGTGCGATACCCTTTTTTGTTGAACCAGTCGAGTATAGAATGATGCCTTTTGATATGCTCATACAAGCGCTCTGGACTGTACTTTCTCCGACCTCTTCCCGGTGAGCCAAAAAAATGCCAAGTAGTTTGGTCATACCAAGTATCGCCATTGGCGTTGCTCTCGACGGGTCTTTCAAAGCAGGCCCAGTCGCGCAGCGGTGCGTCCATTCCATACTGAGTACTATTGGGATTCCAGGCGTAGTCGTGCTGAAGCACCGCTTTGCCTAACTGAGCCCATATTCTTGCTATCTCATCGACGTTGCTGCCTTCCTTACGCGACTCGCGAATTGCTGGCACTAGTTTGCCATCTATTATCTCAACAGCCTGTTTTCCTGGTTGAGTGGGCGTCACCAACTGAGCTAAAAAGTCATTCTCCTCTGCACTCCTTCGATCAAGCAACGCTTCTAAAAGCTGTATGTTCAAGCTGCTGACTAACGAACGATTGTTCGTGAACATTGGCATTGATGCAAATCTTGTCAGCGTGTTCGCTACGGTAGGCGCTATGTATATATCAACTTGAGGAACATGCCGCCAAGCTCGCTCAAGGCGACCAACCTGCTGCTGAACGTTTGCAGAAATGTTCTTCACATAGTCTTCTAGGTGTCCATAACTTTTATTTAAAGCACTAATTTCCCCTCTGGAGTTAGTCATTATCGGCAGTATGTATCTTCTGTGCTCAGCATGAGACAACTCTCCAGCTCTGCAAAGCTTATCGAGATTTCTTAACTGAACACCAGCGTGCGTCATTTCATCTTGATTTATGTCTTTCTCGTCAAAAGTTGAAAAGTAATAGTACTGCGCTTCCAAAAGGTATAGACAGGTTAAATCCATTCGCCCTTCAGAATCCTCCTGCTCAAAATCAGATAGGGAAAAATCCAAATTTATACCGTTTGTTGCTGAAGCAGTCTGCGTTAGAACAAGAACGGTTCTACCTGTATCAAACGCTGCTTGATAAGCCAGACTAAACCCAGGTATTTTCTGACACTCAGCCGTCAGCAAGCAAATAAGCGCAGGTGAATTGTGCATATAAACGGGGATCAGGACATCGTTGAAGGTTTCGGCTTCAAAATCCGCCGATGCAGTTTCACAAGATACTATCTCGCTGAAGCTACCATCAGCTTTAAACCAGGACATACAATCTCGACTTTGCTTCGCGCCTTGGTCACGCAACCACTTTCTTAAATATCTTATAGAATTCACAAAGGCAAGGTGACCCTGATGTTTTGAATTATTACCAGCCAGACTGATGACATTCAACAGCATACACAGCACTTTCTGCCGATATTCTTTTGTGCTATCAGGAATAGGATCTGCGTCTTGTTGAAAAAACTCCGGTGATAGAGACGACAGCATTTCTTGATATTCAAGAG
Organism: Phormidesmis sp.; assembly: GCA_049646425.1. Taxonomy (GTDB): domain Bacteria; phylum Cyanobacteriota; class Cyanobacteriia; order Phormidesmidales; family Phormidesmidaceae; genus Phormidesmis. The sequence goes on along the minus strand of JBARVU010000159.1, from coordinate 1,060 downwards.
AATGCTGTGTCTGATCAAAATTGTTGACATGTAGCTTCAGCACTGTATTCCTGATATCAGATTTCCTTTGACTGATTTGTGCGATCATTCTCCGCTGTAGTAGAAGATCACTATCCCCTTGCACGTAGGGAATAGGTTTCTTAAACCAGCCTTCAGGTCTACCCTCGAACGCTGTGCCTAAAGAGCTTTCTGTGACAGTCGATGTTCGAGCTTCAGCAATATATTTGAGCGCATCTATTATCCATCGAGTATTGAAATGACCGACCGCTCTTTCTATATATGACGTTGCAGAAAGGGCAAAAACTAGGTTTCTACTGGATAGAGAAAGCAAAAGTCCTTCTGGCGTGGTTGGCAGGAGTGCTCTTCTAATCTGAATTCGGCGTGGGTCGAGTTCCACTTCTGAAATATTTTGGTAGAGTAACCAGTTAGTCAATCCAAATACATTCGCATGCGTATTTGGGAGAATGTTGCTATCTGTTAGCTCAAGGCGTAGCTCAGGTAAATCAGCACGAGGTAAAGCGTGTATGGATAAGTTAGGTATAGCCGAACTGTAGTAGGAGGGGCGGTAATCATTAGCCGCATCGAAAAGTAAACCACTGAGTTTTGAGATTTGTGCTCTAGCCTCACTTTCGCTAGCAGAAAGATCTGACAGCATTAAGCTAAACTTGCGGATGAACTTTTCCATCAAACGCAGAAAGTCGCTGACATCAACAGCATCTGCATCCACGTCTTCTCCTATTTTTCGTTCTCGAATTTCGTATCCGCTATCAACTCGCTTCATCGTCACATGGCTGCTAGTGACTAAATGATCTGAGCGAAATAGAAACTGCTTCTTGAACTTATTTTGGGCTCCGGTCTCTTCTGATGGAGTAATGAAAGCTCGGGCATCACTCAAGTCAATGTTTCTATCCAAGAGACTCTCTTCTAGTTCTTCAAGAAAGTCTTTTAGTCGCTCTCCAATCTTGGAAATGGGCTTAGGCATCCGCTTTAACAGCCTTTTCCCATTTTCTAACAGTTGACCAAGACACTCTGGAGGCTCTTGAACAGCTTGATCTTGAGC
>JBARVU010000158.1:0-4916 GCA_049646425.1 Phormidesmis sp. | reverse complement strand
CTTAGCCGACCAGCTCCAAAAAGAGTATCAGACAGAAACCTATTTGCTGCCGCTGGATGTACAGCGCTCCGAAGATGTGAATGCCTTGATCGGAGCGCTGCCTGACGACTGGCAGGCGATTGACGTGCTGATCAACAATGCCGGTCTGAGCCGAGGGTTAGATAAGCAGTACGAGGCACCTTTACAAGATTGGGAAGAGATGATCGACACCAATGTCAAAGGATTGCTGTACATGACGCGGGCAATCGTTCCAGGAATGGTGGAACGGGGGCAGGGCCATGTGATCAACATCGGCTCAATCGCCGCTCGCTATACTTACCCAGGCGGCAGCGTTTACTGCGCCACTAAAGCTGCGGTAAAAGTATTGACGGAAGGGCTCAAGATAGATTTACTGGGCACGCCAGTACGAGTGACCAACATTGAGCCAGGATTTGTAGAAACAGAGTTTAGCGACGTGCGGTTTCGCGGCGACGAGGAAAGGGCCAAGAAGGTTTATAGCGGAATGACGCCGCTGACGCCTGACGATATTGCCGATATGATTTTGTTTGTAGCGACGCGATCGCCCCACGTCAATATCAGCGAACTGTACGTGGTGCCAACTGACCAGTCAACGGGCACCCTGATTCACCGCCGATCTTCTTGACCTAGACTCGCTGCGCTGAGGAGACTATCTAACTCTAGGCGGTTGCGCTACGCGGATGAAAGACACCTCTCAAAATCGCATTAAGCTCTCGCAGCTTCAGATTTTGGTCGCCGTTGCCGACCGCCAAAACTTTAGCGAGGCCGCGCTGGAACTCGATATTTCTCAGTCGGCGGTGAGCCATGCGATCGCCTCTCTAGAAGACTACTTAGGCGTGGTGCTATTTGCGCGCGGGCGCTATGGGGCGCGGCTGACGCCAGTGGGCGATCGCGTCCTCACCCATGCCCGCGTGATCGTCAACAGCACCGACTCAATCCTGCAAGAAGCTGCCGTGGCGAAAGGGTTAGAAGGTGGACAGGTCAGGGTTGCCAGCTTTCGCAGCATCGCCACCCACATATTGCCGACCGCGATGAAGGCGTTTTATCAGCGCTTTCCGGGCATCCGCATCAACCTGAGCGAATATGATGACGATAACGAGGTCGAGCAGGCGCTGCGAGAGGGCCGCGCTGATATTGGCATCACCGTCCTGCCCGCTGGTAAAGGGTTAACTACCTGGGAACTGCTCAAAGACGAGTATGTTGCTCTTTTCTCGCCCGATGTGAAAGTGAAGGGAGCGCTGACTTGGACAGAACTTATCAAGCAGCCTTTGATCATGCCGCCAGTTGACTACCGGATGATGCGCCCGGTGTATGAGCATATCAACGGGCTGGGCTACCGGCTGAACGTAGTGAATGAAATTGAGACGGACGCGGCAATTGTCAGCTTAGTAGCTCAGGGGTTGGGGGGAACGATTCTGCCTCGACTGGCGGCTGAGCCGATTCCTGAAACAGTGCAGGTGTATTCTTTGCCCGTTCGGCTAGAGCGTCCGGTCGGCGTTGCGATCCTGACCGAGGCGCTACAGCCACCTGCCGTTTACGCTTTGCTAGAGACTTTGAAAGCCCAAGCTAGCAATTAGTGAAAGAGCGACTTTGCGGCTGACAGGTTCAAAAGCTGCTCAGAAGTCCAGCCCAGCCGGTTAGACTTGCCTTTGGATGGCATTTCTCCGACGCCGAAGGCACTTTCGAGGCTATGGCTGAGCTGAAGCAGTTGAGCAGTGGAGGAACGATTGAATTTTGCAGTTTTCTTCATGGCGGGTCTTTCCTTAAAAAGCGTTTTGTCTTCACTTATCAGGATATTAAAAAGTAGCAGACGATACCAAAATAAGCTCGCATCTCTTGCATGAGTAGGTTGAATGGATAGGCTAGCCTGGTCTCAATGCCTTAGTAATCTTCAGACTCTTTGGAGGTCTTCCTGAGCTCGGCTTAATACCGATCACTGCTATACACATCCATTTTGACCAGCCAGCGCCATAGCTAAATGATCGCACTGCCTCAAGTCCTGATGACCGAAGGAACGAACCTAGCTGATTGGCCGTGTATCCTCGATTTTGCCATCGCAGGGCCATGAGGGCTTGCCCCAGACCTTTGCGAGTGACTGATCCAATCAGAGGGGCCCCGGGTTTCAAGACGCGAACCATCTCACGCAACGTTTCTACAGGTTCGGCCAGGTGCTCCAAAACATGGGCAAATATGACCGCATCGAAGGATTCATCGGCAAAGGGCAAGCGCCTGATATCCCCCCATCTCAAATCGAGCGTCGTGCAGCGATTTTTCAGAATCTGTTGAGCGTGGGTCAACATGGGACGGGAAATATCGACGCCAGAGACATGAGCTGGCTTATCGACACTTTCCAAAAGCGCCAGACTGAAGGCTCCTGTTCCTACCCCGCAGTCGAGAATTTGAGAAGTCTGGTCAAGATGATTCAAGCAGGCGCACACTACCTGACTTTTGAACAGCAGCTGATAATTGTGGAGCTGACCCAGACGGGCCAAATTGTCGTGCCATTGATGGGCAGCGGCATCGTAGATTGAGCGCAGTGTGTCGATGCTGGGAGCGGTTCTCCAGCGGTCTAATGTTGGAATTGCTGTGTTTGATGGCATGGCTAAATCGACCCTCTTGTTACAGAGGGCTATATGCTTTGTTGGGTCAATTCAATTGATGGAAAGAATTAGGGCTTGTGAACTTCGTTGGGTAGCCCTCAATGGCGATATGCCAATCGCGTCCCTACCAGCGCAGGATTAGCGGCATTGCAGGGCGATAATCTTCCGTCCGCCCCGAGTCATGAGGATCCAACGTGATTTCCAGTCGTTTATTCAGGCGTTTTGGCCACAATGAACGCTGCCTTGCCCTTGCTCGGCTGCCATTGGTAATCCAGTTCAAAACCGGCCTGGGTTAAGCTGCCTGCCAACGCTTGCGCGGTGAAGACCTGAACAAACGGGAAAAACCCGAGGAATCGGCCAATGGGCGCGATCAGCTTAAACCAGCTCATGGTATCTCCCAGACAGACGGTACTGGTAACAAAGATGCCTCCCGGTTTGAGCATTTGGTAGACCCGGGCGATCGCCACTTCCTGATCTCTCAGCAGGTGCAAAATGCTGAGTCCCAACACCGCATCTAGAACCCGATCAGGAATGTCGAGATCTTCAATGGTGGCTTGCTCAAAGCTTAGGTTATCGATGTGCTCAGCCTCGGCTTTACCCTGGGCAATGGCAATCATATTGGCAGAGAAATCGATGGCGCGGATATGCTTCACATAGGGGGCATGGAGGATGGCCGTTGACCCCGTACCGCAGCCGATTTCCAACACTTCCATATCGGGCCGAAAGTAGTTGCGGGTGACCGCCAGTTTTTGCTGATAAGCGGCTTCATCGGCGATCGGCTGTTTGGAATACTTCTCGGCGACTTTGTCCCAAAATTGGGCGGCTTGAGTCATGGTTCAACTCCTAGGTAACGTAACGTTAGTTTGTGCGGCTATGGTCTGGTAGAACTGAGCGATGTCCCAGCGCGATCGCAGATGGTAAACATGCTTTGTTGCCCTAACTCTGTATCCGAGTGGCGACAGTACCAGGCGGTAGAAGGTTGTGCTCCGTCGGACGTTGCGAACGGGGAGATTGAGGCGGTCGATCACTGCACTTATGATTTGAACGGATGCTGATCAAATTGCTGTGCAGTGTCGCCAATTTTGAGCCAAGTTGGCTTTTCCGAAACAAACTCATGAAAACTATTTTCAAGTCCAATATCCCCGTCTATGCAGTTGACCGCCAAAGGAAATGAATTATTTTCTGACAACACCTCTCCAAGTGCAGAACCGCAGGCCGAGCAAAAACAGCGATTACACTTGTAAGGAGATTCAGCTTTATAGACGGATATTTGATCGCGTCCTTTAGTGATCTGAAATGTTTCAGCCTTGACGAATACGAGAGTGCTAGCACCAACTTTTCGACATCGGCTGCAGTGGCACGTACCCATCATACTGGGCACTTCAGTTAACTCGAATTGAACTTTCCCGCAACAACAGCTTCCTTTAATCACGTTAATTTCTCCTATTATGTCTAAATTTAGGCAGTTTATTTGAAAGCTTTATACTTCCTGACTGGTTGAGTAGCGCTTGGGATCTGGGGTGCGCCACCGCCATGCCGACCAAACAATGAAGGACAAAGCGGCGATTTCTATGACCATGTGAAATGTATCGTCTAGATCGGTGGTGCCGTTATTAATTTCAAACGCGAGGGTAATCACAGCAGCGATGATGTTGGCCCAACGATTTGCACCATAAGGCAACAGTCGAGAGAGAAGCACCATGGCGATCGGTACTTCGGCCACGAAACCGCCGAACAGCAACAGTTGTTCTGTGATTTGAATTCCATTGAATGTCCCGGTCATCGCCTGTTCAATGAAGCCAGGCTCAATAAATTCATGGATATCCCGAAATATCGTATTGAAGAGATAAAACATCCACAGCGTCGAGAGCTTCGCTTTCGTTTCCATTGTCAGCATTTGTTTCTGTAAATTCATGGTTGTTCTCCTTTTTGAATATCTGAATGTTCTGTTTTGTCAGGTTTGGTAAGCATGACTGAAACCAGTGGTAGCCCCAAATCACGTATCTTAATCAACAGTCCATAGAGCGCCGCCTGATCAACCACTGGGCCAGACAACAGCGTTTCACCGTTGTCCTTTAGCGCGATCGCAAATCCCTCAAACCAATCGCTCCAACGATGATCGAGATGTCCCTTGATACAAATTTCGTACTGTTCAAGTGGGTGATGATTTACGGCTGAACTGCGTAGTTGATTCATGGGAGTTGCTATCACCTGCTCTAATTGCGATTGGTGTTAATAACTCAAAGATACAAACGGATGTGGGGAGCTGTTGTCCCCATATGTGGGGATTGGATGTGG
>JBARVU010000157.1:0-6416 GCA_049646425.1 Phormidesmis sp. | reverse complement strand
CACAGCCCCCTGGCAACAGGTGCATCAGGCCGCAATGGCAGCCGCTATAGACCATATCGGCACAGGCGGGGGCTGATGGATAGGGGAATGGGGGGTCAAACTTTTAGGTTTGACGCTTCGCTAGCTGTTCTAACCGCCGGGGAACTTAGCTGTCGGGCTGCTCAAAGGCCAGTTTGGAGCGTTTCTGAGCAGCTCTAAAGCTCTGTGAAAAAATCCGAAACTCTGCCATAGCGTCAGGCGCTCTGAGGGTATCTGCCGGTGCCAGCCTTTTCTGCGGGCCGCTCTGCTTAGCGGACACTTTCACCAGGTTATATTCGACGTTATCGCTGTAGATAGCGAAGGTAACGCTACAGATTTCTAAAAACTGAATAATACTTCGACATTCAGCTTCCATGAAGGGCTTGTAGTAGCTGATCAAATCAGCCAGACGCGCCTCTACATAAAGCTGCGAATTGGGCGAAATCAAAACGATCTTCAGCAGCAGGATCACAACGTTGAGCGGGTTCCCCAAGGAGAGTAGCTGCACAAACAGTTCAGAGGGATGCTGCCTGTCCTCCGTTGTGAGGTGATCTATCAGGCGATTGCAGGTTCTCAACCGCAGTGACGGATCCGTTGCTTTTGCGCTGTCTTCTCGATAGAGCTGAGGCAGCTTGCCAGCCAGGTCTGTTTCTAATAGAGTCAGCACCTCTGGCTGGCTAATTGAGAAGCACAGGTAGTCGAACAGACTTTCTTTATAGTCCTGGTATTCGCTGTCGTAAGTTTGCTGTTGAAAAAGACGCGCAATATTGCGATAGCTAAACCGGCCTCGACGCATCAGTATGGTCTTAATCAGCCTGAGCACCTCATCGCCCAACACAGTTGGATTCATGTACTTGTGATTAAGCCGGACAGAGTCTTGTGAAAAGGCTGTGTACATAGCCAGGTCGTGCTTGAACTTGTTCTTAAGCCGTCGCGATAGGGCACGAGCGGCTGCCCGCTGCTCCAGAGAATTATGCTCATCAACGTGCTGGGCAATCAGCTGATAGGCAACATAGCGGGTACTCCAACTGCCGGGCTGAGTCGGGCCAATGCGCTGAATAGCAAATAGCTTGAGCTCCTCAAAATCTGAGCTGTTGCTAAAGTTAGATAGCCACTGACTGAGGCGTGCATATTTAGGAGAACTGGTAGCTGGAGAACCGGCAGCTTTGGTGAAGTTGGGCTGCTGAAAAAGCGATAGCAGCGCATGCAGCATGTCACCCTGACGGGCAACATCCCAATTGTTGACAAAGATATAGCAGGCACGCTTTAACGTATTGCGAAACTCAGCTTCGTCGTTGGCAAACAGAACTTTGTCGAAGAACAGCGAAACGCTAGGGCTAGAAGAAGTGCTGGCGTTAAAGAAGGTCGCTTCAAAATCTGCCAGGGCTTCTGCAGGAGACCGTTTACGAACAGACTCTAGCAAGTCGTCGTAAATTTGCTGCTGAGCTAGGTGAAAGGCTGGTGGCTTTTGCCCCTCTGCTACATCGGTAATGGTCGGTTGATGAAGCGGTTGATGAAGCTTCTGCTCAGAAGAATCGCCCCTGCCAAGCTCTGAATCTTGAAACGCGCCGTTTACCATCGCTGCAATACCTGGGCAACTAAGACTATGTCTAGATTGCCCGTCGTATAGCCTGAAAGTGGTATCTGACCTCTTTGGATTAGATTTCTTCGTACTTCAATTTTCTAGAGATGGGGGCGGAGGGACTTGAACCCTCACGACTTTTACAGTCAACGGATTTTCATTCTCCCACAGCTTTCGCTGCTGCTGCCTACAGAACCACTCCTCAGAAATTCTGCGAAATGAAGCCTGACAGCTTTGAGAATTGGACTCTCCCTTTACCCTCGGCTAAACGTTAGGGTAGCTCCCGTCGAGTCTCTGCACCTTCACTTTGAAAGGCAGAGGGATGAACGATGAACGATGAGTTTAAATTTCGCCTTCATCATTCATACTTCATACTACCAAAGCGCTTGGCTCAGGATTGCCGTACTGCCAGCGGCGCTCTAGGCGCTTTAACCGTCAGCTTAGGTTTCCCTGAATTTGAGAGCTTCCACTTGATAAATTTCTCTATCAAGGCCCAGATTCCTAAGTCCGCAGCGTCTACCATTCCGCCACGCCCCCTTCAAAAGCGCAAACTTGATTGTAGCCAAGTTCGCCAGATAACCATTCCACCACCAAGCGGGCTTGGATGCAACCGGTTTTGCAGGCAAATCAGTTTTGATCAGCCAGGCCAGACAATCGATGAAAGCATCTAATCATAAAGATGCGCTGGAATCGCAGCGAGCGCTTTACAATAGTCAAGGAGGAATCTACATTGGCTTCTAATCCCTGTACCTTCACCAGCCCCATTATTCATAGCGCCTGAAGATGACATTTCCCGCACTTGAGACCTCTACGCTACTTGGCCTAGCCGCCTATGCCGTATTGGGGGGGCTGTATTTATTAATTATTCCGGCTGCTTTGATGTTTTATCTCAAGGAGCGGTTTCATGAGGCGGGTTCGATAGAGCGGCTCGGACTCTACGCGCTGGTGTTTGTTTTCTTTCCTGGCTGCCTGCTGCTCAGTCCATTTTTGAACTTTCGGCCTAAGCGGCGCGAAGTTTAGGCTGAGGTGGAAATGGTAGCAGAGGCACCGGATGCGACGAATTGACGTAGTTGGAATTGGCGTGGGTGTTTTTGCCGCAGGCGGCCTGCTGTATCTCGTGTTTTCGTGGGTAGGGTTAGACGGCCTGTCGGCAGGGATTTGGAGTCAGGTTGTCTTGGTCGCCGGGCTACTGGGCTGGACGGGTACGTACCTGGCGAGAGCGCTGGGTAAAAAAATGACCTATCACCAGCAATTGGAAGACTACGAGGAGGCCGTGCTGCAAAAGCGGCTCTCAGAAATGAGTCCGGAGGCGCTAGCCCAGCTCCAAGCTGAAATTGAGCAAGAACGACTCACCCAAGAACGACTGACAAAAGAGTCGGCGGAGTCGGCTTCGTAAGCGCTGCTAAGGTTGGTTGAGATTTTGTCTGGTTGGTTGTATTGAGCCGGTGCAGGCTGCACTGATGATGTGTGTATGGTATCTGTTAGAGAACAGTTTAGTCGGCTGCGCGATCGCGGTGAGTGCGCGCTGATCCCATTTATTACGGCGGGTGATCCCGATTTAGAGACGACGGCCAAAGCGCTGCAGGTGCTAGACCGCAACGGTGCCGACATCATCGAGATCGGCGTACCCTATTCAGATCCGCTGGCCGATGGCCCCACGATTCAGGCGGCGGCAACTCGGGCGTTGCAGCGCGGGGTGAATTTAGCAGCAGTGCTCACAGTCGTGAAAGAAGTCAGCCCCTCGCTATCCGCGCCGATTGTGCTGTTTACCTATTACAACCCCATTTTGAATCGGGGAATTGAGACTTTCCTCAAGGATATTTATGCAGCGGGCGTGCGCGGTCTGCTGGTGCCTGACCTGCCGCTGGAAGAAATGGATGGGCTGCTAAAGCCTGCTGCTGCGATCGGGATTGACGTGATTTTGCTGGTGGCACCGACTTCGCCTGAGGAGAGGATTCGGGCGATCGCCGACCGTTCTCAGGGCTTTGTCTACCTGGTCAGCGTCACCGGTGTGACCGGGGTTCGACAGGAAGTGGCCAGCCGCGTAGAAGGCTTGCTGACAGAGCTACACGGCCTGACCGATAAGCCCATTGGCGTGGGCTTTGGCGTCTCTGACCCAGCCCAGGCTAAGCAGCTAAAGCACTGGGGTGCAGATGGGGTGATTGTCGGCAGTGCGATTGTGAAGCGATTGTCAGAAGGGTCGGCGGAAGCTGGACTTGCAGCCGTGGGTGAATTTTGCGCTGAGCTGAAGGCGGCGATCACGCCGGACGCCTAGACTCAAGCTGAGTGAATGGCCATGCAGCGTCAGATTGAGTCCTGACGCCGCGATTCTATTTATTTTTTAAGAAGTTCTTCAAAAGCCTCACCATATCGAACAGCAGCAGACTTCTCCGGCGGCCTTTTCGGAAAGATAGCAGAGTGAATGCTGATAAACGCAAAAATAGCAAAGATTGCAAAGAGGGGAAAAGCAGCCATGGTAGAAATTACTCTCGGTTTGAGGCGTAGCTAGCAGTTTTCAGGCTAATCCTTCAGATAGCTTACGCGTATGAAATGATACGCACCCTTGTACGTATTATCACTGCTTATGCGCAGGAGATGTATGTTGTTTTTTTGAAGAAAACGCTTACGAATATGTATCTTTGTCGCTTCTTGTTGCGCTATTCATTGCTATCGTCGGGCAAGTCTGTTTGAGTCGGTCGCTCATGCCAAATCATATGCACGTCGCGCTGGGGGAAGGGAATTTCGATCCCTTCTTCACGTAAAGCCTTAGCTAGCATAAAGAATAAGTCGCTTTTGATAATGTACTGGCGACTGGGCTGAGCGACCCATACCAGCAGATCGAACAGAAGTGCGCTGTCGCCAAACTCGCGAAAGAGTACTAGAGCAGGCGGCGCAGCTAAGACATCAGGATGCTGATTGCCGGTGCGCAAAAGTAGTCTACGAACCTGCTCTGGGTCAGATTTGTAGGCGACACCGACCGGAATGCGAATGCGAGAAATGGGGTTGCGGTGACTCCAGTTAACGACTTCATTTTCTAGAAACTGCGAATTTGGCACAATAATAGAGACTTGATCAAGGGTGCGAATCTCAGAAGAGCGGGCACCGATGCGCTCAACTGTACCGGTTTGCTCCCCAATTTGCACAAATTCACCGACTTGAACGGGTCGCTCAAAAACGAGCACTAGGCCGCTGCCAATGTCTTTGACGATATTTTGCAGGCCGAGACCTGCACCGACGCCGAGGGCACTGGCCAGCAGGGTGAGCGAGCTTAGGTTAATGCCTGATGCCTGCAGGACGATGATGACGCCGACAAAAATCAGGGTGTAGCGGAGGATGATGGAGATCGCCTCTTGCACCCCTCGGTTGATACCGGTCTCTTGCAGCACTCGGCGCTTGAGAATATTCGAGGTCACACCGGCAGCGATGGTGACCAGTAAGACCAGTATTAACACCCGGAAAATATCTAAAATAGAGATCGGCGCGTTGCCCAGCGGGATGGTTTCGGCGGTAAAGGAGTCGCTGAGCTGAGAGATTACCCGCTGACTGAACTGCCGGGTATTGGGAAAGAGATTGGTGGCATAGAGAAAAGCACCAATCCAGATGCCGATCCGTAAAAGCAGCAGCGTAGCGTTTAGAAAGAGATTGACCGCTGTGAACGTTCCCTTGTCGTCTTTGCCTTCCATCATTAGCGACTGCAGAAAGCGACGCAAATGGCCGCGCCAGAGTAACCCGGCTAGCCAGTGAGCGATCGCCGCAACCACTGGCACGACGAAAACTTGCCATAGGTGAAGCCGGATATAGTCGCGCTGGCGCTGCTGTTTGGCTTGAGCAAAGGTCTCTTTCAAGTCCTCTGCCCAAATTTGCGCCTGTACTTCTGGGGTTAGGGTGTCGGTGGTGTCGTCTTGGGTGACAGTAAAGTCGAAGGCTGTCTTAGGGTCTTCTAGGGTGGGATAGCCCAGATCCACAGTTGCTAAACTGCCTTGTTTGGTGACTTCGACGTTGATTTCTGGCTGCTGCTGCTGATTGGCAAATTTTTGTAGATTGCGGCCAATCAGGGCGGCGCGGGCATCGGCGCTAGCGGTGGTGGCCGTATCAGCGACCCGAAAGATAGATCGGCCATCGACCACCACCGGAGCAGAGCCATCGTTGTGAGCCAAGATAGTCGGGAAAATTAGCACTGGCCCGAGAAAAGGGAGGGCGATCGCTAGCGTAAAACACAGCACAGCTAAAACAACTAGCCGAATAATTCGCTGAGGGTCACTGCTAGAACGAGCAGGGCGTTTGTCTGAATGAGTCGGGTGGGATCGGTTGTCCACAGTTATCCTGAGCTATCTCTTAAGCACACCGCTCAAATTGTAGTCAATCACACCGCTTCCGTAAGGATTTACGGTGACGAATGAAAACTGGCAGCGCCGAAAGCAGCATAAGCCCCATCAAACAGCCAAACAAGGGCAGTAAGCTCTCGCCGCTGAGGGCTTCTGCCCCCGTCACCCCTAACCAGGTGTAGGCTAACGTCCCAGGGATAATGCCGATCAGGGTCCCTACCGCGTAGGTGCCCAGCGGGACTGGCAGGAGCCCGAAAGCAAAGTTGACAACGTTGAAGGGGGAGACCGGCGAAAACCGAACGATTAATACGCAGCTCAGCGTGTTCTGGCCCAGCGTATGGTTGAGCTTTTGCAGCAGGGGGCGGTGGTGGAAGCGCTGCTTAACCCAGTCGTGAAGCAGGTAGCGAGCCAGCCAAAAGGCAGCAATCGCCCCCGAGGTCGCACCGATGACCGACCACAGCGTGCCCCACCACCGTCCATACACCGCCCCG
>JBARVU010000156.1:0-17967 GCA_049646425.1 Phormidesmis sp. | reverse complement strand
ATATTGCCTAACGGAATAGTCGTTACTGAAGCTAACAAAGGCATCGAAAGGGAGTATTGCTCCAGCTGATGAAATGGATGGCATTTGCAATGCCAGGGCTGGTGGCGCCTGTTGTGATCCCTCCGGCTACCGAAGGGATCATATGATCGATACGAAAGGTTGAGACTTTGTCGACTTGCGATATGCCGCAGTATTTGCAACGGGGCTAACTGTCTCAAATCTCAAAGAGTTCAGAATCTCAGTGCCGATAGATTTTGCTTAGACTAGGCGGCAGATACTAGAAATCCTACCGACAATATTCACAGCCCAACTCCGACCAGCTACCCCAAAGAAGTCTATCCCAAGTGATCCATCACTGAGAACATCGGCAGATACATCGCTACCAGAATCGAACCCACCATACCGCCTAGCACCACAATCATAATCGGCTCCATAATGCTGGTCAGCGCCTTTACTGCCTGCTCTACCTCATCCTCATAAAAGTCCGCTACCTTCATTAGCATCTGATCTAGCTCACCGGTTTCCTCTCCAATGCTGATCATCTGAATGGCCATGACTGGAAACACTCCATGCTCCTGCAAGGCGAGGCTAATCATTCCGCCCGACTGAATTTCTGTTTGGGCTGAAGCGATCGCATTCGCAATCACCTGATTTCCCGAGGTATCTCGCACAATCTCCAGCGCCGTCAAAATTGGCACCCCCGAGCGCGACAGCGAGCCAAAAGTCCGGCAAAACCGAGCCGTTGCCGACTTCTGTGCCAAATCACCAAACAGCGGCATTTTCAAGAAAAAGCCATCCATCGTTACCCGACCGACAGGCGTCTTGTAATACTGCTTGTAAATAAATACCAAGGCGCTGATGACGCCAATTAGCCCCAAGGTGAGATACCAGGTTCGCAGCATCTTACTAATCGCCATTAGCACCCGCGTAAACAGCGGCAGCGGTGCTCCCAAATCTTCAAAAATCTCAGCAAAAATCGGCAGCAAAAATACCGTCATCCCGATAAAAATGGTCGTCGCCAAAAAACCGACCGTCACTGGATAAGCCATTGCTGACTTAATTTGGTTCTGCAACCGGTTGAGGTCTTCTAGCAGCTTGGCCAAGCGATTCAGCACTTCATCGAGCACACCGCCTACCTCTCCAGCCTGAACCATACTTACATACAGGTTGTCAAAACACTTAGGATGCTTCCTCATTGAGTCAGAGAGGTTGGTGCCCTGCTGTACGTCGGCATTGATCCCCTGCAAAGCTGCCTTCAGCTTAGGATTAGGGCCTTGATCGGCCAAAATACCAATACCGCGCACCAGCGCCACACCCGAAGAGACCAGCGCCGCAAACTGGCGGGAGAAGACCGCTTTGTCCTTCACCGTTACCTTAGCCATCGAGGTTTGGATATCAGCCATGCTAAAGCTGATACCTCTATTCTCTTTAATGTCTTGAATATGCATGCCCTGCTGCGACATCAGATTGCGCGCCTCGGAGGGGGACTGCGCATCCACTTTCTGGCGGACAGCCTTACCAGCAGTATTTCGGCCAGTGACAACGTAGGTAGTCATGAGTTCTCTCTTGTTGAATCGCTAAAAGGTCTTAAGTCTTCAAATTAAATTCTGGCAACACAGCCTGTAGCAAACACGACAATCTCAAGGCAGGAGACTGCTGACGCCTCATTGATAGGCGCTCCCAATAGCTCTACCGAGCGCCCGCTTTGGCAGCTGCTGGGGCTGGTGATCCCCCAATCAGACGCTGAAGCTCCTCCGGACGAGAAGTCTTAGCCATCGCCGATTCAAAGCTGATGACGTTTTTCCGATAGAGGTCAGCCAATGCCATCTCTAGCGTCTGCATAGACAGCCTGCCGCCCGTCTGAATAGCCCCATAGATCTGAGCAGTTTTTCCCTCGCGAATCATGTTAGAGATACCCGGTGTGATCACCATGATTTCTTGCGCCATGACTCGGCCAAACTCTCCTGGCTTCGGATTCGCTTTACTCACCAAAGTTTGGCTCAGTACGGCCACTAGTGAGTTAGAAAGCTGCACCCTGATTTGCTGATGCTGGTCGGGTGGGAACACATCGACAATTCTATCGACGGTCTGAGCCGCTGAGCTGGTGTGCAGGGTGCCAAACACCAGGTGACCTGTTTCTGCCGCTGAAATCGCCAGCGAAATCGTTTCCAAGTCGCGCATTTCACCGACTAGAATCACATCTGGGTCTTCCCGCAGTGCTCCTCTCAAGGCATTAGAAAAACTCTTGGTATCTTCTCCGACCTGACGCTGGTGAATCAGGCTCTTGATCGGTTCGTACACAAATTCAATCGGATCTTCCACCGTCAAAATATGTTCTGCCCGAGTCAAATTGATGTTGTTGATCATCGAGGCGAGCGTTGTTGTTTTTCCTGAACCCGTCGGGCCAGTCACCAGCACCAATCCCCTCGGTTTCTCCGATAGCTCAGTGACAATAGGAGGAAGCGCCAGCACCTCCATACTTGGAATCTTAGAGCTCAGTGCTCGCAAGCAGGCAGCATAGGTTCCCCTATCTTTGTACACGTTTACCCTGAACCGGGCTAACCCTCGCACCCCATAAGAACAGTCTAGCTCCCAAGTCTGCTCCAGGATTTTGCGCTGCGAGTTGTTCAGCATGCTAAAAATCAGCCGCTGACACTGATCGGCACTCATGGCAGGGTGGTCAGTGGCCGTAAGATGGCCGCTAATACGAATATACGGGGGTAAACCAGTGGATAGATGCAGGTCGGATCCGCCTCGCTCAATCACCTCTTCCATCAAGTCTTCGATCATCAGTTCCATGAAATTTTCCTCTTGAGTAAATAGCTAAAGTAAGTTGAGAGATTGCTAATTGCAGGGTTAGTCCTTGTAGCGTGGTGTCAGACAGTAGGGACAATCTATCCACTCGTGGTGCAGCGCAGCATTACACTGGCTACAAGAGAGCACACTCTTTCGCTTCGCTTTAAGCTCAGCTTCCAAGCCTTTGTCGGTAAAGGTCACTCGCTCGACTTCCTCCAGGGTTGTCTGGCCGGTCTTCACCAAATTCAAGCTGTAGGCCAAGAGCGTATACATCCCTTCTTCTACAGCGGCTTCTTTAATTTGCTCAGTGGGCGCACCTTCTGAAATCAGCTGCTGAATTCTCTCGGTGACGCGCATGACTTCGTACACACCGACACGGCCTTTGTACCCGCCTCCTTGACACTTTCCGCAAAGCTGACCTGATTCCCTAAGCTCACTCAGCTGATCAGAGGGGATTTGGTTTGCTTTGTACAACGTCAGTTCGTGGTCGCTGGTGGCCGTCATGCCAAACCGGGCAAGTTCTTCGGGGGTGGGCCGGTAGCTGACGCGGCATTCATCGCAGACTCGACGCACCAGTCGCTGAGCCAGCACCCCAATCAAAGAACTCGATACCTGAAATGGCTCAACCCCCATCTCTCCGAGTCGAGAAACTGCGCCTGCGGCGTCGTTAGTATGTAGCGTTGTCAGGACTAAGTGACCGGTCAATGCCGCTTCAATCGCTGTTTTGGCTGTTTCAGGGTCACGGGTCTCACCTACCAGAATCACATCCGGATCCTGTCTCAAAAAGGCTCTTAGGATAGAGGCAAAGTTCATGCCTTTTTCTCTGATCACCTGTACCTGGGTGATACCGGGCAGGGCGTATTCAATTGGATCTTCAGCCGTGCTGATATTTACCCCAGGGTCATTGCGCTCAGAGAGCACGGAGTACAGCGTTGTGGTTTTACCCGAGCCAGTCGGGCCAGTGACCAGGATGAGTCCAAACGGACGTTTGGCCATGTCCTGGACGATATGCAGCGTTTCATCATCGGTGATGAGCTTGTCTAGGCCCAACTGCGTTGCCGAGTTATCTAGAATTCGCAGGACGACTTTCTCACCGTAGCGACTCGGTAGCGTACTGACTCGAAAGTCTACCTTGCGCTCCTGGAATACTCGGCGAATTCTGCCGTCTTGAGGGAGGCGGCGCTCGGCAATATCGAGCTCAGCAATAATCTTGAAGCGGGCGGTTACCGCTGGAATGACTTTTTTGGGCAGGGGCGGTAACGCCTCTTGCAGGACGCCATCTTTGCGAAAGCGAATGCGTAGAGCTTCTTCTTGGGGCTCAACGTGAATATCAGAGACATCTTCTTGTAGCGCTTTCACCAGGATTTTGTTGACCAGTGCAATCACCGGCGCAGCGCCCGCATCTTGAAGGGCCGCTCCAAGATCGGCGTCTTCTTCTGCAACTTCTTCTAGATTTCCGCCATCCAGGTTTAAATCTTCCAGATCGGTTTTGACTTCGACCGGCCTATTTTTTCTTTCGAGTTCTTCCTGCTTTTCTCTGGCAACTTGATCATCTAGATATTTTGCCATCAGCCGCTGATAGTCTTCAACGGTGATGACCATACGCCGCAGCTGAATATTTTTCGGCCTGAGAATGCGGATCAGATCATCTTGCGCCTCCAGATTCTCCGGATCAACCATTGCTACTAGAACAGAGCAATCGTCACCTGCTCCGACTTGAGAGAGCGGAAACAGTCGATGACGGCGACAAATGTCTACCGGGATCAAGTTGCCGATTAGATCGGTGATTTGATCGCTAGAGACGCTCTCTACCTCTGGGTCAAGTGACTCCACGCCGTAGAGAATCTTAAGTTCGAAAAGCTGCTGTTTCTTGTACTGACGCAGGAGCTCTGGCGTGAGCGCCTTGCCAGTCATCGATTCTAAAACGTCAGTGAGCGTGCGCCCTGTCTTACGACTTTCGACCAGTGCTTGCTGCATCTGGCTACCGTCTACAAAGCCTGCTTGAATGAGCTTGCTGCTAAAAGGCGAAAAGCTCTTTTGTAGGACGAGTGCCTTCCGCGCGGATGAGGTGTTTGTCATGGTCGATGCGAAGAAATCTCACATCAGTGTGCCCACAAAGCCAAAACCACTACACAGACTGACATTTTTGCCAGTAATAAAATTACCGGCAGATGGATAATGCTTGATGCGAAAGCTTATGAGCTATAGAGATGAGGGAAAACCGTTACGGAAAACCGCTCCCCAATTACCACGTAGCCTCCTAATATAGACAGGGTAAATAGGCTCAGGTAGTATCTATCTATTCTGGTTTGTCGAGCGAGTTTTAGGCTTGCAACCAGGTGTACAGTGTTCTGCGTTGAGCTGCCGGGAGTGGAGATTTTTTATAGTGATGATGGATGCGGATACCAATGACAACCAGCAGCCGGGACGTGATGAGAGTCCGGAGAATATCGAAGAGCTGCGGATAGAGGATGCTTCGGCTGACATTGATTTGGAGTCTTTGGAGGCAGAAGCTGAGAGTCAGAAGGCCAGTGCAGACTCAGATCCGCTGTCAGATGATATTTCGGCGGAAGATGCATTCGCGGCAGAAGCGGGTGCTAGGGCCGCTTTACAGCAGCAGTTAGAGGCTTCGCAGGCTCAGCTGGAAGATCGTACTGGCCAGTTCACTCGATTGACAGCTGATTTGGACAATTTTCGGAAGCGCACTGCCACTGAACGTGAAAACGAGGAATTTAAGGTCAAGTGCAATACGATCAGCGCCCTGTTGGAAGTGGTAGATAACTTCGAGCGAGCCCGATCGCAGATCAAACCTCAAAATGAGGGAGAAATGACCATTCATAAGAGCTATCAGGGCGTTTATAAGCAGCTAGTCGAAGCGCTTAAGAAGCTTGGCGTATCTCCCATGCGCTCCGAAGGGCAGGAGTTTGACCCTAACTTGCACGAGGCTGTCATGCGTGAGCCAACTGACCAGTATCCGGAAGGAACTGTTATTGATGAGTTCGTCCGTGGGTATGTTTTAGGGGAGCGTGTCTTGCGACATGCCATGGTCAAAGTGGCTACACCGCTAGATCCTTCTGCTGAACCTGATGAGTCGGTACCCGAGGCTTGATGCCTGTGCCTACTTTCGAAAAAGCGCTGCCGCAGTGAGCGTCCTTATGGCAGGCCGATGGTTTAGTGACCGGTGACTGGTGGTGTGAAGCGACTATCAAAAGATACGGCGTCTTCTTAGGGAGCTTTTGAGCGGTTGAGCGTCAACCGCTTGTAGCGGTCTCTGAGAGGCGGCATCACGCAAGTGGCCACCTACCTTCATTGAGCTATCCGAGCGGATTATGGGAAAAGTTATTGGCATTGACTTGGGAACTACAAATAGCTGCGTAGCTGTGCTCGAAGGCGGTAAACCAGTGGTGATTCCTAATACTGAGGGAGGCCGCACAACCCCGAGTATCGTGGGGTTCGCAAAGGGGGGTGATCGCCTCGTTGGACAATTAGCTAAGCGGCAGGCAGTCACCAACGCTGAGAATACGGTGTACAGCATCAAGCGGTTTATTGGTCGGCGCTGGGATGATACCGAAGCCGAGCGATCGCGGGTTCCTTACAACTGCACTCGCGGTAAGGATGACACGGTCGATGTAATGATTCGCACCAAGAGCTTCACCCCGCAAGAAATTTCGGCAATGACGCTGCAAAAGCTAAAAAAAGATGCAGAAGCCTATCTGGGTGAAGCGGTTTCTCAAGCTGTGATCACCGTACCGGCCTACTTTACCGATGCCCAGCGGCAGGCGACTAAGGATGCGGGCACGATTGCCGGGCTGGAAGTGCTGAGAATTATCAATGAGCCTACGGCAGCAGCACTCTCCTATGGACTAGATAAGCAGGATCAAGATCAAACTGTCCTGGTGTTCGATTTGGGCGGAGGTACCTTTGATGTCTCCATTTTGCAGCTAGGGGACGGTGTCTTTGAGGTCAAGGCGACTTCTGGCAACAATCATCTGGGCGGGGACGATTTTGATAACTGCATTGTCACCTGGATGACAGAGACCTTTCAGCAGCAAGAAGGGATGGATCTAACGACGGATCGCATGGCTCTGCAGCGGGTTCGAGAAGCGGCTGAAAAGGCCAAGGTCGAGCTCTCAAGCATGGCCAAAACGTCTATCAACCTGCCGTTTATTGCCGCCGATGAGACCGGACCCAAGCATTTGGAAATGACGCTGGCACGATCGCAGTTTGAAGAACTAGCAGCGACTTTGATCGAGGATACTCTGGAGCCCGTGAAGCAGGCGCTCAAAGACGCCGACCTGGCTGCCGACCAGATTGATCGGATTCTGCTAGTGGGTGGATCCACTCGCATTCCGGCGGTACAGACGGCAATTACTGATTTCTTTGGGGGGCAGTCGCCTGATCGGTCGGTGAACCCGGATGAGGCTGTCGCGCTAGGCGCTTCTATCCAAGCCGGTGTACTGGGCGGTGAAGTCAAAGATTTGCTGTTGCTAGATGTGACTCCGCTGTCGATGGGGATTGAGACCCTGGGCGAAGTCTTCACTAAAATCATCGAGCGCAATACGACGATTCCGACCAGCAAAACTCAGATCTTTTCAACCGCGACGGACGGACAAATGTCTGTGGAGGTGCATGCCCTTCAAGGTGAGCGTGCCATGGCTCGTGATAATAAGAGCCTGGGACGATTTGAACTGACCGGGATTCCACCGGCACCCAGAGGAGTGCCTCAAATCGAGGTGTCTTTTGAAATTGATGCTGACGGTATTTTGCAGGTAGCCGCTAAAGATCGCGGGACTAATCGCGAGCAAAGTATTAAGATCACGAACCGGGGCGGCCTCTCGCCAGACGAAGTTGCTCACATGAAGGATGAAGCTGAACTGTACGCAGGCGAAGATGAGCAGCGGAAGTTCATCGCAGAGCTGCAGAACCGGGCCGATGCGCTCTTCTATAGCTATGAGGCGGCGATGCGCGACGGTGCGGAGACGGTTTCTGAAGATCTCAAATTACAGGCTGAGGCGGCAGCGGTGTCGTTGAGAGCAGCGATCGCTGACCGAGCCATTCAGCCGGCCGACCTCACCCAAAAACTAGAAGCTTTACAGCAGGCCGTCTTTAATATTGGTGCGGGGATGTACCGTCAGGTCAATCGCGATAGCGATGCCGACATCCGCGATGCCATGCCCGGTGCTCATATGACGCCAGCAGCGAGTGAGGCTGATGATGAGCCAGAGCCAGAGGACACACCAGTTGAGTCTGAGGCCGTCCCGGCAACCGTAGCGGCGGTGCCTAACGGTGGAAATGCTGCTGAAGGTGAGTTTGATGTCGACTCTACGGTCGTGGCCGACTACGAGGCAATTGAGTAAGCGCGTTGGCTACCTGTGAAGGGTTGGTCTTCTACTCAGGCATCGTCAAAACTAAGCAAAAGTATTGGAAAAGTAATAGTGGTTCACGAGCGCACTCATCCATCCTCGGTGGTTGCTATACAATAGTTCAATGCGTGTTGATTTCTGACCTGCTAGTTCTCTTTTTTGATTGACGTTTTATGGCCCGTGATTACTACGAGACCCTGGGGGTTTCGCGCAATGCCGAGCAAGATGAGCTTAAGCGCGCCTACCGTAAGTTAGCGCGTAAATATCACCCTGACGTCAATAAAGACGCAGGCGCTGAAGAGACCTTCAAAGAGGTCAGCCGCGCCTATGAAGTGCTGTCAGAACCAGAGATGCGGGCCAGGTATGACCGCTTTGGCGAAGCGGGCGTAGGCGGCGCGGCGGCAACGGGTGGCGGCTTCCAGGACTTTCAAGATATGGGTGGATTTGCCGATATCTTTGAGACTTTCTTTAATGGATTTTCGGGGCAGCCCGGTCAGCAGCGCCGCCGTGGCCCCCTACGGGGAGACGATTTAAAGCTTAACCTCAGGCTGGACTTTAAGGAGGCCGTGTTTGGGGGCGAGAAAGAAATTAGAATCAGCCATTTAGAAACCTGTGAGACTTGCAGCGGCTCTGGGGCCAAGCCGGGTACTCGACCGCGCACCTGCTCGACTTGTAACGGGGCCGGTCAGGTGAGAAGAGCCACGCGCACGCCCTTTGGAATTTTTAACCAGGTGTCGGCTTGCCCGACCTGCAATGGCAGTGGTGAAGTCGTCGAAGATCGCTGTGAAACCTGCGGCGGCAGTGGCCAACAGCAAACCACCAAAAAGCTCAAAATCACGGTGCCTGCAGGGGTCGAAAACGGCACTCGCCTGCGAGTCTCTGGAGAAGGGGATGCCGGTAAGCGTAACGGTCAACCGGGAGATTTGTATGTTTATCTCGTCGTTAACGACGATGCTAAGTTTAGGCGGGATGGCATTAATATTCTTTCCGACTTGAAGGTGAGCTACCTGCAGGCAATTTTAGGCTGCGAGCTGGATGTCGAAACGGTAGACGGCAAAGTAGCTTTGCAGGTGCCGGCTGGGACTCAGCCAAATACGGTGCTCTCGTTAGAAGGTCGGGGGGTGCCCCGGTTGGGCAATCCGGTCAGCCGAGGGAAGCATCTTATTACCGTGAAGGTGGATATTCCGACTCGAATTAAAGCGGACGAGCGAGAGCTGCTCACGAAGCTGGCGGAGGTTCGCGGTGACATTGTGGGAAAGGGTAAGAAAGAAGGCTTTTTGGGAGGGCTATTCAATGGGTAGCGCTACTGCTGTGATCTTCAGAGATGCTTGTACCAGGCTGCGAAGAGGGTTCCGCTGTGGCCGATGAGCAGTTGGATTTGCGAGGAACGCCTTGCCCCTTGAATTTTGTGCGTACGAAGCTCAAGCTGGAGAAAATGCCGCCGGGTTCGCTGCTGGAAGTGTGGCTGGATCCGGGAGAACCCATCGAACAGGTACCCGACAGCTTAAAGATGGACGGCTACGGAATAGAGGTGATTGACGACCGCTCTGAGTATTTTGCGGTGCAGGTCCGCCGTCCGGCGAGTCTGTGAGCGTTCGTCATCAGACTCCGGTAGCGCCTGCCTGGTTGGGAACGGTGATTTCTATTCAGGCTAATTACTATTCGGTGCAGCTGGATGATTCGTCCGCGCTCGCTGAACTATTTGGTAGGCGGTCGGATGAGATATCGTTGCCGGTTGTGTTGCTGTGTATTCGGCGATCGCTGCTAAAAAAACTCGGGCAGCAGATTATGGTGGGCGATCACGTTGCTGTAGAAGAACCCGACTGGCAGGGCATGCGAGGAGCGATCGCCACCGTTTATCCCCGTCAGAAATTTTTAGATCGCCCGCCGGTTGCCAACCCCGATCAGATTTTGCTGGTGTTTGCAATGGCAGAACCAGCCCTAGACCCTCACCAACTCAGCCGTTTCCTGGTCAAAGCCGAATCTACCGGGCTGGCGACGACGCTTTGCCTGAACAAGCGGGATCTGGTCTCTAGCGAGATCGCTGATCACTGGCACCGGCGATTAGTTGGGTGGGGCTACCGACCTCTGATGACAAGCATCCGCGAAGATGCCGAAGTGCGGACTGACTTAGTAATTGAGCTACAGGGCAAAATTACGGTCATTGCTGGCCCCTCGGGCGTGGGGAAATCCAGTTTGACCAATCGACTGATTCCTGAGCAGAGCCTACGGGTAAGCGCAGTGTCTGGGAAATTGGGTAGGGGCCGGCATACGACCCGTCATGTGGAGCTATTTGAGCTGCCCGGCGGCGGGTTCCTGGCAGACACGCCGGGATTTAACCACCCGGATATTGTCGGTACGCCAGAGGCGCTAAGCGGCTATTTCCCCGAGATTCGTCAGCAACTAGCAGAAGAGACCTGTCAGTTTAGCAACTGCCTGCATCGCGACGAGCCCGGCTGTGTGGCGAGAGGAGACTGGGAGCGGTACGAACACTATCTGACGATGCTGGAAGAGGTGATTCGCTACCAGCAAACGCGATCACAGCAGCCTGATGTAGAAGCGACTGAAAAAACAAAGATGGTAGAAGATGGCAAAGTGCTCAATGAGCCTCGCTTAGAGGCCAAGAAGTATCGGCGCACCTCTCGGAAAACTCGCAACCAGGCTTTTCAGGAGCTGTGTTTAGATTTATCGGCCGTTCAAGATCTCGAAGACTTAGAAGATCTCGAAGATCTCGGTCGATGACCCTTTGCCTGTGGGGATAGCTCAATCGCCACAATAAACAATTAAGTCAATTTCGACCTCCCCGAACCCAGCGAGCGCCGTCACGCCAACGGTGGTACGCCCAGGGTATCGCCCCGCCGTAAAATAGCTGGCATAGACGCGGTTCACAGTTTCGTAATAGCGAAAGTCGGTGACAAAAATGCGGGACATCACGACCTTTTCAAAGCCAGTATTGGCGTGCTCTAAAACCAATTGCAAATTAGCCATTACCCGCTCGGTTTGAGCTTCGATAGACCCTCTGATAACCTCACCGGTGTCCGGGTCTTCAGCTAGCTGGCCGGTGACAAATAAGAAGTCACCTGCTCGCACGGCGTGAGAATAAGGCGCAACGGGCGGCAGTTTGCCATTAGGCAGAGTAATAAATTCCAGCATAGGGTATCCATTTTTATAGTCAAGGTGTGCCGGCTAACGGTGCCAGGTCGTTACCCCACCGGGTTTATCGATTAGCGTAATTCCTTGGGCACTAAGCTCCTTGCGGATCTGATCGGCTTCAGCGTAGTTTTTCGCTTGCTTAGCGGCGGTACGCTGCTGGATCTTGGCGGCAATGTCAGCGTCGCTGATGTCGTTTGACGCTGACGATATCTCAACTGCCTGGGCTTCTAGTCCTAAAACTTGAGCGAGCTGTACCAGCGTTTGCCACTGCCGCTGCAGGATAGCCGGATCGGTATCGGGATTGCCTTCGTGGACGATCAGGTTGCTCTGGCGCTGAAGCTCTTTGGCAAGGCCGAAGAGGACGGCAATGGCGCCTGGTGTGTTAAAGTCATCGTCCATTGAGGTTTGAAACTGCTGGACGGCGGATTCATCTAGCTCTTCGCTTTCGCTCCAGCCTATTTTTTCGCCATATTGAGCGCCAAAGTTCAGTCCTTCATTGAGCGTGGCCCAGCCGTTGGTGGCAGCAGCGATCGCCCCCTCAGTAAAATCTAGCGGCATCCGGTACTGCGACTGCAAGACGAACATGCGAATCGCCATGGGTTCGGGGGCATCAGGAGCATCGAGCAGGGCGCGAATGGTGGTGAAGTTGCCCAAAGACTTAGACATTTTGGTGCCGCCGACGTTCACCATGCCGTTGTGCATCCAGTAGGTGGCCAGCGGTTGACCGGTCGCCGCCTCGGACTGGGCGATTTCATTTTCGTGGTGAGGGAACTGTAAGTCTGCGCCGCCGACGTGAATATCGATGGTGTCACCGAGGTGATCGCGCACCATCGCCGAGCACTCGATATGCCAGCCCGGACGTCCCTTGCCCCAAGGCGACTCCCAAGCGGGCTCATCTGGCTTGGCCGATTTCCACAGCGCAAAATCGAAGGGATCTTGCTTGAGGGTTTCCTGGGCGTCTACGCGACCGCTCGCACCTGCTTGCATATCTTCTAGCTTACGGCCAGACAGCTTCCCGTAGCCCTCGAACTTTCGTACTGAGTAGTACACATCGCCCTGCGCTGGATAGGCATAGCCCTTTTGCTCTAACTCGTGAATGAGTCGCTTGATCCCGTCGATTGTATGAGTGGCGTAGGTATATTCATCGGCCTCTAGAATGTTCAGCCGGGCCATGTCTTCAAAGTAGGCGGCGGTGTATGTTTTCGCCACTGCTTCCATAGAGGAGTGTTCCTGGTGTGCCCGGTTGAGAATTTTATCGTCGATATCGGTAAAATTTTGCACGTAGCGCACATCGTAGCCGCGCCAGTTCAGATACCGGCGTACCGTATCCCACACAATGTACGAACGAGCGTGACCCAAATGGCAGTAGTCATAGACCGTCACACCGCAGCAGTACATCTTCACTTGGTTCGGCAGAAGGGTCTTGAAGGCTTCCTTTTGACGAGAAAGCGTGTTGTAAATGGCTACGCTCATGAGACCTAACTAAAGGGGACAGACGCCTGAAACGATGGCTGAAGGCAAACTCAATAGTAGATTGAAACTCGCCTAACAAAGTTGCTTTTCTAGCAATTAGTTTTTAACTATCGTCAATTTAACCGCTCAATTTTTGGTAGATGCGTGATAATTGATTCCTAAAGCCATTCCCACTGCTCATTCAACTCACAGCATTTATATGACTGCTACGACGATTGCGCCTAACCCGTCAATGGACGCTTCCAAGCACGGCCTGCCGGTCACTATCATTACCGGTTTTTTGGGCAGCGGCAAAACGACGCTGCTCAACCACATTTTGACCAATCAGGAAGGGCTGAAAACGGCGGTGCTGGTGAATGAATTTGGGGAGGTCGGCATTGATAATGACCTGCTGATTACCACCGGCGACGAAAACATGGTGGAGCTGAGCAATGGCTGCATTTGCTGCACGATTAACAACGACCTGCTAGAAGCGGTCTACAAGGTTTTAGAGCGCTCAGATAAAATTGACTATCTGGTGGTAGAGACCACTGGCCTGGCAGATCCGCTGCCGGTGGCACTGACCTTTTTAGGCACTGAGCTGCGGGACTTGACCCGCCTTGATTCGATTGTGACCGTAGTCGATGCTGAGAACTACAGTCTGGACTTGTTTAATTCTCAAGCGGCTTACAACCAAATTGCCTACGGCGATATTATTTTGCTCAACAAGATGGATGTGGTTGATGAAGCCGATGCTGACATCCTAGAAGTGAAGCTGCGCGATATCAAAGGAGATGCGCGCATCTTGCGAACCGATCATGCTCAGGTACCGCTACCGCTCATTCTGAGTGTGGGTTTGTTTGAATCGGATAAGTATTTCGGCGAGAAAGCGGCTGGTGCAGGCGATCCCGAACATCATGACCACGATCATAAGAGTCGTGACCAGGGGAGCCATCACGATCATGAGGATCACGAACATGCTAACTGCGACCATGACCACGGCCATTGTGAGCACGATGACCACGACCACAGTACCCACTCCCATCTGGATATAGATGGATTTACGTCGGTTTCATTTGATCGAGACCAGCCGCTGGCGATTCGTAAGTTTCAGTATTTTCTAGATAACCAGCTGCCCGCGTCGGTCTTCAGGGCCAAGGGCATTTTATGGTTCGATGAGAGTCCGAAGCGCCATATTTTTCACCTCAGCGGCAAACGATTTTCTTTGGAAGACGAAGAGTGGAACGGTCGTCCTTTAAGAAATCAGCTTGTGCTGATTGGCCAGAATCTGGACGAGAAGGTTCTACGTGAGCAGATCGAAAACTGCTTTTGTATTGAGTCTGCTGACCGAGGGAAGGGCTTTGGCCGTTAGGCATAGCAAGGGGGCGATCACCTCCTACGCCCCCTTATCTGCGAGCGGGGGGCATCGACTTCGATCTTGGCACTATCTTAACAATCAGTTAATCAAATCAAATTTAGTGGAAAACCGAAGCAGTTATGATGGATGGCCCTGCTATGGTAAAGATGCGTTAAGCTGCGGCCGCAAAGGTCACCATCTGCACTATGCCCGTACGAAATTCTCTCAGCGTTCTTCCTACCGCTTCGAAGAGCCCTGCTGCTAAGCAGGTGGTTTTTTGTGACTTCGATGGCCCCATCGTCGATGTTTCAGAGCGCTACTATCAGACTTATCTTAAAGGGCTGCTGGCAGTCGCGCAGATGCAACATCCTTCAGCGTTAGGGAGCCTAAAGTTGCAGCCTTTGTCCAAACCTCAGTTTTGGCAGATGAAGCAAGATCGGGTGGCGGATGCGGAGATTGCTGTTCTCTCTGGTCTGCCTGATGATTTATTTAAGCCATTCATGCAGCAGGTAGAAAGAATTGTCAATCACCCTAGCCTGCTGCAGTGGGATTGTATTCAGCCGACTGCTCAGACGGCGCTAGCGTATTTGAAGCAGTGCAACCTGCGTTTGGTTTTGGTTACACTGCGCCACCCGCGTCAGGTTCAAGATTTTTTGCAGACTCAGGGCTTAGCGCACTGGGTCGATGCAGTGTATGGCGCTACTGATATCAAGGCAGCCTATGCTAACCGGGTTGCTCACAAGTGTGAGCTGTTAGCAGCCGCGATCGCTCAACAAACTGCTCAAGGATATCTGACTGAGGGCAGTTGGATGATCGGCGATACGGAAGCTGACGTCTTAGCCGGTCAGGCCATGGAGCTGTCGACAGCTGCGCTTTCCTGCGGGGTTCGGAGTGAAGCGTACTTACAGCAGCTAGCCCCTTCAGACGTTTATCCCTGCTTACTGACGGCGGCTCGCGATGTGGTTGCAGCGGTGACCCCTCAGGCTGCTTAGTTTCCCTACAGCCGGTTTTGGTGCTTACTTCGGGATACTACTGCCTACTTCTGCACGCTGTATCGCTCCCACCACCGCTTCAGTGGGTAGTAAAGCGCAGGGGCCCAGAGACTGCTAAGAATCGCAGAGCTCAAGGCTACTCGCTGATGATATTGCCAGATAGACCCTAAGCTAGCGCGCCCAGGGATGTCGCTAAAGATATGTTGGGCAGTGAGCTGTAGCGCGATCACGCTCTCAGTAATCACCGCTAACCCAAAGACGATCAAAGCCACTGAAATAAGATCTTCTTGTAAGAGGCGGCGCTGTCGCAGTCGAGCGGCCAACATGCCGGCGATCGCAAGGCCCAGTGCATGCGTTGGGAAAGGTGCCGTGAGACCATCTTGCAAGAATCCCAGGGTGATGCCAGCGATCGCGCCATCTAGCGACGTCCGACTGATGCTCCAGACCACCACCCAAATCAGCAGCCAGTTGGGCCCTACCCCGAGAATATCCATCCCCGGTAGCCGCATCGGCAAAATCAGCAGGCAAAACAGGACTGAGCCGATAGTCACTACCCAGTTCCAGAGCTGTTTGCGAGCCTCTGAGCGCCGCTGGGATCGAAAAGACTTCATCTAAAGGTCATCTTCAGTGATGATTTTCGCAGGGTCCGCATTGACATCAAGCGTGGGCGTGTAGGGATGAATTACCACCCACTCCAATTTGCTAATCGGGACTGAAAGTTGAATCGCCGCCTCAGGGGCCGGACTGATGCCCAGATCAATCGAAGCCACCCGCCCAATCGGCACGCCTGACGGAAAAAGCTGACTGAATGACGAAGTGACAATCACATCTCCTGGCTTGACATCAGGCGCCTTATCAAAAAACTTCATTGTGGCCTGTACACCTGATTGTCCCTGAATATAACCGGTCGAGCGGCTGCGGCTGACTTTGACCCCAATTTGACTGGTCGGGTCGCTGAGCAGCAAGATACGGGCAGTATGCGGTGTGACCACAGTGACTCGCCCGACTAGCCCTCCCGGCCCAGTCGCAATATCGCCTACTTTCACATTTGCCTGAGTGCCCTTATTGACCGTAATCTGCTGCCACCAGTGGTCGGCACTGCGACCGATGATTGCGGCTGATGTAGTTTTCTCTAACTTGCTGCCTTCTTCATAGTCGATGAGCTCACGCAGCTTTTGATTTTGGTTTTCGAGCTCGACCACTCGCTCCTGTAGCTCCAGCACATAGGCATTCTCTATTTGCTGATCTACAGCAGGCTTCGTATGAAAGGGGCGGGTCAGCCCCTGATAGGTTTCGTTGATCAAAGCCCCGTCAGTTTGGCGGATGCCCCAAGCAGAGCCCACCGCTAGAACGATCAGAACTGCTCTAAGGGCATTTCTATCCCACCATCTTCTTAGGGAAAACATTTAAACATCTATAGTCGATGACCATCAGCAAGCTTTGGCAGAATCTGAACGAACGGGCGGGAGCGAGACTACTCGCGCGACCGGTCACTGAATACTCGCTCCATCTGACTGAAGTTCTCAAGTACCCGCCCTGTACCCAACACCACACAGCTGAGCGGGTCAGCAGCAACATGAACGACGATGCCGGTTTCATGAGAAATAAGGGTATCTAATCCTTTGAGCAAAGCGCCCCCGCCTGCCAGCATAATGCCGCGATCAATAATGTCGGCAGCTAGCTCAGGCGGCGTCTTCTCCAGAGTGCGCTTGACGGCTTCGACAATAACAGACAGCGGTTCTGCCATGCTCTCACGAATTTCTGGGCTCTTGATAGTGACAGTTCTCGGCAGGCCAGAGAGCATGTTCACCCCGCGAACTTCAAGCGAGATTTCGTCATCGTCAGGACTGGGGTAAGCAGAGCTGAGCTTGACTTTGATTTCTTCAGCGGTGCGATCGCCGATATCCAAGTTATTGACCTTTCGCATGTATTGCTTGATGGCGTCGGTAAGCTCGTCGCCGGCCACCCGCACAGACTCGCTGAGGACAGTACCCTGCAAGCTCAGTACCGCTACTTCAGTGGTCCCTCCGCCAATATCGACAATCATGTTACCGGTCGGCTCATCGACCGGTAGGCCAGCCCCAATTGCCGCCGCGACCGGTTCATCAATTAGATACACCATGCGGGCTCCGGCTTGGAGCGCTGCGTTCATGACCGCCTTCTTTTCAACCCCAGTGACGCCACTGGGGACGCCAATCACCACCCGAGGAGAGACCAGCGACTTGTTTTCGTTTACCCGCCGAATGAAATGCTTGAGCATCACCTCGGCAATATCAAAGTCGGCAATCACGCCGTCCTTTAAAGGGCGGATTGCCCGAATGTCGCCGGGCGTACGCCCCAACATTTGCTTCGCTTCTTCTCCAACCGCGAGCGGCATACCGGTTGCTTCGTTAATGGCAACGACAGAAGGCTCTTGTAAGACTACTCCTCGCCCTGACACATAGACCAGGGTGTTTGCGGTGCCCAGGTCAATACCCATATCACGGGAGAGGGAGAAACGATTGAATAAAGCCACAAGATGAGGATCCCCGATAGCGGTTAAAATTAATATTTCTGACGATTCGTGTGGATTCTATTACGTTCCATATCAGATCGTCTAGCTAATTGACTAAACTCTATGCTCCTTTGAGTCTTGATAGAACTAGCTCAAAGAAAAGAAGCTGACGCAATTTCGTTAGGCAACGTCTTATTCGCTACTCTATGGCGATAGGCTCAGGCTGCTTTAATTGTACAGAGGTCGCGACCGCTTGACTGGAAGATTGGACAGTTTTTGGCGGTTTGATCGCCTGCCAATTTTGTCAGAAAATGTCACGCTAGGCTTATCTGGAGTACTTAGTTTAATTTAGGAATCAAA
>JBARVU010000155.1:0-4737 GCA_049646425.1 Phormidesmis sp. | reverse complement strand
GTAGTCGATATCATCCGCTATTGGGCTCTGAAAAAGCTGAATCTGAGGATTTTTTAAGTTCTCAATCGCTGTAACCCTGGCTATGACTGAATTGATTTATGCAACAAAGTCTATTTATATTGTATTTTCCTGAAGTAGTCCTTGCGGTACCATCGTATTACTACCACAAGGAAACAAATCATGAAGCGATTAACCTTACGGTTACCAGAAAACCTTCACGAACAGCTATCGCGGTTGGCCGAAAGTGAGGGCGTTTCTCTCAATCAATACATTGTCTATTTACTGACTCGGCAGGTTGCCTCATTCTATACAGTACAGATTCTTTCCGAGTCATCAATAGATCATCAAAAAGCCAATTTGAAACAGTGGCTTCAAGCGTCGGAGCTATGCTCTGAAACAGAGGCTGCTGAAATCTTAGCTGAGCGCGAACCTGCCCCGCTACAAGCTCAGCTTAGTTCAGATACTCTTATACGCTTTCAATCAATGCTTCAACAAAGTCAATAGTGTTGGATGAATCTAGCCAATTTTAAGTTCTAAAATCAATGCGCCAAATACTAGCGGCAATATTAGCAAGCTGCTTTTGCCGACTCTCGATTTTTTGCTCGTCCCAGGTGTCGTAGTGCTGTGCGATCGCCCGCGTAATCTGAAAATCACTCTTCTCAAACACCGCTTTCTTATCTGCATAGCTGGAATTGCCAATATCCCTATTCTGCTTAGTTTCAAGCGGCGTCATATTACCTAACCGATAGATCAAACGATTCTGCTTAGCTTCGTCGATGTAGTCCCACGCTTCCGAAGGATTCTCCGGCAAAACATGCTCCAGATTATAAGTGGCGCTCTCAGCATCAAACTTCTGCCCAGAGCGCTGCTTTTCGATTTCAAACAACAGGTAACGCACAATTCTCTTATTGCGGCTATTGGTTGTTTTTAGCTCCTTTTCTGCAAACGCTCCTTTAAACTGCCCGTCGTCAGGATAAATTCGACGCAAGGCTTCTTCCACCTGCCAGTGGTCTGTATAATCGCCATCAGAAATATTACGCGCAATGTCGTTATATATTTTCTCTTGATCGGAAGTCAACAGAGAACAGATAACATTGTATCGAAAGGAAACCACCAATACAGACAGCAAAATTCGAGTGAATGACGCACGTTTGACCTCAAAGAAACTTTGATAGGTCGCCAAAATCATCGATATCGGCTGCTGAACCCCAAACATTTTAAGCTGCTTGAGTGCTTCCCTTTCTTTAGGATTCCATCTACTATCTTGAGGATCTCTCAAGGCAGTGTAGACATCGGCATAGTAGTCAAAGTTTCTAACTAAAGAGAACACATCCTTGCGAGTTGTCACATCACGCCGAACCGCTTTAAATAGATCTGTTTTACGAACTAGTTTATGACCGCTGTTCCAATAAATTCGCAAAAATTCTGGGAAGCTTTCGCTCCCTAGAATGCCCACAAGTCTCTCCCATCGATCTTCGAGCGCCTGCATCTTAGTCTCGTGGGTACCGCCCGTGCCAACAATAGAAAATAGATAGTTCTTGAGCAAATCTGTCGAAGATAGACGAACCCCACGAGCATTCAACGTCTCAAACACCTTGAAAGCGTTTAGCTCATTTGTCACTGTGATCACAGTAAAAAAAAGCTTATCTACAAGCGTGCCAATAAATCCGGTGAAATCCTTGCCACTAGACGGTTGGCTACCAAACCTTTCTCTAATACGCTCTTTAAACCAACCAAAAGCTTCTCTAAGCTGATCTTCAGAGGTGTTAAGTCCCCTCATTGGAATAGGCGTTAAAGGGACTAGATAACTTTGATAGAACAGATTGTTGTGGCGGTTTAGCGCTAATTTTGATTGAGGAACAAGCGTTTCTGGGTCTACAAAACCAATGTAGTTCCTGTGTAGTTCCTCCTTACGTCGCCGATTGTTATCTGCATCTAGCCCTAAAGCGATCAGCGCTTCGAGGTGTGACAAACCAGCCAAAATCATCACGCTCAGCGTGGTTATTCGTTGCTGACCATCAATAATGTCAAATTGATTGCTGCCTGACGATTGCAGCACAAGATAGCCTAAGTAATGAGCCGGTTCACTATCATCTTCAAAGAGACCGACAATATCTTGCCAAAGGTCATCCCATTCATCTGTACCCCAAGAATAGTCGCGCTGAAAGCGAGGAACACGGTAAGTAAGGCCGTTGCCCAGAAGTTGGCGAAAAGTCGTATTGGATGTACTGAAGCTAATAGTTGCCATGCCGCTATCTTATCTTCCTTGCCCAATCTGAATGCCTTGAAGCTGGATATATTCTATTCCTGAATAAGCCCCCGTTGGATAGGCATCCTGCCTGTCTTACTCCGGACGATCCTAAACCGGACAGCTTCCGAGCCGGACAGACGATCCCAATCCGGACAGCTTCTAAGCCGGACAGCCAGGATGGCTATCCAACGAGGAATTTTCGCGGTACCAAATACGCTACCGCCAGCGGAAATAACCGGGGCGTCGGCTCTGCAAACCGGGCTCGAATCACCGCCGCCTCTTGCTCAATCTCCTGCGGGATCTGCTCTACCCGCAGCCGCAAACTGCTCAAATTTCGCTCAAGCTGCTCCTTCTCCGCACTGCTAAATAGCTCCATTTGCTCCATTTCTGGCTCGTCTAGCTCACCGATAATCTGCTGGCGCAGCTCCGTGAGCACGGCTGTCATATCCGCTACTTCCTTCTCACAGCGTTCTGCTAGTTTTTTCTGTAAGCCTGTGGTGCGATCGCCCACCCTCACCTCCAGCGACTTCAGCAAAGCCTCCCGATGATCCGGCCAAGCCTCCCGCAATCGCGCCTCAAAGCGCTCAGGCACCGCTTCAGTCCCCTGCGCACTCGATAAAGCCTCCTTTATCTGCCCCACATTCAACCGGCTAAACCGCCCCGCCTTTAGCATCCCGCCCGCCGTAATAATCTCCTCATGCAGCCGCTGCTGATCGCCCCCTAACACTACTAGCCGCCCATAAGCCACCACCACCGGATGATCCAGCGCTGCACTCGGCACCAACCGCGCCGTCACCCGATAGAGCTGCCGCGTATCCTGCCGCGACCACACCTCCGCCCGCCGCCGCCGCAGACACATCTGCACCAGCCGGTGATTCAAATGCACCAGCACCACATCGTCCCGGCCCCGAGCCAGATCCGCGTCAAACACAATCGGACGAATCTCATTCGTATGCGGATGCGCCAGCCCTTCCGAACAGCTCGCCCAGCTTCCCTGTAAAGCGGGCAGTCGGTACGCTTCCCCGGTCAGACCCGGTACTTCAGTCGGCTCCAAAGGCGGCTGATTCGCCAAATCCAACCCAATTTTTACCACCGCTGTAATGTTCTCTGGGCTCAGACGCAGCTCGCGGCGAGTTTCGCTGAGCTGTTCCTTAAGCTGGTCAATGCGCGCCTGCACCGACCGTTCAAACTTCATCAGCTTCCGCAGCGGCTGCGACTCTCTCTCGGCGACTGCCGTATCCAGAGCCACCCGCCGACCCAGCATCGCCTCTTCTACCTGCGAGGCAATCACCGGCCCCACCTTGCCCAAATCCTCACGAATGGTATTCACCTTTAGCGCCGCCCGCATCAAAAACTCCAGGTCACCCGCCAGCTCTCCCGGCTTCGTTCCCACCGATGTCGCCTCAAAGCCTGCTGCTACAAAGTGATAAATCTGTACCGACGAAGCCCGCTGCCCGTGCCGGTCAACCCGTCCGTTCCGCTGCTCCATCCGATTCGGGTTCCACGGAATCTCATAGTGAATCAGCCGCGAACAGTGGTTCTGCAAATCCAACCCCTCACTGGCCGCATCGGTTGCCAGCAGAATTCGCACAGGCGAAATCTCAGGACTCGCCTGAAACGCCGCCTTCACCTGCTCTCTATCCTTCGAGTCCATACCGCCATACAGCGTCATCAGCCCGTCATCACCCGCTAATCCCTCCCTGGCCAACAAGTCAAACAGCCACTTCTGCGTCACCCGATACTCCGTGAAGATAATCACCCGCTCAGTGCCCCACTTATCACCGGGCCTGAGCACGTCAGCAATCCAGTCCAACAGCTCCTGCGCCTTGGCATCGGGCAGTCGCGCTGCCTGGTCAGCCCAGCCCTGCATTTGATCGAGCTGCTGTTGTTCTTCGGGGGTCACCGCATGAAAAAGTCGGCTAGAAGTCGTGATCGCATCTGCCGTCACTTCCTCATATACCGCATCATCGGCAAATTCTTCCTCAATCTGTTCCAACTGCCGCCGCAACAGTCCCACCGCAGGTTTTGCTAATTCTCTCTTTCCAGAGCGATCGCCCCGCAGCGTTTTCTGATGCTGAACCAGCGTCGTCCGAAACGCTTCCGGCGAGGAAAACAGTCGCTTCTTCAGCAGCTTCAGCACGAACTCTGTGGCATATAGCTCAGTCGGATGTCTTTCGCGCCCTGCCGCCGCAGGTCTGTATAGGTCTGTAGCCATTGGTGAGCCTGACGTTCTGCTGGGGTATAGTCGACTGCGATCGCTTCCAGCACCCGCTCAGGAAACCGGGGCTTACCGAAGACGCTCACAAATTCAGTCAGTTTTCCAAATCTGCAAGTATTGGGAAATAGGTCAGGTAGCATGTTGGGTAGAGGGCGAATTTCGAGCTAAATTTTCCGTTGAATGACCGCATGGTTACAAACGGTAGGAAAGATTTAGGGAAGAAATGAAACCTTAAATCCCAGAAGCCTTTATTTTCAAGGGATATAGA
>JBARVU010000154.1:0-3397 GCA_049646425.1 Phormidesmis sp. | reverse complement strand
CTGCTGTACTTGCCAGCGCTGACGTCGGTGGATGCTGACTGCCGATAAAAAAGCACTGTCGTTGTAATAAGCGACAGTGCTTTTTAATAGATGGGTCTTGTGCAAGTGCGGAAGCCAGAGCTGTATGAGCTATTGACGCATAGATTCAGTATCTACAGTATGGAGGGAGACCCTTGGCTGATGCTGCTCTATTTCATGATTTGTACTTCGTTGTTGGCTCTGTTGCTATTGGAGGGCTGTTGTCAGCCTTGGCGGTTGCTCTGAGCATAACCTTCTGATTCGATTGATTAGCTGGCGTCGCAAGCGCAGTGTCCAGCAGCGCTTGCGGCGATCGCTGGTTCGGTCTACGCTGTGTGGCTGGGCTATTAGGCAGTAGCTGGGGAGGACTTATTTTGTTTTTGGGTTATGGCCTGAGTCAGCTAGCGTACCGGGGCGGGCAGGGATTTGGCATTGCGATCTCCCCTATCTACTGACTAACGCCGCTCGGCGCTGTGCTAGGGGTAACGGCTCGCTGATTGCTGAGCGTCGCCGTTACCCCTAGTAGGTATTTCAAGCGTTCTCTTGGGTAGAGAGGTCGGCGGTCTTGACAGAGAGGCGCTGAGTACGATTCCCCCGCTGCAAAGTCACTTCTAGCGCTTCACCTACCTTCACCTGGTCAACTTGGGTCTGCAACTGATCGGCTCGTTTAACGGGTTTGCCGGCGATCGCCACAATCACATCCCCTCGACGCAGCCCCGCTTCAGCCGCTGGCGTGTTCGGCAGTACCCGCACGACCAGCACGCCATCGGTTTCCGGGAGTTCTATCGCACTGTTAGGGTCTTCATTGTTGAGTCTGGCCATGTCTGGGGTCAGCGTGGCAATTTGTACGCCCAGGTAAGGATGAGCAATCTGTTCGCCCCGGGCCAAGCTAGCCTGAATTTCTTTAGCTTTATTGATCGGAATGGCGAACCCGATACCCATCGCATCGGCACGAATTGCGGTGTTAATCCCGATCACTTCGCCCTGAGCATTGAGCAAGGGGCCACCAGAGTTTCCAGGATTGATCGCGGCGTCGGTTTGAATAAAGTCGATGCGCTTGTCGGGAATGCCCACTGCCGCGCTGGATCGCTTCAGCGTGCTGACAATACCGAGCGTGACCGTATTGTCGAGGCCGAGGGGGTTGCCAACGGCGATCGCCCAGTCCCCCACCGCTACCCGGTCAGAATCACCCAGCTTAGAAACCGGCAAGACCTCGCCTTTGGTATCGATATGGACAACGGCTAGATCAGTAATATCGTCTACGCCCTCGACCACCCCCTCAAACGAGCGGCCATCCTTAAGCGTTACCGTGACCCGATCCGTACTATCGACCACGTGAGCATTGGTGAGAATATCGCCGCTATCGCTGATGATGAATCCAGAGCCTTGCCCCCGTAGCCGCTCCTCCTGAGGGATATTCTGGAAAAAGTTTGGCCCACCCCCGAAACGTCCTCGAAAGAGCGGATCCTCGTAAAACATGTCTGGCACGTTACGGGTAATTGTGCGCTCTGTGTCGATGCGAACCACCGCGCCGCCTACCGTACGAACAGCCTCAGCGACAAAGCTTTCTGCTGAAAGGGCGCTGCTGACTGCCGGAGATTGAACGGCGGTGGACTGCGCCTGAGCCGGTAGCGTCCACAAACTGTTAGTCAGCAGCAGGGTTATCGCAGCAGACATTATCCGTCGCATCAACAGACTGAAAGGTGGCAAACTATGAAGAAAATTCATCGGGTCTCTCACTTACGAAAATCTAGTTGCGGGGCTGGTCATCCACCCCAAACAGACCCAAACGGAGTTGCTTTCAGACGGTGACCAAAGGCACGCACAATAGGTTTGTCCTTATTTTGCCAGCTTCTTTTGGGACTGTGGAGTGTGGATGTACGAGGCAGCAGGTACGGATTACTCGCAGGGCATCTACGCGGCAGGGGTGCTTTAGCGTATTATGACTAAGTTTTCAGTTTCAAGCTGTTAGCTGACATAGCAAACATCAAAAGAAAACATTGAATCAATTACCGCTTGCGCGATTGAAACTCAGCTGGCTGTCAAATCGCCCTCAGAGACTAATCTGGTTGGGAGGGCTGGCGCTTTTCGGCATGCTCTCAGGCTGTAGCGCCCTGCCAAATTCTTACGAAGCTCAGCTCGCCGACCATTTGACTGAAGGCGGTGCCAAACTGTACGGCGCCTACTGGTGTCCCTATAGCGCGGCCCAAAAGGACTCCTTTGCCAGTGCGATCAATCGCGTTCCTTACGTAGAGTGTGATGGCGGCGGCTACAACGCCCAGCCGGAGACATGTCAGGCAGCGGGGATAGCGGTGTATCCAACTTGGGTGATTGGGGGCGATCACTACGCCGGTGTTCAACGCTTAGGCAAGCTCGCCAGACTCTCAGGCTTCAACCAGCCCGCCGTCAAAGATGAAGACCCTTCCCCCGCAGGCGGCTATAGCGTACCTCCTGAGCCCTGAAAGTGCGCTAACCTGCTCTCGCAGCAGATACGGTCGCTTCCTGCCGCTCGAATAAATCATCGGGCTCGTAAAGGTATTCGAACCAGTTACCAAACGGATCGCGGCCATAAAAGGAGGCAGTGCCGTCGCGGTGCTCGTGAATTTTGCCGACCTTGACGCCATCGGCTTTGAGCTTTTCGTAAGCGGTGTCGATTTCGGTGCGATCACTAAACACAAAGCCAAAGTGTGGCCCAGCCTGATCGTACTCGGGGCTCATCAGCGCCAGCCCATCATTACCGGCTTTCAGGTAAGCCCAGTCGCTGTCCTGCCAAACTATCTTCATTCCCAGGTTCTGATAAAATTTGGCCGCTTTTGCCACATCTTCTACACATACTGCTACGTGACCTAATCGCTTCATCTGCATCGTTTTCTTATCCTCAAAAGCCAGCCGTCATTCTCTATTCATTTTAGTCCCTGACGGTTTTTACGATATTTGACCGTATTTCCCAGTCTGAATCAGGCCGTTATGATAGAGACATCGAGTTGCAGACATCCGACTAGTTGAGCGTACTGTCTCGAAAGTAGAGCACTACAAGGACTTTTATCTCATGGAAACAACCTTTGATTCTGACAAGCGCAAGCTCCTATCAGCCGCTTCGCACGGCTCTATTTTCTTGAGCCAACTAGTGCTATCGGCAGGCGTACCATTGGGAATCATGCTGCTTTCAAATGACCCAGTGTCGAAGGAAAACGCTAAGGAAGCGCTAAACTTCCACTTCAACATGTGGTTTTACAGCGTTCTGTTGATTATTCCAGCCTGGCTAATTATTGGGCTTCCTTTCGTAGCACTGCTGGGCTTGGTGCAGCTGATCATGCCAATCTTCGCTATCTTGAGCAGCGTCACTTCACCGGATACTGCTTTTCGCTACCCGTTTATC
>JBARVU010000153.1:0-12413 GCA_049646425.1 Phormidesmis sp. | reverse complement strand
ATCAGGTAGTTTGCCAGCCCAGCGCCCGCTGGAACAATCCATAGAAACAGCATGACCGTCCCGTGCAGGGTCAGCATGCCGTTATAGACATCGGGCGTGACAATATCTGGAGCCGGTGTCGCCAGCTCTGTGCGCATCACCGTGGCTAGCGAGCCGCCGATTAAGTAAAAGAAAAAGGCCGTCACCAAATATTGGATGCCGATGACCTTGTGGTCAGTGCAAAAAGTAAAGTAGTCAGTCCATTTGCGCTCATTTCCCAAGAGTACGGGTGTCTCCGGAGTCATGGGCTTAGCTTCTGAAGTTGCTGTCATAAACGCGCTCAGTGGTAACGTTTGATTCGGTAAGGTTGAAGTGAGGCGATCGCCCGCTGCGGATGGTCACTTGCAGCTAAGGACACCGGAGCCGATCATTGGGATACATGCGAGGTGTGATGAGAATGCAGCGAGGCCAAACTCTCAGGCGCTACCGCTAGCTGCATCGGCTTCACGAACGTCTCCAAATACTCCGCGTCAGTTCGCTCAGAGGCAGTCACTGGCAAGCTAGCCACCGTCTGGTCCTCAGCCATCGCTGTTAACTGACTGTCTACCCAGGCGGCATACTCATCGGCAGATTCGACAATTATTTGGGCACGCATCCCGCCGTGATAAGGACCACACAGTTCAGCGCAAACGACCGGATAAGTGCCTTCCCGAATCGCGTTGAACACCAGCTTGGTATCCTGGCCGGGGATCATGTCCTGCTTAATCCGAAATTCCGGTAGCCAAAAGGCATGCAGCACATCCTGCGCGCTCAAGTTTAGCTCTACTGGCTGATTGACAGGGACATGCAGCTCGCCCGCCACAATTCCATTGGGATAGTTGAAGATAAAGGCATACTGCAAGCCCAGAACGCCGACTGATAGAACCGGATCTTCCTCCATCCCAGGCATTATTCCCATTCCGCCCGTCGCCGCGCTCAGCAGCGGCATACCCCCTTCACTTGGGGCATAGGCGACCTCTACCGACTTGGCTGGAGACATGTTGTGATCCATCAGATCCAAGCCACCCATGCGGCTATAAATATCGAAGCTGTAAATGGAGATGCCCAGGACAATCACGGCCGGGATCGCCGTCCAAACGATTTCTAGAGGGATATTGCCTTCTAAATGTTCACCATCGCCCATATCGCCCTCTTCACGGCGAAAGCGAAAGACCGCGACCAAAAGTGCTCCTTCTACCAGCAAAAACAAGCCAAAGCCGATGGTCATCATCGTGTCGAAAAGTCCATCTACCAGCTCAGCTTCACTAGAAGCCGCCACTGGCATCAGACCGTGGTTTTGGCCATACCATAGGCTGGCCAGAGTGACAAAAATACCTACTAAGAGAGTCAGAATAGAACTTGGAATGTTCACAGTGTTTCATTGCAGACCTGAATAGGTCTGTTATTGCGGCTTGAGGGTGTGAGCGGACTACTGTACGGGGGCTTGTAAACCGGATATCTGAGCGACTAGCAGTGCTATATGTGCCCTGTCGCCTATACAAGGTAGCGTTCTTTAGGAGGATATGAGTGCTTTTTTAAGGGATGTCTAGCGCCTTAATCTTTTCTATAGAATTTTCGATAGCGAATTGAGTTGTGTCAGCTCAGGCAGACATAATTCCGCCGCCCGCGCTATATTTTCATAGCGGCAGAGAATCTATAGCCTCTGCAAGAGAACGATGTTCTTAACGAACTTTTAAGCTGAACCTTTGAGCATTGACCCTAAATTCTTGTCTAATAGCTGTTAAAGCGATGTCTTGCAATAAGATTAGCGGAAAAATTAGAGCGAAGAATTTGTAGCAGCGCTAAAGTGCCCATAGCGGTTGAGAGAAATGCTGCACTCTCTCTCACTTGCCCCGTCCTGCGCCCTCGTAATTTTCTATGGCAAATCCTGGTTTTTCCAGTCCTTCGCAGTCCCGCCCCCGTCCTGGTTCAAGCCCTCAGCGTCAGTCTGACCTGACTGACAATGAAAATTCTGAGCCAGCCTTAGCCGCCCAGCAGCTGATCCGCCGCTGGGTATGGAAAATGGCGATCGCCACGCTCCTACTCATGGCCGTAGGTAGTGCCACTCGGGTGATGAATGCTGGACTGGCCTGTCCCGATTGGCCGCTGTGCTACGGGCAGCTAGTGCCGACGGCGCAGATGAATTTGCAGGTGTTTTTAGAGTGGTTTCATCGCCTAGACGCTTCGTTGATTGGCCTGATGGCAATTGGTTTAGTCGGACTGAGCGCCTGGTATCGGCGATCACTGCCTGGCTGGCTACCCTGGGCGGCTGTGGGGGCGCTACTTTTGATTGTGGTGCAGGGCATTTTGGGCGGGCTCACCGTGATTGAGCTGCTGCGATTTGACATTGTCACCGCTCATCTGGGCACCGCGCTGCTGTTTTTCTGTACGCTGCTGGCGATCGCCACAGCACTGATGCCCTATCGACCCACCGGCAATACCGGTAAGCTTCCCTGGCTAGGGCTGACTGCCGCTGTGCTGGTGTACTGCCAGAGCATTCTGGGCGGGCTGGTCGGATCGCGCTGGGCCGCTCATCAGTGCCTGAGTACAGCTGATCTGTGCCATGTGATGAATAGTCACCTGCTGGGCGTAGTGCCGCCGACTTTGGCCGTCATTGCCCTGACGATAACGGTATGGCGCACTCCGGCTTTAAGCAGCTGGCTGCGAGGCTTAGCGAATGCAGCGGGTCTGCTAGTGCTACTTCAGATTGCACTGGGCGTCGCGACCTTCAAGCTAAGGCTACAGGTAGAGCTTTTGACCGTTGGCCATCAGTCCATTGGCGCGGCTTTGCTAGGCACTCTTGTGTGCTTCACGGTACTGGCTCTGCGCGACTTCAGGCAGCAGCGGCCAGTCGCAGAGCAGCCCCTTTAGAAGCCTTTAGAGAAGCTCTCAGCAAGCCAGAGATTCTCATCAGACAGTGTCTTGAGACCAGCTTTCTCCAGACCAAACCCCCAACCAAACCTTTGAGAAAAGAAACTTCGATTACTTATGCAAACTTCCTCGACTTGGGCCGCACGACGCCACGACAATTTCGGCGAGGTGGTGCGTAGCTACTGGCAGCTCACCAAACCCCGCATTATCCCGCTCTTGCTGATTGAAACAGCGGCTGGTATGTGGGTGGCAGGTCAGGGACGAGTTGGCCCGGTGCTGCTGCTGGTCACGCTGCTGAGCGGTACGCTGGCGGCGGCTTCTGCGCAAACTATTAACTGCATTTACGACCGCGATATCGACTATGACATGGAGCGCACTCGCCACCGTCCTATTCCTTCCGGGCGTGTACAGCCCAGAGACGCACTGGTGTTCGCGCTGATCATGGCTGTCATGTCTTTTGCGCTGCTGGCTGGCTTCGCCAACCTGCTCAGTGCGGGACTGGCGATGCTGGGTATCGCTGTGTATATCGGCGTGTATACCTACTGGCTGAAGCGATCTTCTCCGCAAAATATCGTGATTGGGGGTGCCGCTGGGGCAATCCCGCCGCTCGTAGGCTGGGCAGCTGTGACCGGTGATCTGACCTTATCTGCCTGGGTGATCTTTGCGATTGTGTTCGTATGGACGCCGCCTCACTTTTGGGCGCTGGCGATGCTGATCCAGGATGACTACGCCAAGGTGAAGGTGCCGATGATGCCGGTTGTCGTAGGGAATCAGGCGACGGCAAAGCAGATTTGGGCCTATACGGTCGTGCTAGTGCCGCTAACGCTGACGCTGGTATATCCGCTGGGTACTTGCGGTGTGGTGTATGGGCTGTCTGCGCTGGCGCTAGGCTATCTATTCCTGCAAAGGGCTTGGCGGTTGCGTGATCGCTATGACGACAAAGACTTGGCTCGCAGCACCTTTAAATACTCGATTTTCTATATGATGCTGCTGTCTGTAGCGATGGTAGTTGATTCACTGCCGGTAGTGAGATTTGCGATCGCTTCCCTCACCCACGGCGTGCAGTCCATTCTGGCCGCGATTCCAATGCTCGCCTGAAAAATTACCGAGCAGACGATACTAGAATAGAAGCGATATCACTCGCTCGCTATGAGGTAATCTATGGCCCCCGCTGTCCTGGTGGAAAATCTTAAGAAATCCTACGGCTCAGTAGAGGCTGTCAAGGACGTTTCTTTTGCCATAGATCCCGGTGAAATTTTTGGGCTGCTCGGACCCAACGGTGCCGGTAAAACCACGGCTATTCGCTGCCTCTGCACGCTGATGAAGCCCGACGCTGGCAAGCTGGAAATCAACGGCATTT
Source organism: Phormidesmis sp. (assembly GCA_049646425.1). Lineage (GTDB taxonomy): Bacteria > Cyanobacteriota > Cyanobacteriia > Phormidesmidales > Phormidesmidaceae > Phormidesmis. Next base: position 8,164 of record JBARVU010000153.1, on the reverse strand, counting down.
CGGTGCTAGAAAACCCGCAAATGGCGCGGCAAATGCTGGGCTATATCGCGCAGGAAGTAGCACCAGACAAAGTGCTGACCGGGCGCGAACTGCTTCAGCTTCAGGCGGCGATCTATCACCTGCCGAAGGCTAAGATCAAAGCGCGGATTGAGCAAATGCTGGCGCTGCTAGAAATTACCGACATTGCCGACAAGAAAATGGGCACCTATTCTGGTGGTCAAATGAGGCGGCTAGACTTGGCGGCTGGCCTGCTGCATCAGCCCGCCGTCCTATTACTTGACGAGCCCACCGTCGGGCTCGATATTGAAAGCCGCACCGCAGTTTGGCAGTTCTTGCGGCAGCTTCAGAAAGAGGGCACCTCCATCTTGCTGACCAGCCACTATTTAGAAGAAGTAGACATGCTGGCCAATCGTGTGGCCATTATTGATGCAGGCAAGGTGATTTCGTCCGGGACACCGGCTGCTCTAAAGGCTGAGGTGGGAGGCGATCGCATCACCCTCCGCATTCGAGAATTCACCGCCGACCAGGAAGCTGACGAGGCCCGCAGCCTGCTCGCCAAGCTGCCCGTCGTTCAAGAAGTCATCGTCAACAGCGCCCAGGGAAACTCCCTCAACCTGGTGGTCGACAAAGGCGGCGAAGCCCTTGCCGCCGTCCAGTCAGCCCTCAAAGAAGCAGACTTACCTACCTTTGGCATTGCCCAGTCGCAGCCCAGCTTAGACGACGTATATTTAGCCGCCACTGGCCGCACGCTGATGGACGCTGAAATGGCTGCCGTCGGTAAGCGCGATGTCAAGAAAGAAAAAAAGCAAAGTATGCGATAGCGATTCAGGCGACTTTTCTCAGCCCACCGCGAATTCTGTATGCGGTCTTACTTCCTCGGGTTGATACCCCAAAACGATATCGTCCTGTGGGACACCAAGATCTACCAGCTTGTAGGCAATTCCCCCTTCTGTCCCATCGTACTGAATCCAAATTTTGTCAGCTTTAATATCCAGGTGTAGCAAACAGCCATAGTCTCTCAGACCATTGTGCTTCCACCCGACGAAAACCAGCTGATAGTGATCTCGCACTGTGTCGAAGATGGTCTGAGCTTCTACCTGACTCGGTGACTGCCGGGAACGTTCTGCCCGTTCTGTCAGGAGCTGCTGAATGTAGTTTCGATAAGTTTCTACTCTATCCATTGCACAATGCTCTCATTATTGATAGCCAGCGGTTCAGCCGCTCACTACCTTAACGTCAGTTCAGGTTAAGCCAATCATGCTCAAGGTCTGTTGCACCGGCACTTTAATCCACTTTGTCTGAAGTAGATCCCTTCTGGAAGGGTGGCCCCCGAAAATATTAGGAGCGACGGGATGGGTCGGTGTGTAGCGCCAGCGGCTGAACCCACCTCGACCTCCGCTGCGCTCCGGCCACTCCTCCCAAGAGGAGATTTGCTTCGGGCTTAGTTTTTATAGGTTTCTGATCCCGAACTCACGTTATCTTACACCTCGCGCAAGTGCGTGGTGTCCGCAGACAGGGCACCAATTCTCGATCTGCCTGACTCAGGAAGCTAAATAGGACAGGAGAGCATCGTTGATGGCTACAAGGAAAACAGTCGTGAAAAATACGACCATAAAGCAAACTTGATGTTTTCATTAGCTTTTGCTCAAAGGCTTGCACTGGCTGGGCGAATGCCTTTTACTGATGGGGAGAATATCTGCCCTCAGGTAAGCCTAGTGACGACAGCCGCAAAAAGACGGGTGGCCATTACCGCTCAGGAAGTATTACGGCGCTATGCCGCTGGAGAGCGCGACTTTCGCAATGCCAGCTTGCGCGGTGCGAACTTTAGGGGGCAAACCCTGTCTGGCGCAAACTTTAGCGGGGCAGATATTCGCAGTGCGAACTTTACCAACGCCGTGCTGCGTGAGGTGAACTTTACGAATGCGCAGGCGGGATTGCAGCGGCGATGGATGGCGATGCGACTGCTGCTAATCGCTGTAATAGCTGGTATCGCGGGTATGCTACAGGGCTTTACAGGCGCTTTAGGAGCTACTTTCTTAGACGGCACCACTCAAGGGGTGATTACAACCATTGTGTATGTGCTGCTGCTGATTGTCACTTATGGCGCGATCGCATTACAGGGACTTACAAATCAAGCATTCGGCTCGATTCTGACTGCATTCGCAGTCGCAGTCGCAGTCGCATTCGCAGTCGCAGTCGCAGTCGCAGTCGCAGTCGCAGTCGCAGTCGCAGTCGCAGTCGCAGTCGTAGGTGCAGGTGCAGTCGCATTCGCATTCGCATTCACAGTCGCAGGTGCAGTCGCATTCGCAGGTGCAGGCGCAGTCGCAGTCGCAGTCGTAGGCGCAGTCGTAGGCTTGTTGCTAAGTCTCTATATAGGGTGGCAAGTCCTAAAAGAAAACGAAAAGTTTGCCCTTGTCCGACTCATTGGCCTAGCCCTAGCGGCCCTTGGCGGCACTTCCTTTTGTGGCGCAGACCTCACTAGGGCGACCTTCCGTCAGGCCGAGCTTAAAAGCACAAACTTCGCTAACTCTCGTCAGCGCCACACAACCCTCACCCAGGTATGTTGGCAGCAGGCCCAAAAGCTCGACCGTGCCCGCCTCGGCTCCGCCATTCTGCGAGACCGCCGCATCCGCATCCTCCTCACCACTCCCGAGAAAGGCTACAGGCAAGATTTCTCCGACGCTAACTTACGCGGAGCCTACCTCAAAGGCGTCACCTTAGAAGCAGCCAACCTCACCCGTGCCACCCTCAGCGAAGCCACCTTAGAAAATGCAACGCTGACAGGCGCAATTTTGACCGAAGCTCAAGTCATTAACACCAACTTCACAGGCGCTTGTTTTACCGGTGCAACCCTCCAAGGCTGGAGCTTTGACAGCACGACCATCCTCAAAAACATCCACTGTAATTACGTCTTCTTATTAGAGAAGCCCAACGCCTCGGGCGACCGAGAACGCCGCCCCCACGACCCCAACAAAATGTTTCAACCCGGCGATTTCGAGAAATTGTTTAAAGAAGTGCTCGATGAAGTGCAGATCCTCATCCGCAACGGCATCAACGCTGAGGCTTTCCGCACCGCCATGCAAAACATCATGGCGCAAAATCCTGACATTACTCAAGATGCAATCAAGGGAATTGAAAAACAGGGGCAAGATGTTGTCGTTACTCTGCAAGTACCCGAAGGCACTGACAAAGGAAAAATAGAACGCGATTGGGACAGCGGCTATCAGGCCGGACTCAAAGCCGGAAGAGAATCGGAACAGCTCAAAAGCGCTCCAAAATTTGAGAAGCTAGCTTTTCTGCTAGCGGAGAAACCAATCAGTATCGACAATAGGAACAAAGTCATGACCGGCAACGACCAAAGCCAAAACATCGACGTAAAAGGAGACTTCACGGTCACCGCTAATCAGTCCGTTGTGAGCCTGCGCGACATCAGCGGCCAGGTCACCAATCAAATCAGTCAGCTCAGCAACGAACCGACCCAAGCCCAACTGAAGGATTTGCTGGCTCAGCTTCAAGCCGCCATCGAGACTGAAGAGAGCTTTAGCGAAGACGAAAAGACAGAGGCGCTAGCAGAGGTGCAGCAGCTCGCCGTCGCTGGCCAGGCCTCTGAAGATGGGCCAATGAAAAAGGCCGCGAAGCGAGCCATTACCGTGCTCAAAGGCATGACTGTAGGAGTCGGGGCAACGACGAAATTTGTGGAGGCTTGCAATGGGTTATTACCCGCCATCGGCCTTCTGTTCGGCCTATAGTCTGGTGCTAGGATGTAAGCAAAATAGGAAAGAAATCGGCATCATAGCTTTTCAATAGCTTCTTATCGGTGTATGTGATGATGACGCTCACTTTGGATATGCGCTCCGCTGACCTCGCATTAAGTGAGGCCGATTTCTATCGCCTCTGTCAGGCCAATCGAGACCTGAAGCTTGAACTCACCGCTAAAGGACAACTAATCCTGATGCCACCGACAGGATGGGAAACCGGCAATCGCAATATCGGGCTGGCCAGCCAGGTAGACAACTGGGCTCGTCAAGATAGCAGCGGTCTGGCATTCGACTCCTCCACCGGCTTCCGCCTGCCAGACGGCGCGATTCGCTCTCCCGACGTGGCCTGGGTGCTGAAGAGCCGCGTAGAAGCCATCAGCCCCGACCCCGACAAGTTTCTCCCCCTTTGCCCCGACTTTGTCATAGAACTGCGCTCCGCCAACGACCGCCTGAGCGACCTTCAAGACAAAATGCAAGAATACCTCGACAATGGCCTTCTCCTCGGCTGGCTCATCGACCCCCAAAACAGAACCGTCGAAATCTATCGGCAGGCCCAACCCACCGAAACCCGACCGCTCTCCGGCATCCTATCTGGCGATCCCATACTTCCAGGCTTTCAACTCAACCTCAGCAAAATTTTCTAAACTAATCTCTAACACCGATCAAAGCACCGCTCCCAAAATCGCCACTGTCCCCTCGCGCCCCGCCCAAACTATGAGCCAATCCATCACCCCCTCTCCCTCGCGCCCCCTCCCCCTCGCCCCTACTCCCGGCATCGCCGAATTCATCCAAGAAACCACCGCCCTGACTCGCCGCCTCTTCATACAGCTTCAGCGCCGCCCGACGACGCTGGTAGCAGGCGTCATTCAACCCCTGATGTGGCTGATCCTGTTTGGCGCACTGTTTCAAAATGTGCCCAGCGGCCTCTTTGGCGAGAGCCAAAACTATGGCCAGTTTTTGGGTGCAGGAATCATTGTTTTCACGGCCTTTGCTGGGGCACTCAATGCTGGTCTGCCGGTGATGTTTGACCGTGAGTTTGGCTTTCTCAACCGGCTGCTGGTGGCCCCTTTGGCCTCCCGATTTTCGATTGTGGTGGCTTCGGCACTGTTTATCGCCACGATGAGCCTGATCCAAACGACGGCAATCGTGGCGCTGAGCGCTGTGCTGGGAGCGGGCTTACCTGGACTCGGTGGCCTTTTGCTGATGACGCTGATTGTGCTGACGCTGGTGTTTGGGGTGACGGCGCTGAGTTTGGGGCTGGCCTTTGCCCTGCCGGGTCATATTGAGCTGCTGGCTGTGATTTTTATCACTAACCTGCCGCTGCTGTTTGCGAGTACGGCCCTGGTGCCTTTGTCCTTCATGCCGCCCTGGCTACAGGTGGTCGCTAGCCTTAATCCGCTGAGCTATGCGATTGAGCCGATTCGCTACATTTATTTGCATTCCGACTGGAGCCTGAGCAGTATCGTCATGCAGGCGCCCTTTGGCGATATCAGTATGGGGTTAGCCCTGGGGATTCTGCTATCGTTTAGTGCAGTAGCCTTTGCCGCGATTCGTCCCCTGATTGCCCGTCGCATTGCCTGAGTCCTGCTGGCCGACTGAAAGATCGGCATAGGTGATTTGAGAGATCTAGGGCAGTTAGTTACAATCAGTTGACTTAATAAGACCGTTTGGGAGTGAGTGGATATGCGTAAGCTAGCGATTCGGCTACTGGGAGTAGGGTTGGTATGTGGGTTAGGGTTGGGGGTGGCTCCGGCGGTTGCTCAAGACTCCGGCATCGCTAACACTGCTGAAGATTTCAAATCAGCAGAAAGCAACGATGGCTTTCTTGGCTCAAACGTCGACATTTGGGATATTTTCCACCGGGCCGGTACGCTTTCTGGTGCAGGCGTGGTAGACGACGGCTTCTACCGCAGCCAGGACCGCCGCATCAACACTCAGGCCGAATCTTTGCGGGAGCGGCAGCGGGCAATTCTGGAGCAGCGCTCGGCTGACACCGTACCGCCGACCGCCGAAGAAGAAGCCACCGCTGAATAAGCTGCTCATTCAACGCTCCCAATTCGATAAATTCAACTAGAGGCACTTCAGCGATTAACCCGCTGAGTGCCTTTTGGCTTTTATGTCGCTGGCGCTACCCGGCAATTGCTGTGTCCCCACGTCCGTACAGCTCAAATGACTGCTACCATTTAACCTGACTCCACCCGAACCGCACCCCAATGACTGCCACGACGCCCACGCTCGCCAGCCAATACGATCCTTCTGCCACTGAGACTAAGTGGCAGCAATACTGGGAGCAGCAAGAAGTCTTTAAAGCTGACCCTGGCCAGGGCGGTGAGCCGTTTTGCGTGATGATTCCACCGCCAAACGTGACTGGCAGCCTACACATGGGTCACGCCTTTGAAGAAACCCTGATCGATACCGTGGTGCGCTATCAGCGGATGAAGGGCAAAAATACGCTGTGGCTACCGGGCACTGACCATGCCAGCATTGCGGTGCAAACTATTTTGGAGAGCCAGTTTGCCGCTGAGGGTAAAACGCGTGAGCAGGTTGGTCGGCAGCAGTTTTTAGAGCGGGCCTGGGAGTGGAAAGACCAGTCGGGCGGTACGATTGTGAATCAACTGCGGCGGCTAGGCGTTTCGGTTGACTGGTCACGCGAGCGCTTCACGATGGATGAAGGACTCTCAAAGGGGGTACTGACTGCCTTTAATCGGCTGCATGACGAGGGGCTGATCTACCGGGGCAGCTACATGGTGAACTGGTGTCCGGCTAGTCAGTCAGCAGTCTCTGATTTGGAAGTTGAAAACAAAGAGGTGGACGGTCACCTGTGGCACTTCCGCTATCCCCTGACTAACGGTGAGGGTTTTGTTGAGGTGGCGACGACCCGGCCTGAGACCATGCTGGGCGATACGGCGGTCGCGGTTAATCCGAATGATCAGCGCTATCAGCACCTGATTGGTCAAACCCTGACTTTGCCAGTTATGGAACGCGAGATTCCGATCATCGGCGATGAGTTTGTCGATTCGGACTTTGGCACAGGCTGCGTTAAGGTCACCCCCGGGCATGACCCGAATGACTTTGAAATGGGCAAACGTCACGATTTGCCGGTGATCAATATTCTCAATAAAGATGGCTCGCTAAATGAAAATGCGGGTGAGTTTGCTGGCCTCGACCGGTTTGAAGCCCGCACTCAGGTGATCGCCCGCCTTGAGACGGATGGGGTGCTGGTCAAGACAGAGGCGTATCGGCATTCGGTGCCTTATAGCGATCGCGGCAAAGTCCCCGTCGAACCCCTCATTTCTACTCAATGGTTCGTCAAGATTCGTCCGCTGGCTGACAAAGCCCTGGCTGCCCTAGACGATCAGCAAATGCCTCAGTTTGTCCCAGACCGCTGGACAAAAGTCTATCGCGACTGGCTGGTCAACCTCAAAGACTGGTGCATTTCTCGTCAGCTCTGGTGGGGCCATCAAATTCCGGCCTGGTACATCGTCAGCGAAACCGACGGCGAAATTCGAGACGACACACCTTTTGTCGTGGCCATGAACGAGACCGAAGCCATCAACAAAGCTGCGACCGATATGGGCCGCGAAGTAGAGCTGTGCCAGGATCCTGACGTGCTCGACACCTGGTTTTCTTCAGGGCTCTGGCCGATGTCTACCCTGGGCTGGCCGGACATTCAAGCGCCCGACTACCAGTTTTACTATCCGACACAAACGCTGGTCACCGGCTTTGACATTATCTTCTTTTGGGTCGCTCGCATGACCTTGCTGGCGGGTCATTTCACAGGTGCAATGCCCTTCGACACCGTGTACATTCACGGCCTGGTGCGAGATGAAAAGAATCAAAAGATGTCGAAGTCAAAAGGCAACGGCATCGATCCGCTGCTGCTGATCGAAAAGTATGGTACTGACGCTTTGCGCTACACCCTGGTGCGTGAAGTTGCAGGCGCTGGGCAAGATATTCGCCTTGACTACGACCGTAACAACGAAGAATCTTTGGCGGTAGAAGCCTCTCGCAACTTTACAAATAAGCTGTGGAACGCCTCTCGCTTCGTGATGATGAATTTAGAGGGTCAGACACCTGCTAGCCTGGGTCTTCCGGGTACAGAAGGTGCTTTAGAGCTAGCCGACAGCTGGATTCTCTCGCGCTATCACCAAACGATTGAGCGGGTACGCCAACAGCTAGATGAGTACGGCATGGGGGAAGCTGCCAAAGAACTCTACGAATTTACGCGCGGAGACTTTTGCGACTGGTACATTGAGCTGGTGAAGCCCCGGCTGTACGGCGATGGCGGTACCAAGCGAACGGCTCAGCAGACCCTGGCCTACGTACTAGAAGGCATTCTCAAGCTGCTGCATCCCTTCATGCCACATATTCCTGAGGAGCTGTGGCACAAGCTGACGACCCTAGGC
>JBARVU010000152.1:0-11546 GCA_049646425.1 Phormidesmis sp. | reverse complement strand
GGTAGAACAGCAGATAGCAAAGGACTCTCACCCGCCAGCATCAATCAAGTCCTGGCCACCCTGCAAAGCTTCTTCAAGTGGCTAGCGACCAAACACTACATCGAGCGTAATCCGACGCTGACTATCGAGAGAATCAAGGCTGACCCGATGGAAGTCAAAGATATCGATGTTTCGCTGGTGCATCGACTGGCCGAGGGGCTGGAGTATAGAGGTAACCTTTATGTCAGAGATACCGCTATCTTTGAGCTGCTTAAGCATGGTCTGCGGGCTGAGGAAGTGAGCAAGCTGAATGTCAGCGACTATGGTGATCGCACCGTCAGCATTGTAGATGCCAAGTGGGGCAGCGATGGCACCGTACCGCTTGCGCCTGAAGCTTGTCGGGCGATAGAGAGCTATCTAGGCTGGTGTGTCCAGCAGGGATTGGATACTTCGGCAGCAGCGCCGTTATTCAAGAGTCTGTCTAATCGCAGCTACGGTAAGCGCATGGCCTACCGAGGTATCTACAACCTGATCCGCGACCTGAGTGAGATAGCAGGACTCGAAGAGCCGATTCATCCGCATCAGCTCCGGCACACGTTTGGCACTCAGATGCTGCTAGAAGGTGTTGACCCTGAGTTTGTGCGCAACCTGATGCGGATAAAGTCACCGCAGGTTTTTGAGCGCTACACCAAGCGGGCACTGGATGAGAAGTCGCGGGATAAGTTCAGGGAGACTATCAAGCAGTCTACTTCCGGGCTGTTTAGTCAGGAGTGATCAGAACCATGTGAAAAAAGCAGCGAGCATCGAGAGTGGAGAAAAGGCATAATCCATGAGAGCGACCAATGCCTAATCACAAACTTTGGTAGAAGCGATCCAATTATGAAGCCTTACAAAAGGCGTACTAATTTTGCGAACAGCTAAGCCACCGTATCTCTGCGAGATTTGTCTGTAACGAGAGGCGCTCGTAGCATGGCAGATCGCCTAAGCAGAGTAGATTATACGTTCCGAAATTTTGCCCATGAGCAAGCACTATTACGAGGGTAGAGTCTAACTGTACTCTTTCCTGCTTAAGAGTACTTGATTCAGCCACAGCAGGTAATTTGATGGCCATGGAACTGGTTTCTCGACCTATTGAGAGACCAAAGCGAAAACGAAAAGTTTGGTTAGTCAAAACGTTTTGACTAACAGCCAAAACGCTCAAGTTTAAAAGTTTCAGATGGATCACGTTCCTGTATTCTGGAGCAAACCGAATCATTTTCTGATATTTAAGTCTGTGCCAGTGCAGTCACTTCGCAATTTTTCACTTGGTTACTATCAATACCTGACAGATTCCTATGATTATTACTGTTGCCAGCTTCAAAGGCGGAGTCGGTAAGACTACGACCGCTGTTCACTTAGCCTGCTGCCTTTCTGAGAACAATAAAACAATGCTTGTTGATGGAGATCCGAATCGTTCAGCAACAGGGTGGGGTAAGCGAGGTAAACTTCCGTTTGCCGTTGTTGATGAGCGTGCAGCCCCAAAGCACGCTCGAAACTACCAGCATATTGTCATCGACACAGAAGCACGTCCAGAACAGGAGGATCTAGAAGCCTTAGTTGAAGGCTGCGACATGCTAGTAATTCCGACTACACCAGATGCTCTGTCATTAGACGCCATGATGCAGACAGTATCTACGCTCAAAGCATTAGGTAGCGATCACTACAAAATCTTGCTGACTATCATTCCACCCAAGCCATCGTCGGATGGTTTACAAGCTCGAAAAATGCTGACAGACGTAGGCTTACCTCTTTTCGAAAATGGAATTCGTCGTCTCGTCGCATTTCAAAAGGCAGCGCTTCAAGGTGTGCCAGTGTATGAAATTAATGATGAGCGTGCTCAGCAAGCTTGGAAAGATTATGCAGCCGTTGGACAGGAGTTAATCAGATGAATAAGTTTAAAGATCTGTTTGAAGCGACACAGTCCACTGTAGACACCACACCTAAGCAGTCGGCTGATTTATCAGCTACTAAATCGCAAGAACAATCAACTCCCACACTCCCGGTGAGTCAGATTATCCTTCCTGCTTCTCAGCCTCGTCGGTACTTCGATTCAGAACGAATGCTCCAGCTCGAAAAATCCATCAAGGAGCACGGTGTTCTAGAACCTGTCTTAGTAAGGCCACTTCCAGGAACGAACACGAAATACGAGCTGGTTGCCGGAGAACGGCGTTATAGAGCAGCAAAGAAGGCGGGTCTTCGAGACCTGCCTGTAGTCATCAAGAAAATGGATGACCAGGAAGCGGGCCAGATTGCCCTGATTGAAAATTTACAACGAGAAGACCTTAACCCTATAGAAGAAACTGAAGGTATTCTCAATCTGCTAGAGCTAGAACTGAAACGCAGCCGCACTGATGTCCTAAACCTGCTGTACCGAATGCGGAACGAAAGCAACGGAAAATCTAGTCAAAACGTTTTGACTAGCGACGAGGCTAAGGATGTTGAGGCACTTTTTGGGTACTTAGGTCGATTGAGCTGGGAGTCGTTCATCACAACACGCCTGCCTTTGCTTAAACTGCCTGAAGATGTTTTAGAAGCTCTTCGAGAAGGTAGCCTGGCCTATACCAAAGCCCAAACTATTGCACGTATAAAAGACCCAATGCAACGTTCAAAAGTACTGATGGAAGCAGTCAGTAAAGACCTTTCCCTCAATCACATCAAAAAACGTATAGCCGAGCTGAAAGGTGACGATAATAAGAGTGACGACCATGGGTTACCTTCTTTGAAAACCCGAGCCGAAAACGCCCTGAAGCAAATTAAACGGACAAAGATTTGGGACGATCCCGCAAAGAAGAAAAAGTTAGAAAGGTTAGTTAGTCAGCTAGAAACTTTGGTCGAAGAATCATAGATTCATGGGCTGAGATGTATGTAAAAAAGACTTGCACTCGGGGTTTAGTTGTAATGGACACTATTGGTGAACTCAAAAAAACGGCTCAGGCTCGATAAAGTCATTGTTGTTGCCTTGGCTGAACCCAGGGTTTTTCGTTAGCTCGTCGTTAAATGGTTAGTCCGCCAACGATGTTGTATAGAATCGGAAACTTTCTAATCTCTAAGGATGCAATGCTTTACTGACAAAGGCTTTGAGGCTGAGAATTCTTGCTCATTCAGGTTTGATTCCAGATCAAGCGAAAGCCTGAAAGCACTAAAAAATCGTTGGCGAAGCTCAGGTAAGCCAGCTTGCCGACCAAAATTTCTCGGCGGCTATACATAGGCATTGAGGTGACTCGGCGGCTTAGTCCGGCCAAAGACCGCCTCCGTTGAGTTTCAGATCAACCCAGAGCAAATTCGATCCCATTCTGCGAAGTAGCGTTTGGGGTGATGGTAGGCGATCACGCTTGAAGATGCTTTTGCGCTTGCGCCAGAAGCGCACCTGTCGAGAGACCATCCGAGCGTTTCACCTTCCTTAACGAATTTTCCAATCAGCTTTAACTAGGCCGTCAAACACCACCGATACGCTCTGCATCGAGCTTCTGCCTGAACTTTTTCTGTGTCATCCTAATAGCCTCGTCGTGAGCATCTTCCAGATCATCTAGTTCAAAGACAGAAACCAGCTTTTCGCAATACTCAACCATTTCAAGCCCCACCGTTTCGGGGATATAGTTTCGTGCAATGTGTCGAGAACCGGAGACAGGTGCTTCCCAGATTTTCTTAATTTCTGCGGCGTCCATTCCGAAAAGCCCACGATAGACATAGTTCGTCCACTTGCCATATTTATAAGGGCTACTGCCACCCTGTTCAGAAATTGCGTAGGCCCAGTCTTTCCTAGCGGGTTTCCCTGCCTGCCGTGCTACCAACCACTGCTGAATCTGTTTGCTATCTTCACGGGTGTAGGTTTCTTTCAGAAACGTATATGCCTCTGCGTAAAGACCTTCAGCAGCGAACCAAGCGAGAAAGTCAATCAACCCATTCTTAGCTTTCGCGCCTAGCTTTCCAGGTTTCTTCGCCCAGTCGCGGGCCAGCTCTACCCAGTCAGTCGCTTCAATCACCTGATAGGTATTGTTATCGTTTCCTAAAATTTCGGTGACTTTGAAAAGCTTGCCAGAAGGCAGTTTTAAGAATTTCCCACTGGTTTCTGAACTCTCGTCCTCATCAGTTAGTTCAATGACCCGTTTTACCAGCGTCGTTAACGGCACATCCGTATGACGGCTCATTGAACGGTAGCCCAATCCGATAGTAGGCCGATTATAGCCAAGGCCATCAGGATCGATGATGATTGCTCTGAATTCCCTATCTCTGAATTTGATAGGAATTATCTGGCCTGCTTCAAGCATGTTTTAGCGATTGAATGTGATTATGGCGATGGGAGATCTGTCACCATGAATAGTACGCTCACCGTTGGATAAAGGGAACACCCTTTACCCCTCTTGTGATAAGGGCTGTAGCTATTTTACATGCTCTAAAGGGAACACCCTTCAAAACCCATCATTTTGATGCAAAGGGAACACCCTCAATCTATATCTATGCAAGGGCTTCAGACAATCTTACACCGTTGAAGGGAACACTCCTTCCAAAAGTGTACTCCGTGCTGAACCACGCCCAATTCTGTCCGTAGATGTTAGCCGTCAGCTTCCGCAGCGCCTTATTTATCCGGGGCGATCACTGATTCTAAATTTCCGTGCTTGGGACTCCACCACCCTTTTGCCGTATGGAAATAGACAGCTTCTTTATGCTTGGCTTGAGTTCTGGCTTTCGTGTCCGAACATCGCAGCAGTTTTTTAGCCTTGCCGTCTTTCTGGTAGCTGTACTCTTCCATTGGCTTTTGGCAAACCGGACAGGGATGAGCGGTTAGATTCGCTTCAGCAGATTTTACCTTTGCCCCTTCGCTGTCTTTAGCGCGAGGCGGTTCCCATCGCTTGCTGAACTTTGAGTAGAACAGCACAACGTTCTCACAGCCACTGGTGCACTTAAGAAAGTATTTCTTTTGAACTTTAGTGCTAGGGACTCTCGCCATCGGTTTATGACAGTGAGGGCAAGGCGTTTTAGACATTGCTAGAGACCGCCCCCCGCTGCGCACCGCTGGCGTAGTGGAGAGATGTTTAGGAATCACCCTCTGAGCGCGGGTGAGGGCCGGGGCGAAGTATTCCTGATTCCAGCTCGTCAGATAGCGCTGCCAGTCCTCTTTACCCTCGGCAATCTGGTCAAGCGACCGCTCCATCTGAGCTGTGAAGCTAGCTTCGAGTAGGTCAGGAAGCGCCTCCTTGAGGAAAGCATCGACCTCTAGTCCCAGTGCAGTCGGGAAAAGAGAGCCTTTGGTAACCTCCACATACAGCCGCTGCTTGAGCGTTTGGATAGTCGGCGCATAGGTACTGGGCCTGCCGATACCTTTGCGCTCCATTACCTGCACGAGCTTGGGTTCGCTGTACCGGGGCGGTGGCTGAGTCTGTTTCTGTTCGTGCGCTGCTCGCTGGAGCGTAACCGACTGCCCCGGCTGCACGCTTGGGAGTTCCGCATCGGCCTTTAGGTTTTTCCAGTAGCGGGTATAGCCCAGAAAGATGACTACCTGTCCTTTGGTTTGCCAGCAGACCGAACCCGACTGAGTGTTGATCTTAGTCTGCTGAACCTGGGCTGGTTTGCACTGGGAGGCGATCGCCCGCTTCCAAATCATCACATATAGGTTGAAGGCATCGGTAGAGAGTTCTGCCCGCAGATGCTCAGAGGCGCGATCCACATCGGTGGGTCGAATGGCCTCATGGGCTTCCTGTGCGCCCTTGGCTTGACGATGCTGCGCGACTTTCTTCGGCACGTTGTCAGGGTCATGACGCGCTAACCACTGCCGTGCCTGCGTACAAAATTCAGGGCTCAGCAGGGTGCTATCCGTTCTCATGTAAGTAATGAGCCCCGCCTCATAGAGCGACTGGGCGACTTTCATTGTTTGCTCAGGGCTGAAACGAAGCCGGGAGCCTGCGGTTTGTTGCAGGCTAGCGGTAATGAAGGGTGGGGGCGGCTTTCGGTGGGTGGTCTTGCCTTCAATTCCAGTAATCGTATGGGGGTGCTGCTGAGCGATCGCTACCAGGTGATTAGCGTCTGCTTCGGAAGTGACTCGGGCTGATTCTGGCGCTGATGGTTCAGAGGGACTAGCGGCATCATCGGGTACTTCTTCCTCTGATATTTCAACAGCCGTTCCCCGGTAGTAGGCCCGGAAGCCTTCGGCGTAATCGACAAAGACGCTCCAGTAGTCCTGGGGCACAAAAGCCTGAATTTCTCGCTCTCGGGTACAGAGGATATGTAGGGCAGCGCTTTGCACCCGGCCCATGCTCTTAGCGCCGTTCTGTAGCTGCCATAGTAGCGGAGAGCCCCGGTAGCCAACTAGCTTATCTAGCACGGTGCGGCATAGACCGGAGTGAACCAGGTTGAGATCGAGCTGGCGCGGCTGAGCGATCGCCGCTCTGACGGCGGCGGGTGTAATTTCGCTGTAGACGACGCGCTGTGGATTCTTCAGGTTCAGCGCCTGCTGAAGGTGCCAAGCAATGGTTTCGCCCTCCCGGTCGGGGTCGGTGGCCAGAACAACGGTTTCAACCTGCCGAACTGCCGCCCTCAGTCCTTGAATGGTTTTTGCGCCGCGACCTCCTCTAGGAACAAATCGACAGTGGACTGAATGCCCGTTCAGGTCGAAGCCCAGCGAATCTTCGCCGTCACTAGCCAGTTCGCGGATATGGCCAACGCTAGCTTTGACCAGCCAGTCCGGGCCGAGGATTTGACCCAGCTTTTTGATCTTGCCAGGGCTTTCGACAATCAGAAGTTTGGAGGGCATGAGGTTACCGAGCGCTAGTTTCTGTGTACTGATTATGTACTATGAGTGCCTTACCTCAGCGGATTTCGGCTCGGGCTACTTTCAGGCCAGAACAAGGCCATATCGAAATGGCATCCGATCAGGGTCCGATCCACAACTTTTGGTAGTGACCGTTTTGGCCCTAGAAATAGCCAAGGTTTGAGACAGCAAGCGAAAGCCCTATAAGGACAAGGCATCGCTTCTAGCGTCTTAGAATGAGGATGGAACCTGGCAGGTAGTCGGGCAAGTAGCTGAGTAACATCGACGGAACGTATTTAACGGGGGATATTTGATGGGTGATCACAAGCCTGGTTACGATTTGGTTGTTTTTGGCGCAACGGGATTTGTGGGTCGTATCCTCTGTGGTTACCTGCTCAATCAAGTGGGGGTGAGCGACTCAGTTAGATGGGCCATTGCCGGTCGCTCTAAGGCGAAGCTAGAGACCTTCGTTGCCGAACTGGGGACTAGGGCAGACGGACTGCCCTACATAACGGCTGACGCTACCGACGAGACCAGTTTAAGGAAGCTTTGTGCTCAAACTCGGGTTGTGATTTCCACCGTTGGCCCCTACGCCCTGTATGGGGAAACCCTGGTAAAAGTTTGTGCTGACACCGGCACTGACTACTGCGATCTTACCGGGGAACCGCAGTGGGTTCGCCAGATGATTGAGCGTTACCGCGTTGCTGCCCAGGCTTCTGGAGCCCGCATTGTTCACTGCTGTGGGTTTGATTCTATTCCTTCTGATCTGGGTGTCTATTACCTACAACAACAGGCACAACAGCGGTTCGGACAGCCTTGCCATCGCATCAAAATGAGAGTCAAATCAGCCCAGGGAGGCGTTTCTGGGGGCACTGTCGCCAGCGGCATCAACCTAGTTCAAGCGGCCAGACTCGACCCTGAACTGCGCCAGGAATTAGACAATCCCTACTCACTATGCTCAGAGACTCCCCAGTCTTTGGCGCATCCCTCGACCCTGGTTCCTGTGCAGTATGACCCAGACTTTCAGGAGTGGGTGTCTCCATTTGTGATGGCAGCCGTTAACACCCGCATCGTGCTGCGCTCCAATGCCCTGATGGATTATCCCTATGGTAAAAGCTTTCAGTATGAGGAGGCGGTATTGACCGGTCCCAACACCGCTGGCTGGCTGAAGGCCCAAGGGCTCAGTGTGGTCCTCAGCGGTCTGGCGGTGGCCACGGCGTTCTCACCCACCCGCTGGCTCCTGGAGAATACGATTATCCCTAAGCAAGGTGAAGGCCCGAGTCAAGCGTCCCAAAAGGAGGGATTTTATGATTTGCGCTTTCGGGGTGTAACGGGCAACGGAGAAACCCTTGAGGTAAAGGTTGTAGGAGATCAAGATCCTGGCTATGGATCTACCACAAAGATGTTGGGGCAGACGGGACTATGTATCGCTGAGAATTTTGCCGAGGCTGACAAACCAGGAGGGTTCTGGACACCCGCGTCGATGTTTGGCAACGTTTTGATAGAGCGACTGGAGAAGTCTGCTGGATTGACGTTTGAGGTGTGTTGAGGTCGGGGGCTCTAATGACTGACTCGGACGTAGCGGTGGTGAAGCCAGTAACGGGTTTGGGGAGTGGTGGTACTGGAGTGTCGTATATTTTTTGTCTTATTTCACGACAAAGGTGGGGCGGTGGTAATATCGTTAGAAACGCTCCGTATTTTTAAGTGATCGCATAACGGTAAAGGTGCAGCGGGTGGCGATCGGCCTTTAGGGCCTAGTGAAAGCGTAGCTGTCACGAAGTGCCATAAACGCGAAAGCATTGATACACGAGGATTACGGGATAGTACTTCTGCGCTATAACTTTGGCGAAGATTAATATTTCGGTTCAAACTCTAACGAGTTTTCGCCGTTTCAGTCGATGAAGTAGCTCTAAAGGCACTTGCTGACAGCTACGCTTTCACTATGCCTTTGGGGAGCGGCTCAAACCCCAAATAAATGCCCTTATCTGTATTAGACTAAAAATCCGGCTAAAAATATAAACGAACTGGATAGGCTATACTGAACCCTGTGGCTGTAGGCTTTTGAGTGATCGCCTCTTAGAAGCTCAAGGCGGATTCCCCACGCCAGGTAAGTCCTATTAGGCTGTGGCCGTGGCACCGAATAGTACCTATGTATCTGACACAGAAGGATGTGACGATGAGTCTGGTCATTTCTGACGATGTCCTCTCAGCGAGCGGGCTGAAGGAGGAGGAGCTGTTCTTAGAGGTTATTCTGCTACTTTTCCAGCAGGAAAAGCTGAGCCTGGGAAAAGCGGCGGAACTGCTAGATATGCCACAGATTCGCTTTCAGCGTCTGATCGCAGCACGGGGCATTTGCGTTCACTACGATGTAGCTGAGTTTCGTGAGGACATTGAGCACCTGAAGGTTCAAGGGCTGCTGTGATCGTTGTCAGCGATACGTCCCCGCTCAGTGGGTTGGCAATTGTCGGCAAGCTGTCTCTGTTGCAGGCTTTGTATGGGCAGATAGTGATTCCAGAGGCGGTGGCCAATGAACTGAGGCGCGGCGGACAGGATGACCTTAGGATCGCTCAAGTTCTAGCGCTGAGTTGGGTAGAAATTAAGCCCTCGACGAATCATCCTCTAATAGATGAGCTGCAAACTATTTACAAACTGGATAAGGGGGAGTCGGAAGCGATCGCGCTGGCGTTGGAACTAAATGCCGATGCGCTGCTGATTGATGAGCGTTTGGGCAGACGAGAAGCCAGTCGTTTGGGGCTTGCTATCACCGGGATGCTGGGGGTCTTACTGGCGGCGAAAAAGCAGACTCTGGTCAGCGCAGTTCGTCCGATTGTAGATGCGTTGATCAAAGAGGCCGGGTTTCGGATCAGTAGTCAGCTCTATAGGGAAGTCGTGGCTGCTGCGGGGGAGAGTGCTGAGTGAGTTGTCCGATGGATTTACACCTACCTATCTTTAGCAGCGTTTTTTTGAGGAGAGCAAATACTCGTGGCTCGTCGAATTACTAAAAAATGTGTGGAGTGTGCGCAGCTCAGTGCGGCTGATGCGCAGCTATTGCATGGCAAAAAAGGCGATGGTTGCTGGCATGACAAGCGCTGTCCTAGCAAGCGCTCCTACTATCGTAATCGTCAACGGCTGAATGAAATGCGGCGGTTACAGTATCAGCAGCAGGTTACTGGCGCGGTATCTGAGGAAGGGCAGGTGGAAACGGTTTCATTACCAGTGGCTGAAGACTCAGCGCCCTATGCCAATCTGTATATTTGGCGGGAGAAGCGGAAGGATGCGCCGATTCATGCGATCGCTGCTTCTGTGTTCCAGGATGGTTCCAAAGTGCTGGAAGTCGCGCCGATTCACTGCGCGGGCTACCGAAAGCGGCAGTTGGAAAAGTATGTCCAGAAAGATGTGATGGGCTATCTGAACGCCCGGTTTGGGATTACCTTTTTTGCGGATGAGATTCGGTTAGAACCTGTCGAGTGTTCGATTGATGCGTGCCCGTGGGGTGACCGCTTCGCTGCTTCGCACACGAGTCAACTAGCGCCAACTAAGACAGATAATGGATAAAATTATGTTGAGATATGGTCACCCTCGTCGAATGTCTGATTCAGTTCAAAAGCCCCTGCTGTAAAGGATTAAACGTTTATGATATCTGTCCCCATTACCCTAGATCAGCTCATCCTGGCTATTCAAAACTTACAGCCAGAGGAGCGTGTGCAGGTCGCCAGAGCGCTTGTGCAATCAGAGCTGACTTCGGATCTAACGGCGTTACTTCAGGCGCTATATGCCGAGCCTCCCGCTGATGATGTCAGCGATGAGGAAATCATGGCTGACATTCGAGCTGTTCGTCAGCGGCATAGTTGATGATGTTGAGAGTGGTAATTGACACAAACATTTGGATTCGTATATTGCTCGGGGGACGAGTGACGTTACCGATTTTGGAAGCATTCAACCAAAGGCAGTTTCAGCTAGTGATGAGCCAGTTTCTATTCGACGAACTCCATGAAGTATGGCAGAGACCTCGCCTTTCCAAACGCATTAACCATGGTCAGGCTGTTCGGCTAGAGACTCAGCTCAAAGCACGCGCCGATTGGGTGGAAGTCATTACGGTGCCGCCTAACTGTAGAGACCCTAAAGACTTGCCTGTTCTAGCAACGGCTATTGATGGAAAGGCTGACATCATTATTTCTGGAGACGATGATTTGCGGGCGGATGATGTGTTGAGAGCAGTGATGGCTTCGCAAGGAATCCAGCTTCTCGGCGTGGATTCCTGTTTGAGTCGTTTAGCGGAAGAAGGCGGAGGCAGAGATGACGATTAATGTGCGTCAGCTAGAGCTGAATTTGGAAGTTGCCTTTGAGGAAGCTGCTGAAGTGCCAGAGGCCGCCGATATCCTGAGCCTTTGGGCACAGTTTGAGGGTGAGCTGGCAGGATTAGAGCAGCGCGTTGGCGAAGCCATTCCTGCGGAATATCACCTCAGAGTTGCGGGCGATATCCTGGTGCAGCTAGCAGGGCTTTGCGAGGCCAAAGCCGATTTGCTTTGGGAAGATTGGCAGGATGCGCATAACGCCGAGGGGCCGGTGATGGACGGCGACTGGCTGCAAGGGCTGACCCGTCAGACGCAGGAGCTAGACTTTTCAGATCTAGTACAGCGTTCCTATCAGACTGGTGATTCTCCTAGGGAGCCTTTAACTCAGCTCATCATCCTGAGTGATTGACGAAAGAAACTTAATTTTCTTCTATGATGAGGTCGTGTTCTGACCGTCAAGACCGCAGCCTCATTAGTGTCTAAGCGCC
>JBARVU010000151.1:0-11350 GCA_049646425.1 Phormidesmis sp. | reverse complement strand
GCCTTCTCAACCGCAGCGCAGCCGCCGAGCACGATCAGGTCCGCCAGCGAGATTTTCTGGTTACCCGACTGAGCACCGTTAAATTCTGATTGAATTCCTTTAAGGGTTGATAAAACCTGGGCGAGTTCCTGCGGGCGGTTCACCGCCCAATCCTTCTGGGGATCTAGGCAAACACGGGCTCCATTTGCGCCGCCGCGCTTGTCGGAGTCACGGTAGTTCGATGCCGATGCCCAAGCGGCTGACACAAGCGCCGAAACGGAGAGCCCGCTCGCCAAAATCTCGGCCTTCAGAGAACGGATATCGGCGTCATCAACGACATCGTGGTCGAGCGCCGGAATCGGATCCTGCCAGGGCAGATCTTCTGCTGCGACTTCCGGGCCAAGATAGCGTGTTTTCGGACCCATGTCGCGATGGGTCAGCTTATACCAGGCGCGCGAGAATGTGTCGCCAAAGTAATCGAAGTCATTCAAAAAGCGCTGACAGACCTCGCGATAGGCCGGATCGACCTTCAATGCAATGTCCGAAGTCATCATCATTAACGCGTGCTCAACGCCCGACTGGTGAGCGTCTGGCGTCTTCGGCGCATCGGAGCTGCCCGGCTTCCACTGAATGGCACCGGATGGGCTCTTTGTCTGCTCCCAATCGTACTTAAAAAGATTGGTGAGGTAGCTATTGTCCCACTGGGTCGGATCTGGCGTCCACGATCCTTCGATCCCGTTTGTCATGGTGTATTCGGCAAATCCAGTGCCTTCGGGGTTCTGCCATCCCAAGCCCATTGCCTGAATCGGCGCGCCTTCTGGCGCGGGGCCGATCTTGTCCGATGAGACCATGCCGTGACTTTTACCAAAGGCATGACCGCCTGCAATCAGCGCGACAGTTTCCTCATCATTCATAGCCATCCGTGCAAAAGTCTCACGGATGTCTCGCGCCGAGGCAGAGGGGTTGCCTTCGCCATTCGGACCCTCTGGATTGACGTAAATTAGCGCCTGGTGCGAGGCCGCCAGCGGGTTCTCAAGGTCGTAGTATTCCTCATCCGGCTTCCCGACCCACCGAATATCACGAGTGACCATCTCATCAGGATGACCCGGGCGTTCCTTAATATCGTCAACCGGATCGCCGTTCCAGAACTCGGATCCCCAGTAGGTAGAACGATCTGGCTCCCAAGCATCAATGCGACCGCCCCCAAAGCCAAAGGTCTTTAGCCCCATGATCTCGAGCGCGCAGTTGCCAGTCAGAACCATCAAATCGGCCCAGCTCAGCGCTGCGCCGTATTTCTGCTTGATGGGCCAGAGCAGCCGCCGTGATTTGTCTGTGTTCCCGTTATCCCACCACGAATTGATGGGGGCAAAGCGTTGCATACCCCGACCCGCTCCGCCACGACCGTCCGCGATCCGGTAGGTGCCTGCGGCGTGCCACGCCATGCGAACCATCTGAGGCCCATAATTGCCGTAGTCGGCTGGCCACCAGTCTTTCGAATCCGTTAGCAGCACTTTGATGTCGCTCTTTAGCTGCTCGAAGTCAATCTTCTCAAAGGCTTCTTTGCCATCGAAATCTTGCAGCGGGTTGGCCTGAGGCGAATTCTGGTGAAGCAGCTCAACCTGAAGTCGGTTCGGCCACCAATCGTCAGTTTGCGGCTTGGAGCCGAGCGCGCCACCAATCCGGGTTCCCCGGAAGGGACATTGTGCAGGAGTGGTGGAGGGGGTGTTATTCATTGAGTCCAGTCCTTTTGGTTTTCGTTAGTCAAGCTGCGTTGAGCGCCGTCATTTGTGATGGGTTGAACGGTTAGTACCTTTGTAGATAGGGTCTTTGCAAGCGCTAAATGGAGATATCGTTTGCTAAAGGTATTCTTTAGGGCATATCTATCGTTTGCGGTTCGTCGTGAGAATGACTTTTGGGCGTCATTCAAACTGGAAGCGACTCAATCTCACAGCTCATTATAGTTGTTGTCGAGGGGGTTTAATTTGAGGCGGGCGATTCGTTCAGCCATTCCCAGGCAATTTGCCTGCTCGGGCTAAACGGGCTGAACCACACCTCACTATGGCAGGGTGGAGTTATCGCATTGAGCTGCATACCGTGATTTTGCCGCATCCTGCACAACTGCCGTCGCCGGAAGTGCCCCGTATTTCTGCCCTTGCCCAGTGGTCCTATGGCATCGGCGAAATGGCGGTAGTTGCCCCGATCTCCGTCTCCGTTTTCTTTCTACTGTTCTTCCTAACGGAAGTGGTGGGCCTTTCGCCTAGTCAAGCTGGTGGCATTTTGCTTTTAGGTCGATTGTGGGACGCCATTAACGATCCTTTGATTGGGTTGCTGAGCGATGCCACCCCGACGTTCCCTCGTTGGGGACGCCGCTATCCCTGGCTGCTTGGCTGCGCGATTCCCCTGGGCTGGGCTTGCGCTATGCAGTGGTGGGTACCCCCTCTGCTCTCTAAAGGATTGCTTGCCTATTACAGCGGGATTTCCCTGCTGGCCTTTGGTCTATTTACCGCCGTGCAGATTCCCTTCACAGCTTTGGCAGCAGAACTTACCCAGGGCTATGATGAGCGCACTCAGCTAATGAGCTTCAAGTCAGCCTTCAATATTCTCGGTAGCATTGTAGGGCTGCTAATTGCTGAGACTGTTTTCGGCCTGATAAAACAGCCCCGAGCTCAATATGGCCTCTTAGGCTTAATCCTGGGCGGACTGGTGGTTGGGGGACTGGCGATCGCTTGCTTCGGCACCTTGCCTCACTACCGACAATTACAAAAGCAGCGGGTTGTAGGGCAGCCCCTCGCTGACCCGCAGCCTTCACCAGGGCTTCCCCTAAAGCGCAGGTTACAGCAACCGTTGCGATCACTATTGAAGAACCGTCCCTTCTACTGGTTGGTGGGTCTATACCTCTGCTCCTGGGTGGGCATTCAAACTACGGCTGCCGTTTTACCCTACTTCGTCACGGGTTGGATGAAATTGCCGGAACAACATTTCATTCAACTGGCCCTGACCGTCCAGGTCGCCTCGATTTTCGCCATTCCTCTATGGAGTTATCTGGCCCAACGCAGCAGTAAACAGCGGATTTATCTTTTGGGGGCTCCCCTCGCCATGATTGGCCTGCTCGGATTGTTCTTTATACAACCCGGTCAGATCCACAGGATGTATGGCTGGGGAGGTTTGCTTGGTCTGGGGCTCAGCACGTTTTATCTAGTGCCTTTCGCGATGCTGCCCGATGTCATCGATCTCGATGCCGCGCAATATCCTACTGAACAAAGGAGAGGTCAAAGGCGAGAGGGGCTGTTTACTAGCGTGATGGTGTTCCTGCAAAAGCTCGCATTGGCGATCGCGCTCTTCACTGTTACAGCACTGTTGGAATGGAGCGGCTGGCACAACAGCACAGCCGCCGGAGCTGGCGCTCAACCGGCATCAGCACTGCTAGCTATTCGCTGGATTATGGGTCCCCTACCGGCCTTGACAATTTTAGGCGGGATGGTCTGCGCTGGGTGCTATCCCCTGACGCGGCAGCAGCATGACAATATTATCCAGCGGTTATCGCAGCAGGACTCAGACCCCTAAACCACGCCAGGCTTTCAGCGGGTCATCTGCTTATCCTGTACAGAGGTTCTATATGCTGGTACAAATGCAGAAAGATGTGAGCCGCCTGTAGTTAGCGCAAGGGTAAGTCATGGAAGCAACCTTCTTACTTCACAAGCCAGTCAGTTACGGCAGCGCCTTTGCCAACAGTCTCTTTTTGATGGTGCTGTTAATCCACATCGTCGGTGCAGTCATTGCACCAATTTCTGCGGCTGTGGCCTGCAAAGCGCGAAAGGGTAGCA
Source organism: Phormidesmis sp. (assembly GCA_049646425.1). Classification (GTDB taxonomy): domain Bacteria; phylum Cyanobacteriota; class Cyanobacteriia; order Phormidesmidales; family Phormidesmidaceae; genus Phormidesmis. The sequence goes on along the minus strand of JBARVU010000151.1, from coordinate 7,547 downwards.
AATCACACCAGCGAGCCGGACGCTACTTTTCCGGATCAATGGTCATTTTGGCACTCACCGGAATCATTCTCGATGTGGTTCGTCTCTGCTTTTTCGTAGCAGAGAACCATACGAAGTACGCCGGATATACTATGCCCAGTACCTATCCGGCACGATTGGGCTTCTTGTTTGTAGGGGTTTGTGTTCTCTATATTTTACGAGAGGTCACACCGCCACGCGTATTTCGTCAGCAGTCTCTTGAGACTGCTGACGCAGGGGTAGCTAGCTTACTCGTAGTGAGCGGGCTATCACTTACGGTCATCATCACTTTGCAGCTCAATCCGTGGACGGGCGCTCTGTGGATGATATGGACTTTCAGCCTGATTGTCTTCATTATGGCGAGAACAACCTTGAGCCCGCACAATGACCGGGAGACAGCGGTTGCGCGACATCGCTTTGGGATGAGCTGCTTAGCAGCCTTCAGCTGGTGGGGTGCGTTGCAAGGATTTGGCCCAGCCATCCCTATCCTAGTCAGTGGCGCCGATTTATCGGTTAGCCCATATCTGGGTGACCAGCCTGGTTCGTTTTCGCCAGCGTTTTTCCTCTTCCTACTGGGCTGGGCACCTTTCTTTGTGCTTGCAGCCTATCTGATTCGCCGCTTCACCAAGCTACATATCAAAAAGCGGCTAAAAAACGGCTAGGGTAAGAGATTGTGATCCTAGGGCGTTTGAGAGTGTGATCGCCGGCTTCCCAAGAAAGTAGATGGAGCATGATTGCGGACTGCCTATGTTCATTCAGCAACGGAGTTTGAGGAAGTCATTGGTTGCCAGACCGGGTGCCTGATGTGAGATCTATCCGACGCAGATAAATATACAGAAGCGCGAGCGCTATAATTCCCCTGACACTGTCCTTCAACCCCTGAGTTCTATAGCTATGTCGACTGCCGCCAGCTCTGAGATGATAGAAACTGCTCAAGCGGCCTTCCAAGAATTTTCCCAAGGACTAGCTAGCGGCGAGTGGTCACCTTTTTTATCGCGCCTCAGTGAAGACTTTACCTTCTGGTTTCCGGCAGGCCCCTTCAAAGGGATCAATACGGGGAAAGATCGCGCTCAAGATTTTTTTATGATGGTTTCTAAGCTTTTCCCAGAAGGCTTAAGCTTAAAGGTAGAGCGCGTCATGAGTGACGAAAACACTGTGTTGTTTGAGGTGCGATCGCACGGCCTCATGCTCGGTCAACCCTACGAGAACCAAGCTGCCATTTCCTTTGATATTCGCGGCGAAAAAGTCTGCGGCTACCGGGAGTATCTAGGTGTCATTTTCCAGTTGGGAGACTAGCCTGTGGCTGAACGGCGATATCGCAAGCTAGTAGCCCAGCGGCTGAGCCCTGATTTTGCTGCTGCCGCGAGCATGGTAGAAGAGAGCCTGCCCGTTTTCACAGCCGATCAGCTGCTGATTCGCAATCGGTTCGCCGGGATTAATGCCGGGTTTGATACCTTGCTCTGCCGGGGAGAAGTTCCCTACGTGAATCTCACGCCGCCTTTTGACCTGGGTGTCGAAGCGGTGGGCACGGTCGAGGCAGTAGGTTCAGCCGTCACGGCCTTTCAGGTGGGTGATGCGGTGGCAACAACTCAGCGCGGCCACGGATACCGGGAATATCAGGTGATTTGCTCAGATCTGGCTGTAAAGATTCGGGCGGCCACCCCTGAAATTTTGACCCTGATGCCCACCGGTATCTCTGCACTGGTGGGGTTGGAACAAGTGGGGGAAATGACGACTCAAGAGACTGTTCTGGTGACGGCAGCAGCGGGCGGGATTGGCCATATCGCTGTGCAAATAGCACACCTGGCAGGGAACCATGTGATTGGCACCTGTGGTTCAGCGACGAAGGAAAAACTGCTGCACGCTTTGGGATGCGATCGCGTTATCAACTATCGCCAGGAAAATGTTCAAGATATCCTGCGTAAAGAGTATCCCAACGGCATTGACCTGGTGTTTGACTGCGTTGGCAAACAGATGTTTGACGCGGGGATAGATCACCTAGCTGTAAAGGGACGGTTTGTGGTGGTGGGATTTATTTCTGAATATGGCAAAGCGCTGGAAAAGGTTACCCGTCCCCGCATCTATGAAAAACTCTTTTGGAAGTCGGCCTCGGTGCGAGGGTTTCTGTTGCCCCGCTATGCCGAGCACATTCCGGCTGCGCGCGATCGCCTCCTCGACCTGTACTACACCCATCAGCTTCAGGTCAGCGTTGACCCTAAAGTATTCCAGGGCATCGAAGCCATTCCCAGCGCTGTAAACTATCTCCTCAGCGGTCAGAACTGTGGCAAAGTGGTGGTGCGGTACTAATGCGCTCGCCTCTATGACTCCCCCGGCTCACCCGATTCAAGGTCTCTACGAAGTTTGCATCGGGGTCACTGACCCAGAGCCGCAAATTCAGTACTGGGCGCAATTTGGCTATGCGTTGGGGGCTGAGGGCGGGTTGAGCGCGGATCGGGCTCAAGCGCTGTATGGGGTCAAGAGTGCCGTGCGATCGCTGCGCCTCACCCACCAAAGCGCAGACCATGGCCTGATCCGACTGATGGTGTGGGATACCCCTGTGAATGAAGGATTAGAACTCTCTCCGATGAAGGTGCGAGGCAACCGCTGGACGACTACGCTCACAGCGGATGTGATGGCGCTGTGGAACCACGCCGAGATCGCCGCCGAAGCCGGACAGCCGATCAAGATCGTGCCGCCAAAATGGACGATGATTTACCCCATGCCCCAAGGACAGCCCTTTTTCGATCCGCCAGTGGGTGTGCGAGAACTCTGCCTCACTCAACCCCTAACCCGGCAAGTGTTGTTTCAGCGATTTGGCTACAGCGTGCCGAACTACGGGCAGATCAATCCAGCCTCGGCGCTCCAGTCCAGCCAGGTAACCCATATGGGCATGATTGTGCAAGATGACAGTCAAGAGTCTTTGCGGTTTTATGACGAAGTCCTTGGTTTGTTGCGGGTGCAAGATGCCTTGGAGAGCACCTACGAGACCTCTACTGGCGGCAAGTACATTTTTGAGATGCAGCCTGGGGAGAAGTTTTGGGTGACGGCCTTTGACGATCCGCGTTCTTCAGAAGACTGGCAGGCTGCCCGCTCCGGGCGATTGTATATTGTTCGTTTTCCAGAAGCGTTGGATTTGCCAACCGCTCATGAGAAATCGCGGCCCGGTTGTTTAGGGATGTCGCTGTATACGTACCGGGTGAGTGATTTGGCAAGGATCCGCGATCATATTCACGCCAGCGCTGCTGAAAATCTGACCGATATCGTGACGGATGAATTTGGCGATCGCAGTTTTTCTTTCATTGCCCCAGACGGCTATTTCTGGACCCTGATTGAGCGTAAAAAAAATTTACCTAAAATAAGTACAATTGAACTAATATAAAGCCAAAGGTTTTGGCAGACCGTTTAGCTCAGCTTAGGCAAGCGAAAAATAACGAATTAGGAAAATGCACCTATGGCTACCCAAAAAAAGGAAAAAATAGCCCAAGAGACGCTCTTGACGGAACCCGTACAAGCGGCACTAGCAGCGGAAACACCCGCCAGGCGATCAAGTGCTTCAGCTAAAAAAGCGTCCGCTAAAGCTACGCCCAAGGCGACTGCCGTCAAAAAAGAGCGCGCCCGCAAAGCTCAAACCAGTGCGCAGACTGCCAAGACCAGCCCCTCACAAGACCCTCAGCCTGTAGTACCGCCAGAATTTCAGACAGCACGCCCGGCAGAATCCGCCCAGGCACCGCTCACACTCGCCGATACTCCTGCTTCAGAACGCCCTTCAGAACACCCTTCAGAGCTACTGGCCAACACGGGAGGCGTCAGTTTCCTGGCTGCTGACTGTATTACTGAAGATATTTGGGTGCCTAACACCGCTGTTCCTAGCCTGGATGAGGCTACCTACAGATCGCGAAAAACCCAGGCAGAAGCACAAAGACGCGCTATCGAGGTAGCCAGCCTGAACCTGAAAAATATCAACGACCTGCACCGGCTCGAAAGTCAAAGCATCGATATTGCCATCAGCGCCAAGACGAATGAAACCCAGTACGCCAAATTGACGGGTGCTGATATCGATTACCAGACCGAGTTAGAGGTGAACGGAGAGAAATCACAGCAGCTTATGCAAGCCTCGGCCAAGCATGAATCTGCCGCCCGTGATACCGGCTACGCGGAACAGCTGATTGCGCTGAAAGACCAAAATTTTGAACTAGACATTCAGCAGGCCCAAGCCGTCTTTTCAGAGAAAGCCTCGCGGTATCGTGCCCAGCTCGCAGGTCAATAGATCCCATGCCACTAGACGCCATTCTTAAGCGCCTATTAGCTGTAAAGGTACCGATAGCTCTCGGTGTTTTAGGTCTTGTGCTGAGGGTAGGGGGATCGAATCATCTGCTGAGGCAGGCAGGTGCCTCCGTGGCCTTTATGGCCAGCGGCGCTAGTGCTGTGTGTGTCACTCAAAAAGACGCGCGGCAAGCTGAGCTGCGTAAGCTAAAAGCCAACCACAAACGGCGAGCAGCCATCCTCAAGACCTCCGCTGATCTTGCCATAGCAGATGTCGCTAAAGCGCAGCAGCGGGCAAACCAGCAAACCGCTATTGCTGAGCAGGCAAACGACACGCTCTCTCAACTGCAGCTTAAGCTGACAACGCTAAAGGCTGAGCGCGATCGCGCCCTGGCTACAGCCGCAGCGCAAACGACCCAGCTCACGCAGCTCAGCATAGAGCTGACTGACTGCCAGCGCAGTCACAGTTTGATAAAAAGTCAGCTTAAGCGCTCAGACAGTGACCGGTTGCAGGTAATTCATGAGCTGTACCAAATGACCGTCACCGAGGCCGACCTGGCTGCTGATGTGGTCGGCTTAGAAACGCGCATCGCTCAATTAGAAGCTGCGCTAACGGCAAAAACTGAAATGGCAACTCAGATGCTCACCGAGCTAGAAAAAGATGCCATGGACACGTTCACTCAGTTCACCGGAAAGATCAGTGCTCAAGACAAAATTATCAACAGCTTACAGCAGCAAATTCAGATACTGAAAGAAACAAATGCCGCCCTCTCCAAACAGCATCAAAGACTCCAAAGCCAACACGCTCGGGAAAATAAAGTCCTGGCACGATGACAACAAACGCGGACAAAAAAGCTTCTCAGCCAAATCTCAAGGCTTAGCCTGCTATACGACCGGAAAGCGATCGCCCGCCAAATAAGCCTCAAAGTGTTCTTTGAAGTATGTCCAAGAAGTCACGCTAGCAATGTCTTCTTTTTTAGCAGGGGCCGCTCGATAGATGGGTATGTGTGTGTTTATCTCATCTTGCAGCACCTGTGGCAGCTCCTCAAAACAAGAGAGCTTTCGGCCCAATCCACTATAGATCAGTTGCCCTGGGTGATCGCCCATTTTCATCCAGGGCACCCAGGGGCCGATTCTATCCCATCCGAGAATCATGGTTGGCACCGACGTTATCTCCGGATTCCGCAAATCTTCAGTCGGCACCGTCAGCTTGAACAGCTCCACTGACTGATACATCGGTTGAGGGCTGTATGCGGCAAAGCGCTCATCTGCCGACAGCGGATTTTCATAGTGAGAAAACAAGTCAAAGCCAAAAGTTGTAAAGTCTCCCTCAACCTTTGCCGAAAACTCTCCTTTAAATCTCCCCTGTACAGGATTATTCGCGACGTGCATCACCGTCAGGGTTTCACCAGACCAAGGATTTTCCCACCGGTGCAAAATCTCATCCGTCTCGGGGTCCAGATAATAGGTCAGCTCACGAGAGGCAAAATCCCAGCTGCGATCGCCCTGATTTACTGAGCGACTGACATTCATCCCAACCATATTGAACAGGTGAACTTTGGCCTGATTGGGAATTAACGCATAAATTGCCCCCGTCCAGGTGAGAAAGACCGACTCACCTTTTGTAGAATTACGAACCTTGACCCAATCTTTAGCCTCAAACTTTTCGATATGGCCCATGCGATCGCCCACTCAACTCAAAACCTTGTCCCACTCTAGCTGATGGGCCAGCCCATATTTAATAAAGTCTTCGTCCTGAGCTTTATCGTTTTTACCAAACACGCCCAAGCTATAGGGATCGTCTTTCATTCGCTGTGCCACCCGCTCCCGCTCAAACTGCTCGACTTCATCCCTGGGTCGGTCGGTTCTAAAAAAGTCAACAATCAGCACCGTTCTTTTGTTCGGGGTTCGGTTATGCGGGCAGTGAGGATAGCTATGGTCTAACACCATGAACTTGCCCTCGTGCCAGTACAGCGTTTCGTGGCATATCTGCATCGCCACATCGCCCGCTGGCACGATCAATCCCAGATATCCGCGATTCATATGGGGATTGTGATTGACGTGCAGTTTTACAGCTAACCCTGGCAAGAATGTGCCAAAATATACATTCCTGATCACGTCTTTGTGGGTGGTGTTGGTTTGGGCGATGACCTCAGCTAGCTGGGGGAAATATTTCTCTCTCAGAGACAGGACTTTATCGGTAGCAATCGCCCACGAGTAGTCAGGATAAGCAATTTGGTGAGTGCGAACGTAGTCTTCAATGAACAGCCCCTGAAACAAAATTCCAAAGGCGCTGTATTTGGACTTGCCACGGGTGGTAATCGTTTTACTCTTAGGCCCCATGATCTGAGCGCTCAGATGCCGTTCTGCCGGGGAGGCATTCTGCATAAACTGCGTAAACTCATTCCTAATCGGCTGCCAATGATCTTGAAAGCCTTTGAGAAACGGAAATTGGGCTGGGTCTTTGTGATACTCGCTGTAGCTTTCCATCGGCTTTAGCTGTTTGAGTAGAAACGTATCTTAATCATAACGAACGGTTTGACCTGGTTGAAACTCAATAAAATGGGTGGCAGAACCCAACCCCAGCATCATCCCAGAAATGCCAGGACTCAACCCGCCAGCCCCAGACCAACCAACTCTAGACAAAATCATCAAAAATGTCCGAGTGGTTCGCCCTCACCACCCTCCGGTTGAAACGCTTGACCTCGGCATTAAAGATGGCAAATTCGCTCGCATTGCGCCAAACATTAGCCCTGACCAGGGCAAAGAATGCTTTGACGCCCAGGGCCTCCTCGGTTTTCCCGGCCTCGTCGATGCCCATATGCACATTGGCATTTATCAATCCCTCGACCAAGACGCTGTCACCGAGAGTAAAGCCGCCGCTATGGGGGGCGTCACTACCAGCCTAAACTACATCCGCACGGGTCAGTACTACTTGAATAAAGGGGGGCCGTATCAGGCATTTTTCCCAGAGGTGCTGGCACTGTCGGCGGGTAACTTTTTTGTGGATTACGGTTTTCACATTGCCCCGATTAGCCCCCAGCACATTGACGAAATGCAGTGGCTATACGAGCAACAGGGCGTATGTTCTTTCAAAATATTTATGTTTTACGGCGGGTATGGTCTTCACGATCTTTCCGAGCAACAGAATCTGTTTTTGATGATTCAGCCGGAAGAGCGCTACGACTTTGCCCACTTTGAGTTCATCATGCGCAGCTTGAGCAGGCTGACAGCCGCCCACCCAGAAGCCAAAGATACTCTCACCC
>JBARVU010000150.1:0-37771 GCA_049646425.1 Phormidesmis sp. | reverse complement strand
CGGGGGCGGCGCTCTTCGGGAAGTCGGAATATCATCTTCCCGGTGGCGCTTTAAGAGCTGCTCGACGAAGTTGTCAAAGTCCTCAAAGGCGCTGTATTCTGCGGCGACAGAAGCTTTGCCATAGCGTTGCTTGCCAACTCGGCTCCAGTTTTTGAAGCCTTTTTGGTTCCAGTAGCGGCTGTATTCTTCGTATTGCGATCGCCTATCGACATCCGAAAGCACCTCGTAGGCTTCGCCCAGCAGCTTAAACTTCTCTTCTGCTGCTTTGTTTCCCGGATTCAAGTCAGGATGATACTGCCGCGCTAAGGCTCTGTAAGCCCGCTTAATTTCGTCGGGCGTAGCCTCTTTAGAAATTCCGAGGATTTCATAATAGTCCCGAAAATTATGCATGAACGAAAGCGTACTGTGCCAAGAACGTCAGCTTTAAAGATCGCTTAACAAGGACGCTGTGTCCAGGGAGGATTGCCGACTTAGAACCACTCATCTTCGGTGTCCCAGTTGTCCTGGGAAGGGCGGCGATTTCCTTGGAAGGCTTCGCCATCACGATCATAGTCGCTACGCTCGTCGCGTCCTCTCGGTCGACTGGGTGTCTCCTCCTGCCAGCGAGGGCTCTCCTGCGAATACTGCCTTTGATCGTAGCTGTCTTGGCCGTAGCTATCCTGGCGATAACTGTCTTGACTATAGCTGTCTCGACGGTAGCCCCCATTATACTGAGTTGGCTCAGCTCCACCACCAGCAGACTCTTCCTGCCAAGAGTCTTGCGGCTGATACCCATCCGGACGGCTGCCGGCACTGTAGCGGGGATCTGGCGGATAAGGGCGATTCTCTGGAAGAGAGGCTTCGCCAACGCGGTCATCCTGAGGTGGGCTGTCATAGCGCTCTTGAGCGTAGCTATCCTGGCGATAGTCTTCCCGGCGATAGTCTTCCTGCCGATAGTCTTCCTGCCGATAGTCGCCCTGATCAGCGGCCGCCTGCCTGGGTCTTGCCTGTCGATAGTCCTGCTCATAGCTCCCTGGGCCATAGCGCTGGTCAGAACCTGTCTGACCATAAGGATCGTAGCCCTGACTCGAATCGGAGCGGCTTTGGTCATACCTATCCTGGCGGTAGCCAGCTTGACCATAGCTGTCTCGGCCATAGCTGTCTTGAGATGCCCGACCTTGACTGTAAGGGGATGGCTCCGAAGGATAGGCCGGGCTTTGGCCATAAGCCGGGTTGGGTGGCGTCCGGGGCTTTTCCCAGTCGTCGTCCCAGTCATCCCAGCTGCTGCCCCGGTTGGCATTACTCGGATTCCAGTTTGGCGAATCCCACTGAGCCTGACGATCCCAAGTGTTGGAAGGATAGCCGCTGCCGTAGCCATTGCCGTAGTCTGTGCGGTAGTAGTCGTCATCTTCAGACGAAAAGGCCCGTTTCAAGGTGCTGCCAATTTGGCCCAAGATGCCATCGCCCGCTTCATCAAGGTCATACAGGTAGGCTTCGCGGTTTAGCTCGTATACCTCGTTTTGCAGATCCGCCTGAGTAATGTCGATACCGCGCTCGTCGGCCTGCTCTAGCGCAGCTCGCAGTTCTTGCACCAGCCCTTCGATCCGACGACGGCGATCACGCGCAAACTGCAGGCCAAAGTCAATCGCCACCTCCCGCAATACTCGCTCCGCTTTAAAGGTCAGGACTTCTGCCCGATTTCGCTTCTCAATCCGCTCACGCTGCAAGCGATCGGTTGCAGCATTTTCCTCAGCTGCGCGAATCATGTCCTGAATATCGGCTTCAGAGAGGGTTGAAGCTTCCTGCACGGTGATGCTCTGCTGCCTGCCGGTGGTTTTATCAAGGGCCGACACCTGCAAAATACCGTTGGCATCAATATCGAACGAGACCTGCACCTGAGGAATGCCGCGCGGCGCAGGCGGGATGCCCATCAGCTTAAAGCGACCCAGCGACTTATTGTCGGCGGCCATCTCTCGCTCGCCCTGAACGATATGCACTTCTACCACGGTCTGATTGTTTTCAGAGGTCGAAAAGGTATCTGAGCGCCGCACCGGAATGGTGGTATTGCGCGGAATCAGCTTTTTCATCACGCCGCCAACGGTTTCTACACCCAGTGACAGCGGTGACACGTCCAGCAGCAAAATATCTTTGACTTCCTGCGTCAAAATGCCCGCTTGAATCGCCGCACCAACCGCTACGACTTCGTCTGGGTTCACATTGCGGTTGGGCTCGCGGTTCATCACGGAGCGCACCAGATCTTGCACCATCGGCATGCGGCTCGCACCGCCCACCAAGACGACCTCATCGATCTGACTGGGGGACACATTGGCATCGGCGAGGGCTTGCTTGAGCGGGCCGCGAATTCTGCTGACCAGATCGCTACAGAGTTCTTCGAAGCGCGATCGCTCCAACTTCGTCTCAATATGCTTAGGGCCATCGGCCGTCGCCGTGATAAAAGGCAGGTTGATCTCGGTGACGGGCACCCCAGAAAGTTCGATTTTCGCTTTTTCGGCGGCTTCACCCAGTCGCTGGAGAGATTGGCGATCGCGCCGCAAATCAACCCCTTCTTTTTCTGAAAAGTCCTCTGCTAACCAATCGACGATTATTTTGTCGAAGTTCAGCCCGCCGAGCTGGGTATCTCCACTGGTCGAGCGCACTTCAAACACGCCGTCGCCCACATCCAGCACCGACACATCAAAGGTGCCACCACCCAGGTCAAACACCAAGATCGTCTGGTTGTACTGCTGATCGAGTCCGTAGGCTAAAGAAGCTGCCGTCGGCTCATTGATAATTCGCTTGACTTCGAGCCCGGCGATTCGCCCGGCGTCCCGAGTCGCCTGCCGCTGCGCATCGTTGAAGTAAGCCGGGACGGTAATCACCGCGCCGGTCACGGGCTGTCCTAAATATTGAGCGGCCTCCTCAGCCAGCTTTCGCAATATCATCGCCGAAATTTCTTCCGGGGCAAACTCCCTGTCTAGTCGGGGACAGCGAATTTTGACGCTGCCTGACTCAGCCCGCCTGACCGTGTAGGGCACCCGCTTGGAGTCGGGCGAGAGCTCATCGTACTTGCGCCCGACAAAGCGCTTGACCGCATAAAACGTATTTTGAGGATTGAGCACCGACTGACGACGCGCCGCCTGGCCGATCAGCTTTTCGCCTTCTTTGCTAAAGGCGACGACTGAGGGCGTTGTCCGCATTCCTTCTGCGTTGGCAATCACGACGGGCTTGCCGCCTTCCATCACCGCTACTACAGAATTCGTTGTGCCGAGGTCAATGCCAACTACCTTACCCATCCAACTGGTTTCTCCTGATCTGACATATCTATAGCATTGGCCGCATCGCTAGGGACAGCGGGTAACCGTAACGGGCTCAGATGACCGCAAGCACCTCCCTTCAGCTAGCAGTCAGCGTCCGATCAACTACGCAGCAGCGGCTCAGACCCACCTTTCGTGCTCTCATCATAAGCGCTGCGTGGGGCCATCGTTGTTGACAATCTAACCCAATCTTAAATTAAGCGGTTGTAAATAAAGGATCATTCGCTACCAGTATGTATCCCAATCTTCACTCTCGTGACCGCTTTCGCTCTGATTGTCAGCCCAATCATCAGGCCAATCTTGGTTCCCTTGGGCGAGATAGGCTTCACGGATAAGTTCGAAGACCTCTCGATCCAGGTCTAACCGAGTGAAATCAAGCATATGCTCGTTTCTCTGCTCGATTGCGGTTTGAAGGTTTTTGAGTAACCGTTCAATTCGACGGCGGCGAACAGTCGCAAACTGCATCCCAAAATCAATCGCCGTTCTCCTCAAAATGCTCTTTGTATAGTAAGGAAGCCGCTCGGCCCGCTCCCACTTTTTCCTCCACTCATTCTGCCTATTCCGGCTGCTATCAGTCATCTACAAAGCCCGTTTCAAACTTAGCAATGGCAATCGTCGCTCCATCGCTATGCAATTTCTGTGAATTACGATAGGTCTCTATCCTGGCGGCGGCGCGAGCCTGTATGTTTTCCTTACGCGCTTCCGGCAGCTTGTCCCAGGCTGCCTGTAATAGGGGGCCTTTTGCCAAAGCGATGTTTCCTCCAGTTGGAATGAATGAGCGAAGTCCTGAGATGGATGAGGTTTGTTCCGCATTTCTTGATAGTATTAAAATCCATCGCGGATATGGCGGAATTGGTAGACGCGCTAGATTTAGGTTCTAGTGTCCTCGTGACGTGAAGGTTCAAGTCCTTTTATCCGCATTTTAATAGTAGCGAAGCGCTCAAGAGGTTATCTCTTGGGTGCTTTGTTTTTGCTCAAATGACCGAGCAAAGGCTGTACCACAGAGACAGGAAAGGAGCGGCCATCGCAATTTATACTGCGTTAGCGGGTTCATGCGTAACGAGCGATTAACCGGTGCGGCTATGGAATGACGACTTTTGAAGCGTTGTTTGCGGCACAGTTTTAAGCGCCCTCTATATATAAGGAGGAATATAGGGAGGAAATTTCTGACTCGATGTGGCTGACAGCGGTTCGCAGAAAGCTTTTGACGACGCAATACATCCTCTCTGCTCAGAAAGCGCTATCGTTTTACCCGCGCACTGACTGATCTCCACTGCTGATTACATCTAAGGACGCTGACTGCCGTGCTGCTATCTAAAGGTTTTGAAGTTGAAATGTACACGGGCACGCCCGCAGGCGAGGTGGTCGGATTTTCAGACAAAATTGTAGCGACGCTGGAAGGCTTTGTGCGCGAGCCCGATGCCCGCAATGTGGAATATACCACCGCGCCCTTTTGCCGCTATGAGCATCTGTTGTGCGAGCTGATCAAGCCCCGGGTACGGCTCAGAAACTATCTCAAAACCCTCGGTGACTACACGATTATTCCGGGTAGCACGCTACCGCTGGGCGGGGCCGATGTCTTTCACCGCTCTGATCCGAAAAATCCTTACCACGCCTACATCGAAGAAACCTACGGCACTGACGTGGTGACCGCGAGCATTCATATCAATATCGGTATGGCTGAGCCAGAAGCGCTGATGCGGGCCTGCCGGTTGATTCGAGTGGAAGCACCTCTGTATTTAGCACTGACCGCCTCTTCGCCATTTTTCGACGGCAATATTACCGGCTTTCACTCCACCCGCTGGCATCTGTTTCCGCAAACGCCGACCCACGTACCGCTGTTTGAAAGCCACCTGCATCACATTCGCTGGGTGGAGCAGCAGCTGGCAGCCGGTACGATGCAAAGCGTGCGTCATCTGTGGAGCTCGGTGCGGCCCAATGGCGATCGCCGTCCCTACAATCTCAACCGGCTAGAGCTGCGGATTTGCGATCTGGTCAGCGACCCCTTGCACCTGCTGGCCACCACCGCCCTGCTTGAAGCCCGACTTCAGCAGCTTTTGGCACATCCCGAGCTCGATCCTTTAGAGAGCAGCCAGCTCAGCGCCCAGACCCGCAGTGAAGATCTGCTGGCGATCGCCCTTGAAAACGAGCAGGCCGCCGCCAAAAACAGCCTCGACGCCGAGCTTATCCACTGGCGGACGGGCAAACCTATCCTCGCCCGCGATTGGATTGGCCAGATTTATGACGAAGTCCACCCGATTGCTCACCAGGCAGGCATTAGCTGCTTTCTGACCCCGCTCAAGCAGATTTTGCGGGACGGCAATCAGGCTCAGCAGTGGCTCGCCCAAGCTGAGAAAACGAGTCCAACTGCGGTGATTCAGGCGGCGATCGCGCAGATGCACCAGCAGGAAAGCCTACTCGCTCAAGACATTTGTCAGCCAGTTGCCGCTTTGGTGTGAAGCCCAGTATCTCCCATGCCCAGACTCGTCCTCGTCAATCCAGAAATTCCGCCGAACACTGGCAACGTGGCTCGCACCTGCGCCGCCACCGGCACTCCGCTGCATCTGGTCATGCCCTTGGGCTTCGAGCTCAGCGATAAATATCTCAAGCGCGCCGGCTTAGACTACTGGCCCTATGTCGATCTGCATGTGCATGACTCTCTAGATGCCTTTTGGCAGCACGCTCAGGCAGAAGGTGGCAGGCTGATTGGGTATAGTGCTCGGGCGTGTGATCACTATACCGACCTTACCTATCAGGCCGACGACTGGCTGCTATTTGGCAAAGAAAGCCAGGGCCTTTCGCCTGCTGCCATCGAACGCTGCGATACCGTCACCACCATCCCGATGAAGCAAGGCCCCGTGCGCAGCCTGAACCTCTCAGTCAGTGCCGCCGTCGGACTGTTCGAAGCGCTAAGGCAGCTCGATCAGCAAAAAGCTGACTGAATCGATCACTGGAACCGGGAAAGTCGCTAGCTGGTTGCGCTAGCTGTAAGCAAACCAAGTGTCTTATCTAAATCTTTTATGGATTAGAACAGTTTTATAGATTGATTTTGGTCAACCGGTAGCATGTTATCCATCGTATTTGGCTGAATTTCGGTAATTTTTTGCCGAATATGAACCTTATTTGATAAGTATTTCGTATATCAAAGGGCTTACCTGATTACTCGTTATTAAGCGACAGCGATTTTTTGTGAAATTGATTAGGAGTGGCTACAAACTAGATATGGCCTGGAATCCGGGCGATGGTAACATTTCTTTTGGCTGTTTAGCGAGCGGGTGCCCTGGGTTCGAGAATGCGAGTTGTTTGCAATGTGCCACAAATTAGATTGGCTGCTAGCAAATGCTTGGAAACTCCCACTGCTACGGGTAATTGAGATTTTTGGGCGACCTGTCTTCGCAGCGCTTCCTTCCGAGAATATTGAGGTGACGTTTAGGTTGCCTAACGTTTTGGGCATTCAGAGTAGGTCGCGGGAGCGGATATTGAAATTCGCATTAAGTCGTGTAAACTTGCCTAAGTCGGATTAAGCGAGCCTGCTTACTGACGATATCGAGCACGCAGCGAGTGGAACAATTTCACAGCTGGCTAAGTAATCCTTAGCGCGATTAGTAGCAGCACTGCTGTTATCGAAAGTCGTTGTACGGTTCATCGAACAGCTACATATGACGATTTTGTACTAACGGTTCAACGCTGGTCATTAGGAGGTTATTCCTTGAAAGAAGCGATTTCACAGGAAGCTGTGTCTGACATCAGTCATTCACGGATTCTAGAAAGAAATGAGGGCAATGCTACAAGCAGCCTCAAATCAGCTGCAATGTTAGGGTTAGCCCTTTCGGTCGGTGCATCCGGGGCACTGGTTTCTCAGACCGAAGCATCGGCTGCGGTCTCTGTACCTACAAACGCTGCAACAACTGAAGCTTTTTCAAGCGGCTCTAGAGTTCTAGCCCCTCAAGCGGCAGCTTTAGACGATTCAAATATTTCAGCTGACAAGGCGACGACGCCTGTCGTGGGCTATCACACGGTCGAATCTGGCCAGAGCCTATGGCAAATCGCTCAGCAGCATCGGGTCGGTCTGCGCGAACTCAAGTCGGCGAACGCGCTTCCCCCCGAGACCTCTATTCGAGTGGGTCAGGTGCTTAGGGTGCCGGGTTCTACATCAGAAATGCAGCAGTCTCTTGTTAGCGAAGCCCCAGCTCAGCTTGTCGCGAATGCTGCACCTACCGAAAGCGTCTCTGATGCGGCGGCTCAGCGTGAAGGTGAGCTAACGAGCACTGACGTAAGCACTCAAGTAGAAAACTCAGAAGCGGATTTGCGGCAGGAGCTAGCGGCATCTCACCTAGAATCTACCGCCCCAACTCGTTCAATTCAGATCGAAATTGCTGAGCCGCTTGAGATCGCTGATGCATCTGCGCTGCGATTAGAGCTGGCTTCAGAAGAAGTGATTGAAGCGCCTGCTTCAGAGCAGGCGGTAACAGTACCCGCTCCGACTGTGACGGCATTAGCGCTACCTGCCGCTGCAACGAGCACTTATCAGGTTCGCTCAGGCGACACGCTCAGCAATATTGCTTCTGCTGTGGGCACAACTTCGGAAGAACTCATCCGGATCAATCGACTGGACAATCCAAACGTCATTTTTGCCGGGGCGACGCTTACCGTTCCCTCGACCGAGTCTGCGGCTCCAAGCCCAGCTCCTCAAAATGTGACCAAGAAGGTCGAAGCGCCTGCTGCGGATGCTGCTGAGCAGAGACCTGCTAGCGAGCACTTGGCCTATTTGCAAAGTACGGCTCAGCGCCCAAGCGCCGCCAGGATCTTAGAAACGCAGCGCGATGCTTCGCTAGCAACAGGCGGTAGTGTCGATGATGAGCAAATTGTCGAGACATCTGTGCTAAGTACTACGGCCGAAAGTAGTGAAAGCATAGATCCCTACGTAGCCGATCTCTTGGAGGAAGTCCAGGAGGTTCGTACGCAGCCGGTTCAGGTTTCTGAAGCTACGAACTCTGAAGCAATCGGCGGCGAGATTGGGGGCAATAGCGAGGCTGAGTCTGGTAGCCGATTGATTGCTCGGAATGCGACAGCTAACCGACCCACCAGCCAGCTTAATGTAACTGGCCGCTCTGAGCGGGTTGCCCTTTCTACAGGGCCTGCTGCTGAAGCAGATTCTGAGCTTTTGGCCGCAGCGCCGATTAGCCCGGACGCTTATATTCCGGCACAGCGTTCGTCGACCGGTCAGATTGTCTCTCCTGACATGCCTATTCTGCCGGCAGCGGATGAGTACCTGCCAGAAGCGCCAGCGTACTTTAACGGCTATATTTGGCCAACGCAAGGAACGCTCACTTCGGGCTATGGTTGGCGCTGGGGCAGAATGCACCGGGGTGTCGATGTCGCTGGCCCGGTGGGGACACCGGTGGTGGCAGCAGCATCTGGTGTGGTAGAACAAGCTGGCTGGAACTCGGGTGGCTACGGCAACCTGGTGGAGATTCGCCATCCTGACGGCAGCCTGACTCGCTACGCGCATAACAATCGTTTGAGCGTGAGAGCCGGGCAGGTTGTTCGGCAGGGTCAGCAAATTTCTGAGATGGGCAGCACCGGTTATAGCACAGGTCCCCATTTGCACTTTGAGGTACATCCCCAAGGGGGGGGAGCGGTCAACCCAATGGCCTATTTGCCTCGGCGCTGATGACATGAGACGGCGATCGCTCAGGCGGTTTGTCTAGAGGTGATCGCCGCGACTACGCATTGTAGGGACTACGCATTTTAGGAATGTCAACTGACGACTTGCTTTAATAGAAAGGCTTTACGGTTTTTCTGTTGAGATTTAGTCAGTTGACATTTTTATTGACCAGGGAACGTTGCCAGGACGGCGATGGCGATTTCAACAGCGGGGACAGTTTCCTTTTCCTTTGTTTTGTCGGTATTTGATTTCGTGTTACATTTATTTAGCTACATTTGATACCTTTATCAAAGCGTTGCAAGGCTCTGTAGCTCAGTGGTTAGAGCAGGGGACTCATAAGCCCAAGGTCGCAGGTTCAAATCCCGCCAGAGCCATTTAAAGTCAGCAGCTTCTGCAATCGCTGGCACAAATACAATCGGGAGTCTTCTGGGGGCTGCCCGTTTTTTTGTGACAATAGGCTGCCAGTATCTCCTACTTCTGTTAGACGATTTCGCAGATTTGATAGCGCATAGTCTATCTATTGTGTTTGAGCTGTTCTAGCCCTGCTGACAGCCCGTGAAAATAAGCTATGAAAGTTGTTTTGATTACCGGTGGCTCAGAAGGGATTGGCCGGGCGATCGCCGAACGGTTCGCCAAGGAAGATTATCAGGTGGCGATCGCTGCCCGCACCCCCGAGAAACTCGTCGAGACCGTCAGCGATTTGAAAACCCGCTTCGTAACGCCGGTTATGCCGATTCCGACAGATGTGCGCGACCCTGACCAGGTGAAGCAGATGGTCGACCAGGTGCTAGCAGAATTCGGTCAGCTCGATGTGTTGGTTAACAATGCCGGTCTCTATAGCTCAGGGCCAGCTGAAGAATTTAGTTTAGAAGATTGGCATGAGGTGATCGACACCAATCTGTGGGGCTATATTCATACCATTCATGCGGTGCTGCCTTACTTTGTCGCGCAGGGCTCCGGGGCGATTGTCAATATTTGCTCGGTGGCAGGGAAGGTGCCGATGCCTTACACCACGCCTTACACGACGAGTAAACATGCGATCGCGGGTCTCAGCCAGTCACTCAGCGCTGAACTCTCGCCCAAGGGCATCCAGGTATGCGCCATTTACCCGAACATTATTCGCACCGACTTTCCTGAAAAAGCCGTTATGCGCGGCAAAACCGATGCAGACAGGCAGGCTCGCCGTCAGCAGCTCGATCAGACGCTGGCGATGCCTTTTATCGAGAAGCCAGATGATGTGGCAGAAGCGGTTTGGCAGGCGCTGGAGAATGGGGAGAGTGATCGTGTCATGGGCAGCGCCAAACTGATGAACGGGATGAACGCAGCATTTCCCAAGCTCACCCAGTGGGCGATTCGCACCATTTTTCAAAACAAAGACAAATCTGCTTAATTTAGCAGGGCAGCTTACGCTGGCTTGGACATTACAGTTCAACCGCGCATAGTCGACCTTTCGGCGGTCGGGCGCATCAGTTTTTTGATGTGTTCTACCTTTCACATGAAGGGAATATATTCGACATTATTCATCCATTCATGAGGTTCTGAGGCTTTTGCTATCAGCGCTAGATCTTTAACAAACTGACCAATCGTACCTCCTAATTGGTGACCAAAGATTAGCCCAGAGAACGGCTTACCTTCCGCCTGCCAGGTTTCGGCTAAAACTCGGAATCGGATGTCTTGGGTAAAAAGCACTCGGTTGAGTTGAGTCGCTCTCAACAAGAGCTGCTCATCAGGAAGTTCTTGAGACCTATCCTCGAACGCCGTCAATACATCTATTTCTTTGCGACGTAGCTGATCAGTAATCGCTTGCGGAACGTGAACATCCATATACAAGCCGATAGCCACCTACAGCAGCCCTCGAACCTTCATCCGTGTATAGAAAGGAGACCGAGTAGTTTTCGGCGTACTTGATTGAACTTGCTCCCATTCTTGAGTGATTTCTCTATCAATTTCTTCCTGATGATCAAAATAGTAACCCATTGCCGCATGTGCTTCGGCTGGCTTCAAGTAAGGGTGCTGGCGGCAAATTTCCTCTACAGACCAACCGTAGGTAAGATAGTCCATCACAAGTTGTGCAACTCGAATACGTGGTAAGCGCTGTAGTCGTGCCGACTGGCTGTCTTGCTTTTCAATATGTGGGTAGCTCAGAACTAGCATGCTACTTTACTCTTTCCGATCTGCGTGGCCTTACACATACAGTATAGTCTCCGCTCCTAGCAATCGGTGATGGCCTCTAAGGTTTATTCCCAGCTCAGAGCAGTGCGAATTTGGTCGGCGAGAGCTAGGGGGCGAAAGGGTTTGGCGAATACGGTAACAACTTGAGCGGGCTCAATGCCGGTTTGAGCGAGGGGCTGTACTTTGGCGGTGACCAAAATGACCGGTAAGTTTTTGATTTCAGGCGTTTGTCTAAGTTTTGTGAGCGTGGCCCGGCCGTCCATCTCGGGCATCATCATGTCGAGCAGGATCAGGTCGGGATGCTGGGCGATCGCTATCTCCAACGCCTGCTGCCCTGATCTGGCCTGAAGCAGCGTCCAGTCGGTTTTCATCTGTAGGGCCAGAACGGCGATCGCTCTTGCATCGTCTTCATCATCGACAATTAAAACAGTTTTAGACATGAGAACAAGCCGCTACTGAAGCGGTAGGAGAATATGAAACGTACTGCCCTGCTGAAGGGTGCTCTCTGCCCAAATCAGACCGCCATGCTGCCGGACAATGTTGCGACAGATGGCAAGACCCAGACCGGTTCCTCCCTTCCTGCGCGCGTCAGAAGCATCGACCTGTTGGAATCGCTCAAAAATACTCTCTAGCTGAGTGGGTGGAATGCCCCGACCCTGGTCGCTGACGGTGATATGGAGGTGAGGCGCGCGCTCAGAGGACTCTTCTACCGTGGCCGCCAGCCGGACACTGCCGCCCGGATAAGAGAACTTAATTGCGTTGCTGAGAAGATTTGTCAGGGTTTGGAGAATGCGATCACAGTCTACAGTTGCCCGCACCGATACGGGGGCTAGATCCAACGAGACTTGAGCTTCATTGGCCATCACCTGCATGGCTTCGGTTGCCTGGGTGAAGAGACCGGCCAGATCACAAGCAGATTTGTTCAGCGGCATCTCAGTCGACTTTAGCCGTTCGAGATCGAGAATGTCATTGACCAGGCGAATCAGCCGCTCCGCGTTGCTAGTAGCGACGGCAAGAATCTGTCGGCCCTGATCGGTGAGCGCGCCTAGTTCGCCGGTGCTAAGGAGATCTAACGCACCAATTAGAGAGTGCATAGGGGTGCGCAGTTCGTGACTAACAACAGAAACAAACTCATTTTCGAGGCGTTTGCGCTCGGTGATATCGTTGATAATGTTCAGGGCGCAGGGTTCGCCGTTCAGCGTAATTCGCTCTATCGACACCAGGACGGTACGCTGCTCGCCCCGACTCGTTTGACAGTCGAGTTCTTGGCTGTAGATCGGGGTGCCTGCGGTGACTTGGACGATGGCCTGGCGGTAGAGCGGCGGCGATCGCCACCAGCCTAGATCATCGGCTGTTTTGCCCATCACTTCAGCTTGAGTGTAGCCACTCATCCGCAGAAAGCTAGGATTTACGGCGAGAAAGGTGTCGCTGCTTAAAGTTGTAATCGCAATCGGACTGGGGCTAGCTAAGAAGGATTTCTCAAATGTTTCTTCAGCCCGCCGCCGGTCGTCGATCTCTTGCTGCAGGCGCAGATTGTGGGCCTGCTGCTGCTGCTGCAAGCGCCGCAGGGCAAGGTGGGTTTGCATCCGCACCAGCACTTCTTCGATCTGAAAAGGTTTGGTGATGAAGTCTACGCCGCCGACATTAAAGGCTTTTACTTTGTCGAGCACATCGCCTAGGGCACTGATAAAGATGACGGGGATATCGCGGGTGATTTCGGCTTCTTTAAGTCGCTCGCAGACTTCATAGCCATTCATTTGTGGCATATTAATATCGAGCAGAATCAGATCAGGGGGTGCGGCCATTGCCCCACGCAGGCCGGTCATGCCCTTGGTGACGCTGCGCACTTTGTACCCTCGCTCGCTCAGCATGGTGGAGAGCAGGTGCAGGTTTTCGGGCGTATCGTCAATGACCAGAATGTCGGCTTTGACGGGCTTGGCTGTTGACGGCATACCTGCTGGGGTGGCTGAGGATGAGGTGGTTGGTGTCGAGGCCGATGAATTAAGCATAAGTCTTGGCGAGGGCGATGAGTTCATCAAAGCAAAAGTTTTGGGTAAAAGTAGAGAGGATTTCAGCCAGCTGATGATGTTTGGGGGGAATTTGATCAATGAGCTGATAGAGCCGTTCGGCATCCACCTCTAGGGCGGCCTGATGGAGCTGCGCAATCCACTCAGGGGGCATCACCGCCAGGTCTTCGGGCTGAAGCTGCTGGGCAGTGAGTGTGTCAGGCTGTTGGGTCGGTGCGATCGCACTATCTAAATCGTTCCTATAAAGGTACTGCACGCCCAAGTGCTCAGCCATTTTTTCAAAAATCACATGAGTGCGAAAGGGCTTGTGCACAAAGTCATCGCAGCCGCTCGCAAACATCGCCTTCTGTTCTTCCTCAAAGGCGCTGGCAGTGAGGGCCACAATCTTGACAGAATCCTGCTGCGAATCGTGCTCTATGGCTCGAATCTGCCGAGTCGCCTCATAGCCGTCCATTACGGGCATTCTCATGTCCATCCAGATGAAGTGAGGGTGCCAGGTCTTGTAGATGGCGATCGCCGCTTCACCATTTTCTACAGACTGCACCTGAAAACCCGTCAGCGAGAGTAAATCGACCAGCAGCTTGCGAGCGAAAAGAATATCTTCTACCACCAGAATTCGATAGACGGGCTGTCCTGACGCTATCCCGACTACCTCGCCGATAGGCTGTGTCGGCAGTTCACTCGGATCGGCAGGCAATGTTTGAATGCTGAAGGAAAAAGTAGAGCCTTTCTCCGGCACGCTCTGCACGGTGATTTGACCCTCCATCAGCCCGACAAAGCGCTGAGAAATTGCCAGCCCCAAGCCAGTACCCTGCTGATTTTTTCGTGTTTTGGAAGCCTGGTAGAACGGATCGAAAAGATGCGCGAGTTCATCGGCGGCCACGCCTCGGCCAGTGTCTTTTATCTGGAAAAAGATGCGGTGAGACGACGTTGACGCCTCTTTAGAGAAGGTTTCATTTGAACCGTGCGGTGCAGAAGGTTCGGCGATGTTGGGGGTGAGGTCTGGGACACTCTCTGGAGCAATTTCTGTAGAGACGCTCAAAGTCACACTGCCTGAATCGGTAAACTTAATCGCATTGCCGATCAGATTCACCAGCACCTGTCGCAGCTTGATCTCATCTGTTTTAATAAACTGTGGCACCCGCTCATCGATATGAAAAGAGAGCTGTAGCGCTTTGGACTTTGCCTTCATCCGCAGCATTTCCTCTAACGTTAGCAGCAGATAGCGCAGGTCAAACCCAACCGGGTCAAACGTGGTTCGGCCCGCCTCAATCTTGGCCATTGAGAGCACGTCGTTGATGAGGTTGAGCAAATGCTCGCCGCTACGGCTAATAATGCTAAGGTATTCGGTTTGAGGAGAGCGGCGATTGTCCGTCAGAGCGGCAGCGCCAATGCGCGCTCTCTGCATGAGTTGGGTGAAGCCCAAAATCGCGTTGAGCGGCGTGCGTAGCTCATGGCTCATATTGGCTAAGAACTCGCTTTTTGCCCGATTGGCACTATTGGCAGCTGCCGCTGTTTTTTCGAGCTGATGGCTGTAGCCTTCAATCTGCTGGCGAGAGAAGCTAAGCTGACGGGCCAACTGAGAGACCCCGAGCAGCAATAGCCCCGCTGCGCCTAAGCCTACTAGCATGATGGCAGCGGCCAGCCGCCGGGCCGGGGCAAGCGCCTCATCTTTACTCATCTCGGCCAGCAAGGCGACATCCACTCCAGCGAGCCAGCGATAGACGCCAATCACAGGTTCGCCTAAATAGTCGTCGTAGAGACCCGCACCATTTTCTCCTGTAAAAGCCGCATCAATGCCCTCGCTGTGAGGGCCGTTGGGCAGAGAAATCGAAGTCTCCGGGCGAGCGATGAAGGCTGTTTTATTCGCTAGCGACCCGACTAAATAGGTTTTGCCGGTTTCATCCAGGCCAGTCCGCTCAGAGATAATGTCGTTGATTCGCTTCAGGTTCAGATTGGCCAGGATCATGCCCTGGCGATCGCCTGCTGGATCATGCACTTTGCTGGCGTAGGTCACCGCCGGCCGACCATCCTCAGGTGAGACATAGAAGATCGGCGAGAACTTTTCACCTGAGATAACCGTTTCCAACTCGGTGAGATTGGTGGCAATTTCGTACGTACCTTCTAGCGTCGGATCGGTTGAGAGAATAATTTGATTGGCCCGATTTTGGATCGAAATTTCAGTAAACTTTGGCTTTATCTCGGCAATTTCGGTAAAGTAAGCCGATAGCCGCCGATAAGCCGCTGCTCGGGCCTCAGAGCCTTTGGGTTCACCGAGGAGCTGTTGAATGTCGCGTTCGACGGTTGGGAACTTGGCAATCAGTAAAAAGTCTTCTTCACAGGACTCTAGCCAGCGAATAATCTCTTTTTCTTTGAGCGTTGCCGTCATCGCTAGCCGGCTGAAGGCTGCTTTTTGCAGCGCCTCACGTCCTCTCACATAGGCAACAATGCCCACCATCGAAACGGTCAGCAGCGCCAGCAGTAAAAAAGAGCGCGCGATTTGAGCCGAAAAGCTAGACTGCTGATCACTCATGAGCGTTCCCGGAAGATGGTTTTGATCTGTTCGATGGCTTGCTCTGCTGCCGCCTCAGCAGGCATATTCTCAGCCGCCATTGCGTAGATCGCCTGACCCCATACATTCTCCTCCATGACGACGCCATAGGCGGGGTTGAGCGAATTGTAAAATGGCTGGGTTTGGCCTTTCATAATCGTGGCGATCGCCGTCGAAATATGCGGATCAGCCGGATCCTGCCAAAAGCTATCGGCTTCGATTTGGCTGACAGCCGCCGGCAGAAAACGCCCGTAAGCGGTTTTGAGAAAGGTGCTGAGAACCTCTGGCTGAATGAGATAGGACAAGAACGCTTTTGCCTGCACCTGACTGGGCGAATCTTCAAACGCGACAGCGAGCCGCATCAGCACCAAATGTGGCAGCGGCTCGCCGCTTGGTTTGTTAGGAAACTCTAGGGTGCCAAGCTTCTCGAAGTAAATCTCTTCATCGTTACGAACCGCCGCCGGAATCGACAGGGTAGGATTTGGCGCCATGACCACATTGCGGTCTAGAAAATTTCGGTTGTTTTCAGGGTCTAGCCAGGTAGTGGCATCGTCTGGCACATACCCTTCTCGATAAAACTGCAGATACCAGTTGAGGCACTGCACAATCCCGGCCTTTACACCGGGCTCATCCAGGCGCAAATTACCTTGCTCATCCAGCAGTTTTACATCGTAAGCGATCAGTACCTGATCAAAGACTTGATAAGTGTCGAGCGCCTGCACAGAATAGGGCAAGCCAATGCTGCGCAGCTCGGGATAGGTGCCGGTAAGCCGAGACTGTACGGTTTTCCAAAAAGACCAAAATTCGTCCCACTCGCGAGGAATCTCTTCCGGCGTAAATCCCGCTTCTGCCAGCAGATCCTTCCAGTAGTAAATATGAGTCGTGGCCTGACTGAGCGGCACTGCGTAGTAGCGATCTTGAGCCTTCTCGCTGCCGTAAATTTTGGCAGCTTGCAGCGCGTCTGGAGTATAGCTGTCGCCCATGGGTGCGACCACATCGGTCACATCGGCCAGTTTGCCCTCCCAATCAGAAACCGGATAGGCCGACTTTGCAGCAAACAAAACATCTGGCGGCCTACCTGCCTGACTCGCCCTGAGGGTCTTCGGTGCAGTTTCTCCTGAGTTATAAAAAGAGAGATTGATCGGAAAGCCGCCCTGAGCTTGCCAATCTGCCACCACTTTTTTGATCGCATCATCTTCCTCAGGGACATAGCCTTTGTCCCACAGAACGACCATGGTTTCTGGTGCTTCTGTGGCTTCACCAGACGGGTCGAGAGCTTGGTTAGAGGAACAGGCAACAACCGTCAGCGCTGTAAAAAGAAAGAGTAAAACAAAGCTAGCTCTTCTAACAACCGCTTCCGTGAAAAGTTGTCGATAGTAGATCGACAGTTGAAGCTTTGCTGAAGAAAGAGTAGCCATGGCTCACAAGCGGCTCACAAAAGCCCATAAAAAAGATTTCATAATCCTTTCAAAATATAAGAAATCCGCGAACTTTCCCACCGATATAAAGTTTTTCTAACACTTCCCGCTAAATCCTTACCTCACGTACCCAATCCGCACTCACTTCTAGCGCCTTAGCCACCTCCTCCACACTCAGCCCCATCCCCAACAGCCGGGTAGCCGCCGCTCGCTGTGCCTGATCTATCCTTGCTTCAGCCGCCTCAGCCCGTTCCTCAGCCTGACGGCGCTGCTCACTTTCACGCTCAAGGGCGGCAGCAGCCTGACGACGCTGTTCGCTCTCACGCTCAAGGGCAGCCACTAGCTCATCGGGAATCAGCAGCTTTTCACCGGTGTCTTCGCGGTAAAAACCAATGATGTCTCCTTCTACCTGCACCCGTAGCTGCAACGGTTCACAGCGACCGTCTTCAATCTGCTCATACACATCCCGGCGGAGTCGATAGCCGCGTAAGCGCTCAGGAATCCATTCGCCCTTGGGGTCGTAAAGCCAGTATTCAGGGATGCCGAGCTGCTCGTACAGGTTCTTCTTGAAGACGCGATAGCCTTCGGCATGGCTACGCTTACCGCGATCCTGCGTCCCCTCAGACGTCATCTCAAAGATCACGCTGGGTACCTCGCCCTCTTCCCAAATT
Source organism: Phormidesmis sp. (assembly GCA_049646425.1). Classification (GTDB taxonomy): domain Bacteria; phylum Cyanobacteriota; class Cyanobacteriia; order Phormidesmidales; family Phormidesmidaceae; genus Phormidesmis. Next base: position 19,971 of record JBARVU010000150.1, on the reverse strand, counting down.
TTGTAGTTATCTCGGCCACCCGGCTCGACGTTGAAGATCACCATCACATCTGGCGCTACGCGAGCATTGGGCTTGCCCTCTACGTAGTACATATATTGGTCGGCGAGCACAGTGGCCTGCTGTCCGGCTAAATAATGCCTCAGCACCATCAACGTCGTCAGCAGCACATAGAGATGGTCAAAGGTTTCAGCCAACGGCTCGCCGTCCGAGACGGGGTATACAAGGTCGGATTTATGTTTAGCAAGCTGACTTACCATAGCGCTCGCCCTGCTTCACGGTTGGGTACTTCAGGCTCCATTATACGCTCAATGATTATGGGGTTGATGACAGATTGACTGCGGCATAAGCCGTCTGGTAAAGCGCGCTCAGGGTTCGCGCTTCGTCTGGGAAAGTGGAGAGCCCTACTGCATACTGCGCCTGAAATCGCAGTGAATCATCTCCTAGTCCGGTGAATACCCGCTGCCTGAATGCTTTCAGCACAGGGGAGAGGGCTTCCTGGGCGTCAGCTTTTGCCTGGTCAGGGAGCGCCACGACAAATTCACCGTTGCCCCAGTAGCTCAGCAGCGCATTGGGGAGGCGTGATCGCAGCTCATCCCCCCAAGTCTTAAGTGCCTGATGTCCGGTGGGGTGGCCGTATTCCAGGTTAATGTGAGCCAGGTTCGTGAGCTTGAGCAGGCTGAAGGTGTAGGAGCGATCGCCCTCCATCAGTTCCTGCAAGTCTCGCTGAGCCTGGGCCTGGTTGGCTAGGCCGGTAATGGGATCGCGATCGCGCAGCGTCTTTAATAGCTGAACACGCTCTAGCCGGTTAGTAATCCGCACCACCAGTTCGGGGCCGAGCACTGGCTTGACGATGTAGTCATCTGCGCCGACCGCAAAGACCTGCCCTGCCGCGTTCTGTCGGCCCGTGAGAAAGAGCACCGGCAGGCTTTGCCAGCGATCATCATGGCGCACGGCTTGGCATAGCTCAATGCCATCGCGCTCGGGCATCTCGATATCTAGAATTAGCAGGTCTGGGTTGGTGGCGTTGAGCGTATCCCAGACCTGAGTGGGGTCAGAGAGGGTTGTGACGGTCATGCCCCAGGGGTTTAGCAGGGCGGGTAGGGAATTGAGGAAGATGGGGTCGTCGTCGACGGCGAGAATGCGGATGGGGGAGAGGTAGGGCGGGAGAGAGGGCGGGCGGGAGCTACTGGAGGAGGTTTCGGATAGGTTCTTCTTGGTTAGATCTAAGATGTTGGTGAGCTTTTCTACCAAGGGGGTGACCTGTTCGGGCTTTGCTAAAGCAGGCGCTGATGAGAGGACGGTTTCTAATTCTCTGGCCACTTGGGTGCCGTCGTCTCGCCCGAACATACCTAGAACGCCTGCTAGCTTGTGCGCAGCCTGAGCCGCAGACTGCTGGAGACCGTCGGTAAGCAGCCCCTGCTGTAGGGCAGTCTGGGCCTGTTGCAAAGCGCTTAGTCGTTCAGTCATAGCGCCCTGGTGCTGTTGCCAAAGTCCAGCCATTGCCTGCTGAAACTCCTGTTCGAGAGCGGCTTCAGCGGTGGGTTGAGCAGAGTCTGGCTGCGAAGAGGCGGCGGCTAGATCAGGGGCTGATGCTTCGTCGCCTGTTTTAGGACTGAGCTTGTAGCCTAAGCCATAGACGTTTTCGATCCATCCGCCGGCACCAGCTTTTTTCAGTCGTCGGCGTAGCCCCTTGATATGAGCTTTGACGCTGTCTTCTAAGGGCGGGTCGTCATACGTCCACAGGTGTTCGATGATATGGCCACGACTGAAAACGCGGGTAGGGTTGCGTAAGAATAGCTCTAGCAGGCTGTATTCCTTGGGCGTGAGCTTGAGCAAGTTGTCAGCGTAAGACACTTCGCAGCTCACCGGGTTTAGACGAAGCTGGCCGACTTCTAGCACTGAGGAAGCGGAGACTTCTCCTCGGCGCAGCAGCGCTCGCAGGCGGGCGTGCAGCTCCGCAAGGTCTAGCGGCTTGGTCAAATAGTCGTCAGCGCCTGCATCGAGGCCGCGAATTTTTTCATCGGGCGCGTCCTTGGCGGTCATCAGCAAAATGGGTGTGGTGCAGCCGTGATTGCGCAACTGCTGGCAAAGGCTGATGCCGTCCAGGCGAGGCAGACCTACATCTAGCAGCAGCAAATCATAAGTATCGCTCTCGGCATACTCCAGGCCCAAGCGACCGTCATCGACGGTATCGACTACGTATCGCTGCTGTTCTAAAGACGTCAGCAGAACACTTGTCAAGACTTCGTCGTCTTCAACCAGAAGAATTCGCACAAATCCCCTCCTTACTGTCTGGGTGCGGGTGACTATTTGATTCTAGTATTTCAGCTTTTGTCCAATTGTTAGCGTTGCTGCCCCGGTTCTGGAATAGTCAGCTTTTTACGCTCTTTGAACATTTTTTGTTCTCTGTTTCTTCTCTATTGCCGCCTATCTTAAAAACATGAAACGAGAGAGCACAGACCTACGGGTTCTAGCTAGTCGCTTCAAACCTAACTCAAACCATAGATCCCGAGGTAAATCCATGAACCGTCTTGTCCTTTCTACTTTGACTGTATTGCTAGCAGCAGGCGCCGCTGCGCCGATGGCCCAAGCCTTTGATGCCAAGCTGGATCCCGATTTCAGTCTGCAGGAACTGCGCATGAGAGAGCTTGACGCTCGCAACAAGAGCGCTGATAGCGAGCCCTTCAACCTTCACAAGCTCCGTTTGGAAGAAGCTGCGCGTCGCAACAAAGATAGCCTGAAAACAACTTCCCTAATCGGTCAGCGCCATCAGGTGTTAGATCGCACTAGTTCAAAGTAACTGGGCACTGACTACCGCTGAACGACTCTCCTCCTCGTGGCCTAGCAACCTTTGCTGGGCCTTTCCTGTCGCTATTCTATTTTGAGGTACAACAAGGTGACTGCTATCCCAGTTTCAATTCCTGATACGGAAGTTCACAGACTGCGTTCCGAAATTGTTGAAGACGATTTTGAGCTTTGGATTGCCAAACCGCAGGCCGGATTTGCGACTGCGTCCCTGGCTTCGCCGACGCTACTCTTTGTGCTCGATGCGAATCTTTGCTTCGGTACGGCAGTAGAGATGACCCGAATTATGCACAAGCTGTACGGAGAGCTGCCGCCAATTTTGGTGGTGGGCGTTGCCTACCCTACCGCCGATGGGTTTCGCCAAGCAGCGCTGCGCAGCCGAGACTTCACCCCTTCGCAGGGCGCTGGCTTGACGGCGATGGCAGCCTCTTTGCCTCAACCGATTCATTCGGTAGAGCCACCGATGGGCGGGGCTGACCGTTTCCTCCGCTTCTTGGCAGAAGAAGCCAAGCCGTTTGTCGCTTCGCGTTTCGCGTTTGCGCCGACCCAGTCGACCATTTTTGGGTCATCCCTGGGCGGGCTGCTGGTGACCTATGCTTTGCTGAAGAAACCGGCAATGTTTGATAATTTTATTGCCGTTAGTCCCTCGCTCTGGTGGGATAACGAAATGATGTTTGACGTGGCATCAACGCTGTCAGACTGGGGCTTGCCTAAGCAGATTTTCTTAGCCGTTGGAGGACTGGAAGAAGCGCCTGAAATACCGATGCTTGCGCAGTTTAAAGCGATCACGAATGTACGCAGGATGGCCGCTCAGCTCGCTCAACAAGTGCCGCCCTTGACCGTGAAGCTAGATGTTCTGCCGGAAGAAACGCACACTTCAGTGATTCCTGTCGCCTTGACAAGGGGATTGAGAAGCTGTCTACAGAACTCATCCGACAAAGCTGCTAGCGCTTAAGCGCCGCCTGCTGAAGGGGTAGAGAAGATCTCGAGTACCGTCCAGAATAGCTTGATAGCGGCGATCGCCAAAAACCCAATAATACCGAGCGTGAGTACAGTATGAGGGACATGGAGAAACGCTAGGGCAATGCCAATGACAATGAGAGAGAGAATGCTCTTATCCATGACCGCTCCTCCGTGGGGATCGTTTTTCCTCTACGCTCTTTAATAGTAACGATTAGCATTTGGGGCGGGTACCCAGAAGGGTAAAACCTTAGCAACGCTTAACTTCTTTTGCGACTTCGTAACAATTCAAAACTAGCAGAGGTTAGAAGCCGCTGGTTTTGGGGCCAATTGCTAGCCATCTCTGAAGTGAGGCATTGAACTGCCTACGCTGAAACCATTTCAGCTTTCGTATCGGGTAGGACTGGCTCGAAGTGCAGAACCACGATTTGCGCTTGCCGCAACCCTAAAGACTCATAGGTACGTCCATCGCGATCGCTAAATTCAACCTCAACCGCAGCCCCCGACGCCAGTATCTCAACGACCGTTCCAACCTGTCCGCGCCACAAATTATACTGAGGAAGGTCAACGGTCAGGGCGATAACATCTAGCAACTTGACTGTGTTGTTGGTCATGCTTGTTATCTCCGCTGATTACAAACCATATGAGCTATAGATCTTCTGGCTGCATCCCGGAGACGACAGGGGCTGTATTGCTAAGCTTCAGTTCGGGATGGTCGGTTTCGGTTTGGCGGCAGTTCCACTCGTTTTTAAACAGCAATACCGGGCGACCGTAGCTGTCTTTGACAGTGGCGGTATTAAAAATGCGACCGGCTTTTTCTAGCGCGGGCCAGCCACCGGTCACCCAGCGCGCCACGCTGTAGCCAATCGGCTCTAGCAGGGTGTCTACGTTGTATTCATTTTTGAGGCGAAACTGAACGACTTCAAACTGCAGCTGGCCGACGGCAGCCAGGATCGGGTCGCGGCGAGATTCGTCGGCGGAGTACATAATTTGCACTGCACCTTCTTCGCGCAGCTCGGAGACGCCTTTGCGAAACTGCTTAAACTTGGAAGGGTTAGGGTTCTTGAGGTAGGCGAACATTTCGGGCGAGAAGAAGGGAATGCCTTCGTACTCCAGCCTTTCGCCCTGATAAATGGTGTCGCCAATCGCAAACACGCCTGGATTATTGAGGCCAATCACATCGCCGGGATAGGCAACTTCTAAAGATTCGCGGCCCTGGCCAAACAACTTTTGGGGGTGAGAGAGGCGCACGCTTTTGCCGGTGCGGGCGTGGTTCACCACCATGTCTTTTTCGAACTTACCGGAGCAAACGCGGATGAAGGCGACGCGATCGCGATGCCGGGGATCCATATTCGCCTGAAGCTTAAAAACAAAGCCCGAAAAGTCTTCCTGCGTCGGTGGTACCGGCCCAATCGTGCTCTCGTGCGGCCCTGGCTTGAGCGCGTAGTCCAAAAAGGCATCTAAAAACAGCTCTACCCCAAAGTTTGTCATGGCGCTGCCAAAGAATACGGGTGTCATCTGACCCGCGTGCACCATTTCGAGATCGAGGTCGGGGCCAATTTCCTCCAGCATCTCCAGTTCTTCTTTGAACTGGTAGTAAAGCTCCTGGCCAATCAGGTCTTCAATCCGAGGATCGCCCAGGTCAATCACGGTGTCTTTGGCTTCTTTGCTGCCGTGGGCCGTGCGCTCAAATAGGTGAAACTGCTGCTGGCGACGGTCGAAGACGCCTTTGAAGCGATCGCCCATTCCCACTGGCCAGTTCACCGCATAGGTACTCAGCCCCAGCTCCTGCTCAATCTCATCGAGCAGTTCTAAAGGCTCGCGACCGGGCCGATCTAATTTATTAAAGAAAGTAAAAATCGGCATGTCGCGCATCCGGCACACCTCAAACAGCTTCCGGGTTTGTGGCTCTAGGCCCTTAGCGGCGTCTTCCAGCATCACTGCATTGTCCGCAGCGGCTAACGTGCGATAGGTGTCTTCACTAAAGTCCTGGTGACCCGGCGTATCGAGCAGGTTTATCCAGTAGTCGTCGTAGCTAAACTGCAGCACCGTTGAGGTGATAGAGATCCCCCGCTGCTGCTCCAGCACCATCCAGTCAGAAACCGCGTGACGCTGCGCCCGCCGTGCCTTCACCGAGCCCGCCTCATGAATGGCTCCGCCGTAGAGCAGCAGTTTCTCGGTCAGCGTCGTTTTACCCGCGTCAGGGTGAGAGATGATGGCAAAATTGCGGCGCTGCTCTACAGCTTCTGCAATCTCATTGCTGGGCACAAGGGTGGAGGTCATGGGGAAGTGTCTAATGTCAGGCGGCTGGTTCGCTAAAGCGCTTCAGTCCTATTTAACGATTGTAGTTCCTTATGCCAGGTAGCCGCTTTCTCAGCAGTGCTGGAGATTACAAACGTTCGAAAATACAGATGAGCGGTTGGAAACTGAAGTTTCCAGGTGCCTCGCTGGTGAGCATTGCTTAATCTCCCTAAATTAGGCGCTAGCTCACCCATCGCGGTCTAAAAGTAGCCTTCAATTCTGATCAAAATCAGTGAATATCATCGTAATGGCCACTTGGCGTACTAAATTAATTCGGTATAACCAGATACTTTAAGACGGTTGAAATCACTAACTTTGTGAGTTCATAAAACCATTCCGATTGCAATTTAAAGCTTTTTTATTGTAGGAGCGACTATAAAATGATGTCTTCAATTCTGAAAAAATGCATCGCCGAGGCCGTTGGTACCTTTTGGCTGGTGCTAGGCGGCTGCGGTAGCGCTGTCATTGCTGCCACATTTGTCGCAGGCGGTGTCGATATTGGTACCAATACTTCTTTCCCATTAGGCATTGGCCTGGTAGGGGTTTCCCTGGCCTTTGGTCTATCGGTAGTGACCATGGCCTATGCGATTGGCCATATCTCAGGCTGTCATCTTAATCCAGCCGTATCGTTCGGCCTGTGGGCGGGTGGCCGCTTTCCCAGTGGTGAACTGCTGCCCTATATCGTCGCTCAAGTCGTCGGCGCGATTGTCGCGGCTGGGTTTGTGCTGTTGATTGCGTCAGGTCAGCCTGAGTTTGCGCTCAGCGGATCTAATCCGCTAGCGACCAATGGCTTCGGAGCGCATTCTCCCGGCGGCTATGGACTCGGTGCCTGTTTCCTGATCGAGACGGTCTTGAGCTTTATCTTCTTGGTAGTCATCTTAGGGGCTACGGATGGTCGCGCTCCGGCAGGGTTTGCCCCGATTGCGATTGGCCTTACCTTGACACTCATTCACCTGGTCAGCATTCCAGTCACCAACACCTCTGTAAACCCCGCGCGGAGTCTTGGGCCTGCCATTTTTGCTGGGCCAGAGTTACTCAGTCAGGTATGGCTGTTTTGGGTTGCGCCGATTTTGGGGGCAGTGCTCGCCGGTTTGTTCTACAAGGGCGTACTGGAGGAAGTCGATAAGGTAGATATTGACGGTGAAGTAGTCACGGAGCAGCCCGCTGTGAGAACTCGCTGATAGTGTGGCCTATCGCAGCTTCGGCTTACGGCTCCGGCGTGTCTTTCGACTTCGAGCGGCTAGGCAGGCTAAAGATTAGAGCAGGTAACGCTAGAACAGCGAGAAGACCGCCCACATAAACAGCAACTTCAGCTACCGTCGGTTGGTAAATAAGATCAGGAAGGGTTGTATATGCCAGCATAAGCAGTCCGTTCAATAGCGCTCTGGTGATGTGATAGCACATCTCAAAAAGAGCTGCTTATCAGTATGTAGATTTATCACTTTAGTTGTGGGATCTGCTCACAAAATGACTGTCAGTAGGCTAACCGCGATCAGCACCGCCAATGCTATCCAGGCCCTGTGCTGGCGCCACCAGGGAATGCGGTAAACGGTGGGGCGACCGGGTTCTGGCGTTACCGAAGTATCCTGGTAAAGGGTACAGGTCATGGCGGTAGGTCGCTTGGGAAAATTGCAGCTATCGTCTGCGTCGTAAATGCAGGTTGCGCAGAGCGGGGTATCGCCTGCTGCCCGGTAGAGCGGCATGCCGGGATGGCCATGGGCCTTGAGCGTCAGGTTGCAGTGGGGGCAGTTGAGCGCCCTAGGGGTAACGGGGCGATCGCATCTTGGGCAAACAGGCATGGCGAATACGGCCTCTTCTTCTGTCTAGACAGTGCTTTTATGCTCTTCCAGCATAGTCAAAGTCGGTGGCCTTCTTACGGTAAACCGCCCGTTGCGAGCGAAAATAGTTTGCCAAAATAGAAACGTAACTTTGCGCGTCTACAGCGATGTCCTCGGCGCGCTTAACGTTTGGAGCTTGCTATGGACACTTCTAATTTGCTCAGACAGCTTTTGATGGTGGGTATCGGCACGACTTCTCTGGTGGCCGAACGGGTCAGGCAAATGAGCGAAGAACTAGTGCGCGACGGCAAGCTAGATCCTGATCAGGCCAAGGGATTTGTCGATGACTTTATGTCCCAGTTCAATATTGACCAGGGCACACTCGAAAAGCAAATGCAGCGGCAGGTGCGCAATATTATGCAGGATTTAGGCGTCCCGCGTCAGGCTGAAATGGACGAACTGCGCGGACGGCTAGACCGACTAGAGCGGCAGCTACGAGATTTGGAAAACAAGCAGTGGCGATGACGCAGCAGTGGGCTGAGCGCAGTCGAAGTCCAATTTATCGTTACAACCGCAAATTCTGACTTAAAACCGTCGTACACTGTGCGAGAAAACTAGACCTTATCAAGTTAGAAACTATGAGAGATATCCTAATTAGCTTCGGTGTAGTAGTGTGCTGCTGCGCGGTGCTGCTGGTAGCTCAGTTTACGGGTGGGAATGGTGACGCGATCGCCGGTAGCGTAGTAGAGACGCCTGCTAGGCAGAGTGAAGCGCTATTAGCCCAAGGCAGTGCGAGTGATTTGGTAACAGGAAGTACGACAGGAGGAGACGCGGTGACAAACCCCGAGGCAGATGCGAACAATATTGTAACGACCGATTCTGGACTGAGATATGAGGTGATCGCAGAAGGGGACGGCGCTTCTCCTCAACCTGGGAATCGGGTGTTCGTGCACTATGTCGGCACATTGGAAGACGGCACTAAATTTGATAGTTCGCGCGATCGCGGTCGGCCGTTCGATTTCACCATTGGTCGGGGTCAGGTGATCAAAGGCTGGGATGAAGGCGTCAGTATGATGCAGGTGGGCGATCGCCGTAAGCTGATCATCCCCCCCGAACTTGGCTACGGTGCTCGCGGCGCGGGCGGTGTGATCCCCCCTAACGCGACCCTCATTTTCGACGTAGAGCTGCTGCGCATCGGCAGCTAGCACAGGGCCCACCCCCCATCAAATAACGTAAAAGCGCTCATCCCGGGCAGATCTGTACTCGGGATGAGCGCTTTTTTATCATTCCGGCAATTGGACTTTTCGTATCGGTGCCATTGGGTGTTGCTGCCATCGGGCTCGCTAGCCGGTTTGTGAAAGACTTTAACATTAGCTGGGCTGACGGCTACAAGCCACTGGCTAGAGGCGCAATCACAATTGTGGCAATAAAAGGCATCTTGATGTGGGGGCTGTATAGTGCGATCGCTCACTTCATCATCTAACTTTTATCAGGATAGCTTTTGGTCAACGACATAAAAGGCCATCTTTTCAACCCGCCATCCTCTTTCATCCGCGCGTTCTTCTATCTTTGAAAGCCGTTGAAAGTTAGTACAAAAGTATCCTGGAATTGCCAGTATCCAAGGCGACTATTCAGCCTAAGGATCTATGTCAACAGGTAGAGAGGCGACTTGCCAGTGAGTCGATATACATACAAAGACAGACACAACTTTAATCTAGAAAGTCGTTTTTCGTCGCGCTTTGTACGAGGCATTATCAGCTCCCCTAAAACAGTCACAATCGCTTTAGGACTATGGTTTCCAGTAACCCGTCTCAGTTTGGTAAGCCTTCTATACTTGTTGACTGCAACGATCACAACGCCGAAAATCCGCTCTGGCATCCCCATCATCAATGCCTCTATTGGAGTGATATTCCAATGGGCAGATTGTTTCGCCACTTCATAGGGCACAAGGAACGTGAGTATATTCACAGCGGTGAGCCCGTCGGTGGCTTCACAATTCAGAGCGATGGCGGGCTGCTGCTGTTTAGAACGAACGGGACGGTGGAGATTTGGAAGGAAGGGAAGATTACAGCGGTTATTGATGAGATTCCGGCGGCTAGGGGGACGCGGTTTAATGATGCGATCGCCGATCCCAAAGGCCGTGTATTTTCCGGCATCATGGCAACCGACAATATTAAAGGCAGGCTCTATCGCATAGACACAGATGGTTCCTATACAGCCGTTGTAGAAGATATGCTCACACCAAACGGCATGGCTTTCTCCGCCGACTATACAACCTTCTATCTCACAGACTCTGATCGAAGAGCTATCTACAAGTTTGACTACAACGAAGATAGCGGCGCGCTGAGCAACCAAGCGCTCCATATCAAAACGCCCGACGATGAAGGCGTCCCGGATGGCATGACGATAGATTCAGAAGGCTTTATCTGGTCGGCGCGCTGGAATGGGAGCGGTGTGTATCGCTACGACCCGGATGGCGAAGCGGTGATGAAAATAGAGCTGCCGGTTGAGAAAGTGAGCTGTGTGACGTTTGGCGGTGACCAGCTCACAAGAATGATCATCTCTAGCGCCAGAGGAGATGACCCGCCCGAGCCGGGTGAGCCGGGATTGGGTCAGGCAGGCGATATTTTTCATTTGGAGTCGCCGGTGAAAGGTAGACCAGAAATGCTCTCTAAGATTTTGCTTGGCCGTTGATTGGATTGACACAGAGATGGCTGACGGCATAGCAGATGATATGTTGATGAAAGGAGATATTTTAGTGACTTACACCACCCGCAGCGGCCACAAAATTAGCGATCGCCTCGCTCAAGAAGCCTTCCAAACACTCTCAGATAAACAAATTGAAGCTTTGCGGAGCTTTGGCACAGAAAAAGAAGTCAAAGCAGGAGAGTTTTTGTACCATTCAGGCGATGTTGCCGAAGACTTTCACGTCATTCTCGAAGGAGAAGTGAGTATCTTTGATCCGCATGATGAGGATGGGCACGATGGCTATGCGGGTGCCTCAGCGATGATTGGTGAGATTGGGCAATTGACAGAACAAAAGGCGCTGTTATCCTGCCAGATAAAAGAATCTGGGCGAGTACTGGCCGTATCGAGAGAGGGGTTAATGGAGGCGATCGCGACCATTCCTGACATCGCCGACAACATTATCACCTCCTTCCGTGCCCGTCGCGACGTGCTGATGATTACCAGTACCGGCATTTTGATCATCATCGGTGAAGAAAGATCTTCTGAAGTGCAGCGCATTCGACAGTTCGCTGCGCGTAGCCGCATTCCCCACCGATACGAATTCCCGAATAGCGAAAGTGGCCAAGCCTGCATAGCGGCGCATGATTTGAAAGTAGATCCGGTGAGCGTGGTGATTAGGGGAGAAAAAGCGTTAGAGAATCCAACCAACCTGGAGCTGGCCCGCGCGTTTGGGACAGATATTAAAATGCGGCCTGATGATCAGGTGGATTTGGCGGTGGTTGGGGCCGGGCCAGGCGGCCTGGCCGCTGCGGTGTACGGCGCTTCTGAAGGGCTCAATACGGTCGTCATTGACGACACGGCGATTGGGGGGCAGGCAGGAACGTCTTCTCGCATTGAGAACTACATGGGCTTTCCGATTGGAATTTCGGGCGATCACCTTGCCTATCGCGGTCAAGTGCAGGCCATCAAGTTTGGCGCTCGGTTTGCGGTTCCTCGCTGCGCAGTTGCACTAAAGCCAGACCAGAAGACAGATCAGAGCGGCTACGCACTTGAGTTGAATGATGGTGATTGCTTTAGAGCGCGGTCGGTTATTTTGGCCTGCGGCGTGCAGTACCGAAAACTACCGCTGGATCGATTGACTGATTTTGAGGGAGCGGGTATTTACTACGCGGCGACAAAGTTAGAAGCTCGCTTTTGTGAAGGCACAGATGTGTATATCGTTGGCGGTGGCAACTCAGCCGGTCAAGCAGCGATGTATATGTCTCAATATGCCAATCATGTGTATTTGCTGGTGCGTAGCGACGGCCTAGCCTCTTCTATGTCTCAATATCTTTCACAGCGGCTAGAAGCAGATAAGCAGATTACGATTATGACGCATACAGAGGTGACAGCGCTCCACGGTGAAGATACCCTGAGTGCGATTACCATTCTGAACAATGAAACTGAAGAACAAGAGAAGAGAGAAACGCAAGCACTATTTTTGATGATTGGCGCAGCTCCTTTTACCGATTGGCTAGCCGACACGTTGGAGTTAGATAAAAAGGGCTTCGTACTCACCGGCAAAGACGTTGGAAACGACCGTGCTAAGTACGAAACAAGTTGCCCTGGTGTGTACGCGATTGGCGATGTTCGGGCGAACTCGGTCAAGCGGGTAGCCTCAGCCGTTGGTGAAGGCTCTGTTGTTGTCTCAGACGTGCACAAGTTCTTAGCTGAGGATCGTTGAGTCACTTTCCCTCAACGTACTGCGGGTGAGACGCGCCTCCGCTGGTGCCGGCGCCTCAATGGCGGCCGAACGTCATTTCATTGCCGCTAATTCTAATGCTGTAGGCGCTGAAGCAGTCTTTACCCAACAGCACAGTGGCCTTGTCGGGTGCAACGGCCACATACACGTCCGTTACGATTACCTGTCCGATTGCGACCGAACGCAGCCGCGCGACCGGTAGCTCCATCGGGGTGCCATCTGCTAAATACACATAGCGATAGCTCACGAGTTCTAAGTTCAAACGACGGGCTATCTGCTGCGTGACAATCGAGTGAGCTGCGTTGCGGTCAATCACCACGTCAAAGGTGGCGATCCCGTCAAACAGCACTTCCACAACTGGCATGTGGTTCTCGTAAGACTTGATTGAGACAACAGAGTTTTTGTTGTTCTGTGCGGTGTTAGAGGCGCTGGTTTTGTTCTTACGCAATCGTCGCACTGCTTCGACCACTTGCTGATGCTTCTGCCAGTTTCCCTGGTTGAGCCATAGCGTTGCCGCCTGCTGATAGTCAGCGATCGCCCCCTCACTCCCCCCAACTAGCTGCTGCATCTCCGCCCGCAGCTCATACAGCTCAGCATTCTCAGTATCTATCGCTGTCGCGTTCGCATAGTCCTTGAATGCTTTCTCCGGCTCCTCAATCGACCGATAGCCGTGCCCGCGCTGCGCAAAGAATCTGGCCTCCGGCTTACTTGCCCGCTCCGCTTCTGCAATCAGCGCTGAAAACTCTTCTACCGCGCCATAGCCGTCTTTTAAGATCAGCCGCATCTGCCCCCGGCAAAAACGCACCTCAACACTGTCGGGATGCTGCTGACGAGCGATCGCCAAATCTGCCACCGCCTGCTCCCGCCTGCCGAGCTGCGCCTGAATCAGCCCTCGCAAACACAGCGCCCCGGAATGGGTCGGCTAAAAATCCAGAAACCAATTGAGCGCCTTCATCGCCTGCGCATACTCACCCGCTGCGTAGCTCGCCCGCACCCGCGCCATAAACACTTCAGGCGTCACCCCGCTCCTCTGCTCCCCTGCTCCCCTGCTCCCCCGCTCTTCCATCAGGGGCGGCAAAGCCCGCAGCGGCCCAATCGCACCCAAGCAAGCCTGCGCATTCTCTTTATCCTTTGCTGCCAAATAGCACCGTGCCGCCTGTTTGTAAGCGGCGATCGCCCCCACCCCATCTCCTAACATTCCCAGCGCCTTACCCAGCAGTCGATGCCCCCCGGCTAGCGCCGGCTTTAGCTTCACGGCCTCACGGCTGTCGGTGATCGCCCCGTGCACCTGCGCCAAGCTCAGCCACACCAGCGCCCGCGCCAGATAGATTTCGGCGGACGGGGTTAGCCTGATAGCTCGGGTGTAGTCGGCGATCGCCCCTTCCCCATCGCCCAACCGCCGCATGATTTTTGCCCGCTGCCGGTATGCCTCCGACCACTCAGGCTGCGCTTCAATCGCCTGATTGAGCAAAGGCAGCGCCTCAAACGGCTGATCTAACTTGATCAGGGCCAGTGCCTGCTGAAAAGTGTCCGACATCGCCTAGCCCCACTCTAAAAGCCATATTCCTAACCTACATCTGGTTCGTGGTTTTCAGCAGGTAAGAGAACAAGGTTTGCTGACTAACAACCATATCTTAGAAATTCAGTCCATTTTAGAAGAGAACAGTGCGGGCTTTAGAAAGCTATCTGGAACTTCACTTAAAAGCGATCTTACAGGCGAGGTCATTTATAGTCCGCCACAGGACGCCCAGGAAGTAGTGAAGTTGATGAGTAGCCTGGAGCAGTTCATTAACAACGATAAGCTTTGTGCTTGGGACCCGCTGACGAAGATGGCGGTTATTCATCACCAGTTTGAGAGTATTCATCCGTTTTACGACGGGAATGGGAGAACTGGACGCATTATAAATATTCTCTACTTAGTGAAACAAGGCTTGTTAGAAATTCCGATACTGTATTTCAGTCGGTACATCAATCAAAATAAAGCAGACTATTATCGCCTCTTGCAGCTAGTCCGAGAGAACAATGAATGAGAAAGCTGGATCCTCTTTATGCTGAATGGTGTAGAGGAAACATCGCAATAAACAATTGTTCTTGTGAAGCAGATTAAGACATTGATGCAGGGGATGAAGCAGAAAATGCGAAGCGAGCTACCGAAGATCTATAGTCAGGATTTGTTGAATAACCTATTTCGTCACCCATATACGAAAAACGAATTTCTGATGGACGAGTTACAGGTGACGCGGCAGACAGCGGCGAAGTATCTGGATGAACTAGTGGGTATTGGACTGTTGCGGAATGTCAAAGAAGTGAGCGGAGAAGGTTAAAACATAAGTTTTGGTTATTCATGCTGCTATGTTGTACGCATAAAAAGGCAGTTTTGTTAACGCAATGTGCCAGTCACGTTAATAGAAAGGCAATTTCGTTAACATGACAGGCTTTAAAGCTTTAGATATAAGTCCAAAAACATATGAAAAATCTATATATAGCTACCTCGATAAGTAGCTACTCACACAAGGAAGGCTGACAATAGCCTAACAGTTAGGCTGTTACTGTACTAAGACGCCCAAATCGTGGTGTCAGCGCTGCTTTGCTTCGATCTGGCGTACTGCCGTCATCGCCGAATAGCTGACGCCTGCTGTGCCTTCGCCTGGATGGGTGCTGTCGCCGACTAGCCATAGATTTGTGATAGGTGTGCGAGTGGCAAAGCCAAAGGGGCCGAATGTGGGGACGCGCTGGCCAATGCCGCCGACGATGCCGCGATCACGCCCCGTAAAGGTCTCAAAGCTTCTCGGTGTGGCCGCCTCCACATGCACCAGATGCTCAGGCCGCAAATCAAAATAGCCCTTGAGCCGAGAAATTGCGGCCTGCGTATATCTCTCTTTCATCGCCTTGTAGCCCTCTTCATCGCAGTCATACCACTGCTGCACTTCTGTAAAGGAAGAGGCAATTACCGTTGCTTTGCCGTCAGGCGCGCGGCCATCGCCAGGGCGACTCACCGAAACAAAGAGAGAATTGTTTTCGGCAATTGGGCCGTCATAGTCGTAGAGGAACTGTAGATGAGGCGGGCAGTTTGCTGGTAGCGCAGCTTGTTCTACCCCTAAGTAAATGACAAATGCGCCTGAAGAAGGAGAAAGCTTCTCAACTCTCCGTTCATAGCCTTTCATTTTGTTGTCTTTGGCTAAGCGCACCAGGTTTTGAACGGTGACGTTAGCGACGACATGATCGGCCAGCTCAAACCAGGAGTCTCCCTTTTTGTTAGTGACCTTTACCTGAGTCGGCCTGCCTTGTTCTATCTCGATAGCTTCGGCAGTGTGGTGCATGTGGAGTTCGCCGCCGTTTTGCTGGAGGGCGGTAGTGAGGCGATCGCTTAAAACCTGCATACTCCCCTTCAGATGAAACAACCCGTGTGGGGCCTGCGATACCCCCAGCGCCGTCGCTGCATACAGCACCGCTGTCTGATTGGCTGTTGTCTGCGAATACAGCTTAAGCTGCATATCTAAAAACGTCCGCAAGCGCCGATTGTCATACAGATCGTACCCTCTTAAAATCTCTCCAACCGTTGAAAAAGTAAACGGCACCGTCAGCAGCGTATCGGGCCTCACCGCCGTTCCAAGCTGCCACACATCCCACAGGTTGCGCGGCGGCAGCACCGGTTCGCGCTGCTGAAAGCGCCAGCTATAGTCGAACAGTGCTTTCATAAACTGCCAAAAAGGTGCGCTCCCCGGAAACTGCCGCTCCCGTTCTGCCTGCCATTTCTGCGGATCGCGCCACACATTGATCGGTTCACGCTCTCCCGGCAAAAATACCGCGCAGGCCGGATCGCACTCACTCGCTGGCGGTAGCTCAACCCCCAGCTCCTCAAAAACTTGATGGTGAATACCGCCCGGCTCCAGCCCAGCCACCTGAGTCGCCCCCACATCAAACGTAAAGCCTCGCCGCTTAAAAGTAGAGGCGCAACCGCCTGGCACAATCGCCTGATCGAATACCTTCACCTGATAGCCTCTGCGCGCCAGCAGCGCTGCCGCCGTTAGCCCACCGATGCCCGCGCCAATTACCACTACTTGCTCTGAGCTGCTGCCCATATACCTTTATATTTCTTAAATTTTCTCTTAGTTTAACGCTGTTGGAGCGATCGCTGCTTCGCTCACACCGGCTTACAGAGGAATATCTCTGACATAGCGACAATCTCCGTCATCGGATATATGCTCTATTTTCTCTCAGCTCCGTAAGCTGTTAAGTGATAGTAAAATCGCGCGGAGTTCACTATGGCAGATCCCAATAACATTCCCCAAGAAGCAAAGCAGCTCTCTGAAGATTTGGAGAGCAAAGACGAAGAGACCCAAGGCAAAGCCAAGTCAGAAGTCGCTAAGACAGATTTCGACAAAGAATATGAAATTGCGGTAGAAAACGAGACCAGTGCAGGCGGCACCCAGTCAAGTGATCCCAATCCTGTCACCCGCAAAAAAGAAGCTGGTGCCAGCGGTCAGGCATCAACTGCCCAGGGCACTAAAAGCCCCGGCGATAGCGACCCTGCCGACTATCTCGATATGGCTGAGGACGTTACTAAAGACGCGGAAGCCGCTGCAGAATCTTAATCTTACCAGGCTAGAATCTCGATGAAAAAGGGCTATACCTATTCAGCGGTATAGCCCTTTTTGCTGTCTACTCTAATGCGCTTACTGATCGTCTTGCGCCAGATTGAACAAAAATGGCACACCGCCGCCAGAACCGTCGCCAGTCACCAGCACCCGAGGCATCTGCGCCCCACCTTCGCGCCACGCTTCGATCGCTTCTTTCTGCAAAACTAGCGTACCGCCCTGAGCCTTTAAGGTCTCGGCGATCAGCCGCTGCGCTTCTGCCCGACCTTTGGCCCTGTTGATGTCAGCTTGGGCTTCTTGCTCGGCTTCTTGCGCCACGTAAACTGCCCGCTGTGCCCGCTGCTCAGCAATTTGCTTCTCTTCAACCGCCCGCGAAAATTCGGGCGAAAAGTTCAAATCGACCACGCTGGTATCGAGCACATCAATCCCGTATTTATCCAGCCTGATCGCCAGGGCCTCGTCAAAGTCGGCCTTGAGCAATGTCCGCTGCGTAATCGCCTCTTCGACCGTCCGTCTGGCCGCTGCCACCTTAAAGGACTCCTGAGTCTGCGGCGCGATGATCTTAGAAACGATGTTCGAGAGCGACCCCTGCTTGCGGCGAATGTCCACTATCTGCCCAGGCACCAGGCGAAAGTTAATCGCAAACCGCGCCTTGAGATCCTGCAGGTCCTTCGTTGAACTTTCTGCGGGCACCTCAAACTTTTGCACCGTGATGTCGTACACGTCCACGTATGAAACAAACGGCGGCTTCAAGTGAATGCCTTCTAGTAGTGGGCCGTCCTGGGCTTTCCCCAACACGCTTAAAACGCCTGCCTGCCCCGGATTGATAATCACAAAGCTACTCGCCAGCACAATGGCCACAATCGTGGCGATGGTTGCAATCACCACCGGCTGAATATTTCCCTTGCTCACGCTCAATAGAAAAACTCCTTATCTTATATATAGATAAAAATGCGAGATGAATGGCGATCGCCCGCCAAACCCTGCCTGTACCCATACAGCCTAGCTCGCTACAGTCCCAAAAGCTTGCCCTCGCCTGTAACCACTTCACCGATGACATAGGCTTCTATACCCTGACTGGCAAGCTGCTCACAAGCTGCATTCGCCTGCTCAGGCGGCACGATCAGGGCAAAGCCGATGCCCATATTAAAGGTATTGAACATATCGGCGCGGCTAACTTCCCCAGCAGCGCAAATCCAATCAAACACAGGCAAAACAGGCCAGCTATCGGGCACAAGCCGGATAGATTGCCCCTCGCCCAAGCAGCGCGGTAAATTCTCTGGTAGTCCGCCGCCCGTGATATGGGCCATGCCATGAATGGTTAGTTCAGACCTCAAGGCCGCCAATACAGGTTTCACATATAGCTGCGTGGGTGTCAGCAGTACTTCGGCTAAAGATTCGCCGCCAAGGATACGAGGCTTTTCGTCCCAGCTATAGCCAGTGGGTCGTCCGGCTTCGCGCGCGTCTCTAGCGCCCTCAGCGACAATTTTGCGCACCAGGCTGAAGCCGTTGCTGTGGACGCCGCTGCTGGAGAGCCCGATGAGGCGATCGCCTACCGCTACCTGCGACCCATCCAACAGCTGATCTTTTTCCACAATGCCCACGCAAAACCCCGCCAGGTCATATTCACCCGGTGCATAAAACCCTGGCATCTCAGCGGTTTCGCCGCCGAGCAGAGCGCAGCCCGACGTCTTGCACCCGCTGGCCACCCCAGCCACCACCTGCGCTAGCTGCTCAGGCGCCAGCTTCCCAGTCGCCAAATAATCCAGAAAAAACAGCGGTTCTGCGCCCATCGTCAGCACGTCGTTTACGCACATCGCCACCAGATCGATCCCCACCGTGTCGTGACGATCCAGCGCCTGAGCCAGCTTTAGCTTTGTGCCCACACCGTCTGTGCCTGACACTAAGACGGGCTGCCGATAGCCTGCCGGTAGCTCAAAGCATCCGCCAAAGCCCCCCAGCGCCCCTAGCACCTCGGGCCTGCGCGTCTCATTCACCAGCGCTCGAATTTTATCGACAAACGCCCGACCCGCCTCAACGTCTACCCCGGCCTGCCGATAGTCCATAGCCCACTTATCCTCAAAAAATGCTGCTTAATCTACGGTTAAGTCCACTGTAAATCTCCGACGGCAAATCTCCGACGGCAAATCCAAGCTGCAATTTAACTCGTTACCCACCCATAACTCGTCAATAACGCGTAGACACTCGCTGCCCTTTTATACGGATAAATCATGCAACTAATTGCATAGTCCTCAAAATACTATGCTGCTATGCACATTAAAAATCAGCTTTAACTGATTAGTTATCTAGAACACAGTTCGAGATAGGTATAAGCATGATCAAATGTTTACGTAACGTTCAGTAAACTTCAAAAGCCTTTACATTTCGTCATTTCACCGCTTTTATGAGAAAAATATGAAGCTTCTTGTCAGGGGGTAGCGCGTAAATTCCTCGATTTTTGCCTTAATTCGGTCGTGTAAATTAGCGCTTGTTCGTTTCGTTTTGATATTGAGGTTTAAGCGCTGCTATGACCCAACGGTTTGCCCCCAAGGCCAAAGGTGAACAACCGAGACCTAAACCGTTGCGATGTAGCCCATTATGTTTGTGCTCTTCAAGGATTCCGTAAAATATCAGTTCGCCGGTAGTCTTGCAGCAGCCGTTCTGCTGTCGGGAGCTGGCGCTAGCTTCACCGGTACCCAGCCTGTGAGCAACGCTTCTCAAGCCAAAAATACCGAATCAGTCGCAGCTGGTTTATCTGCTCTGCTCTCTGGAGAATCGCCATCGCCCGAATTGCTACTGGCAGATAGGGCGATCGCCTCCAACCCGTCGACTAGCCTACCTGAGCAAGCAGAAGGCACTGCGTTCAACGCCGATTTGAACCCTGCGCCCAACAGCGACATCCTCGTCCACCCGCATGCCATTGATGGCCGACAGGCTGCCACGCTCTATGTCCGGGACATTCCTGTCCTTACCTTCATCGGCACCGAAGTCGATAGCCTTTCCAATAGCAGCGACGCTGTTTTTCTAGCGGCTGGCGACTCATCGCTGGCGCTGCAATCCGAACAAGCGGAGGCTGCACCAGGGGGCGACGGGCTCAGTG
>JBARVU010000149.1:0-15012 GCA_049646425.1 Phormidesmis sp. | reverse complement strand
TTTCTACACCGCATCTAAATTTAAAAGAAAAGCGGAGAATTGCCAAAGGTAAGAATGCGGCTCTTGGACTTAGATTTCGTCTAGCTGGCTGGATTTCTAGCCGGGCAAATTTTCTAGGGTTGTCTCCTAAAGCTCTGCAAATATAAGTCTTTACACGCAGTTTAGCTCCTGTTTGAAAAGAAACGTCAATTAGGGTCTATTGCCAGAAAATTGGCAAGGTAAAAGTAAGGATTTCAGACATATTCCCAAACATGATTGTCTAGCCTTCACTTGCCTCTACTTCAGCCCGCTTCATTACCTTATTCACCGTTTTAATAGTATGTTCAACAATTTATCTTTCCTCGAAAGCCTCTCAATAGAGTCGCCTCTTAAGGATGTTCTTGCGGATTTAGCTGCTTTTTTGCAGGATCCAGACTTTTTCTTCAAGCTGAATTTAGCCTTTGGTACGCTGACTGCCGATGAAGTTGAATTGGCCAAAACGGCAATCCAAAATCTAGTTGATTCTAAAGCAAGCCCGGCTTTTGAACTACAATCAGCAGTCTCTTTGAAGGGCGCCAAGGCGGCTTATGACACCGCTAATAATCGTATTTATTTGTCTGAAACTCTCTTCAGCTCCTGGTTGAGAGGTGAAAGCGATTTGAAGCCGGTTTTACTAGAGGAGTTGGGTCACTACATTGATGCCCAAATTCATCTGGCTGATGCGCCAGGAGATGAGGGGGCTATCTTTGCGGCAGTGGTACAAGGCCAGACCCTAACGGCGACTCAACTAGCGGCATTGAAGACAGAAGTTGATAGTACAACCCTTGAGATAGATGGGCAACTGCGGGCTGTCGAGTTCGCAGCTCAGTACGGGACAACCACGCTAGACGGCCAGGCAGCTGATTGGCGTTCTGAGCATCGCTTCGCCACCGCTACTGGCAGCCAGGGCAGCTTTGAACTATTCGCTAAAGACAGCGGTGAAGCCTACCTATTTGCAGTGAAATCAGCAGCGCAGTCCAGTGAAATGACCATTGGCAACAACACAACCTTCTTTCTCAATACTGACCAGAATGGGGGAACGGGTGGCAGCTACGGCAACGAATATTTCGTGAATTTTGTGGGAGATCAGCCTCATCTCTACAGCAGCTCTGGCAGCTGGATCAAACCCCTTGAAGTGGGCACCAGCACCGATTTCAACTTCGTTGAATTTGCCGTTCTGAAGGCCGATATTGGCAATCCAACGGGCATTAGCG
Source organism: Phormidesmis sp. (assembly GCA_049646425.1). GTDB lineage: Bacteria > Cyanobacteriota > Cyanobacteriia > Phormidesmidales > Phormidesmidaceae > Phormidesmis. The sequence goes on along the minus strand of JBARVU010000149.1, from coordinate 13,780 downwards.
TGGTTGGAGATATCAATGATAATGCCTACTTCCCGGCGGACTACTCCAGTGGGTTTCAGTACAGCCTGTTTGCAGAGACTTCCTCTCCTCAAACTGTCTTCGGCAGCATTACCCTAGACGGGAATCTGAGTGACTGGGCCGGGCGTGATCGCCTTGACCGCCCAGGTACTAGCGTCGCTGGCTACGAGGTCTACGGAAAGTATGTCGGCAGCGAAGCGGCTTATATGTTTGCCATCAAAGCGCCTACAGGTGTGGCAATTGGAGAAAACAGCACGATTTGGTTGGATACGGATCGCAACACCAGTAGCGGCTATAGCATTTTTGGCGTGACAGGTGCGGAATACCAGATCAATATTGACCCCGATGGCAAGGCTTATTTATATAGAGCAACTAGCAGCACCGGTTTAGAGCGGGTCAGCAATACCCCTTTAGCTTATCAATTTGATAATAACCGACAAATTTTAGAAGTCGCGGTTCCAACTGCTCTAGTGGGCGGCGCAGCACCTGCGGTAGATGTCTATGCCGATGTCAACAATCAGATATTTTTACCAGGCAACTACGCGAACAGCTATACCTTATTTGCCGATCAGACCTGGCCTACCCGCACCGACACCAGTAAAAAAGTTGCCATCGTCTACTCCGAAACCACGGCTAAAGACTTTTTTGGGCTGGCGGAAGAACTCAATAAAACCGCCTATTCTCAACTGTTCATGTCCGTGCAGGACGAAGTGATGATGGCAGGGTTGCCCTTCGACCTCCTCCATGAAGCCGACCTCAAGGATCTCTCAAAGCTGGTCAACTACGACGCCCTGATCTTCCCGTCAATGCGGAACGTCAACAGCGCCGATCTACAGGCCATTGAAGACGCCCTTACCCAAGCTGTTTACCAGTATGGCATCAGCTTGATTGTGGCTGGCGACTTTATGACCAATAGCGAAACGGGGGCTGTCTTGCCGGATGCCTACAGCCGAATGAATACTCTGTTGGGGTTAGGGCCAACGGCCTTTGGCACTGGGGCGGTGTCGCTTCGGCCTACAGATGTGTCTCAGCCGGACATGCAGGGATATGCCCCCAATTCAACCATTCGCAACTATCCAAAGATCGGCTGGGCCGCCTATCAAAGTTTGGAGAGTATCTCTGCCAACGTGCTAGTCCAGCAAAAGATCGATGGCCAGTCTAGCTACAATGCCGTTGTCACCACCCAAACAGGCGGCAAAAACATCCATTTCGCCACGACTAGCTACCTCGGCGATAACAACCTTCTGTGGCAGGCATTGCAATCAGCGGTTTATGGCAGCCAGCCCTCCGTCAGCCTGGCAATGACTCGCAACAACAGCATTTTCCTATCTCGCAACGACATGGATTCGTCCCAGGAGAACTATTCCGTCAAACCGGCGGATGGATCGTCCGGCATTTACGACCGACTCCTACCGATCTTGGCGCAGTGGCAGCAGGACTACAACTTTGTTGGGTCTTACTATATCAACATTGGTAACAACCCCACGGACGGGGAATTTACCGACTGGAATGTGTCTAAGCCCTATTACCAGGCGATGTTGGCTGCTGGCAATGAGATTGGGACTCATTCCTACACCCATTTCTATGAGTATCAGGGCTATAACCCGGCGGAGAACACTAACGTTGCCACGGCTGAACAGCTAGAGTTTGAGTTCAACCAGTCTCAGCGAGTCATTGAGCAGCAGCTAGGGATTAACGTGACCGGTTCCGCCTTGCCGGGGGCACCCGAAACCATTGGTACCGCCCAGAAAATTTTGCCCTATTTTGACTACATCTCCGGCGGCTACTCAGGGCTTGGTGCTGGCTACCCGAGCGCATTCGGCTACATGCTACCCGGACAGTCGCAGGTATACTTGGCACCCAACTTGTACTTCGACTTTACTTTGCTGCAGTTTGGCATTCCGGTACTACAGCCCGATGGCACCTATCAACCGGTGCCCTTAAACGCCAGCGAGGCCGCAGCAGAGTGGGTGTCTCAGTTTGATCAGCTGAGCAGCCATGCCAACAAACCCATCGTGATGATGCCCTGGCACGACTATGGCCCAACCAACTGGGACAATGTTGGCTATACCGAGGAAATGTTTACTGCTTTGATTGAGGCGGCGTACATCAGCGGGGTTGAGTTCATCACCCTTGATCAAGCCAGTAAGCGAATCAAGGCATTTGAAACATCGCAGCTGTTTGTTGAGAGTGGCCAAAACACAATCAAGGCTACGGTACTGCCCAACACCTCTAGCACCCTAGGAACCTTTGCACTAGACGTCAGCGATGGCTACACCATTAAGAGTGTTACCGATTGGTATGCCTACGATCTAGATTCGGTCTTTTTACCAGCAGCTGGCGGTGCTTTCTCAATTAACCTGGGATCGACCCAGGACGATGTCACCCATATCACCCGATTACCAATGCGGGGGGATCTCCTGTCGCTTTGGGGCAATGGGGAAGATCTAACCTTTTCCTTCTTCGGGGAGGGTCAGGTTCTGGTGGACTTAAAAAATCCTCAGGGTATGAAGCTATCTGTGAATGGAGCCGACAGTTACAGCCTCAACGGGGAAATCCTGGCTCTCAACTTCAACCCTCTCAACTATCTCAATCCTCTTCTACCTCGCCTCGTTAGCATCGATTTGAGCGAGGATGCTCCGCCTGTCGTTACCAACCTGATCGCCCCCCTCACTGTCGCCGAAGATGCCCCTAGTACGGTCATCGATCTGAACCGGGTATTTAGCGACCCGGACGACCTGCTGATCGTAAAGTCGAGCTTTAACAACAGCAATCCAGCCCTGGTAACAGGCACGTTAGAGGGCGACATGTTTAGCATTACAGCTGGCCGCAGCTACAACCCGATTAGCGGTTCCAGCGGCAATGACAGTCTTAAAGGGGGAGATCAGGATGATCTGCTGATCGGTGGTACCGGTAGCGACCGGTTAGAAGGGGGTAGCAGCAACGATATCCTCACCGGGGTCGATCCCAACGGAGTCTTGCCCGGACAGGGGGAAATTGATGTGCTTAAAGGGGGGAGTGGTGCTGACTTGTTCGTCCTTGGGGATAGTAAACAGGTCTACTACAACGACGGCATTCTAAATAACTCAGGCTTCGCTGACTACGGATTGATAGATGATTTTAAGGCAGGTGATGGCGATCGCATCCAGCTATGGGACGGGGCATCAAACTATGTCCTGAGGCCATCTGCTGGTAGTCTCCCGAAGGGAACTGCTATCTACCTGTTGACATCAGGAGTCGACGAACTAATTGGCATTGTTAAGGGCGTCAATAACTTGAAAATGACTGACCCCGTCTTTACGTTTCAGAGCCCTACCTGGCCATAGATAAAAAGGATGACCAGGGTGGTTCAAGAGCAGGTACCACTTTCAATGCGATTGGGTGCTTTACTGAAGCGATTCTCTGAGCAGGAGACGACGGCTCAGGGCACGATTGCTATCACCTTCTTGGTACTCAACCTGGAGCGCTGGCTCCGCCAGCTTTGGGTACGCTTGTTTAGGCTTCTTTTGGCGTTCTGGGGGGCGGTGTTCTGCCCCTTTAGGGGCTATATAACGAGGCTCAATGCCGTGGATGCGCCGAATAGTCACGCGGCGGGCTCTCGCGTTTTGAGCGGCGCTACCGCAAGGGGCATCCCCTTTCTGCGATCGCTTCCAGCGGGCTTTACCATCGCCTGCAGTTACCGCTGACTTTTTCCAGCAAGCCTTAACTATTGCAGATACACCGACGAGGTCTCAAACGCTTCTTCTGGCGTGCCGAAAAAAGTACCGTTTCTGAATATAGAGGGCTCGTACTTTTCGTTGCTGTAGGTATAAAATGCCATTGCCCACTTTTCCGGATTGCCGCTGTAGCGCAAGCGGCACAGGTGAGTCGGTATCGCTCTCAAAGACTCAATCCGCTCTTCCCGCGTGCAGCCGTAGCGTTTTTCATCAAAATTTTTCTCTGGCACATAGGGCTCTATATAGGCATCGATATAGCAAAACTTGTCCAGAAAGCGTACATCGATCCGATTGTATTTACCCGCATAGTGCGCTTCTGCATAGGCTAATATGCGCTGTGTGATCGGTTCTTTTAGCCGCGCCGGAATTTTAACGCCGCCCGAGTGAGGATCGTAGACCCAAGGTGCCATCGTCAGGACTCCATATCGCAAGTTCTCGAAGATTAGGATATCGCTATCTTGACGTTATGCTCCAGCCTTCATCATTTCAGGTAAAGGCGCATACCTCAATTTTCGCTACAGGTGAGACTGAAGTTCCTGTGGAGGGTGAAGCGCCTGAGTCTAGAGATTTAAGGTTAAAGAAACATTAACCAATCCGTATTTTCCCTGAATGACGCTATATATACAGGTTTAGTAGCGCTTGATAAAAAGTAAGCGCATCGTACATAAACTTCGTAAATGGGAGTAGATATGTTTTTGTCAAGTAAGCGCTTACGATGGCTGTATCGACCCGCTCGCTATTACGCCTGGCTACTGCTGCCACTGCTGATCACGGCCTGTGGCGGAGAGGGTGAGTCCGATCCGACGGCAGCAACCGACGGCGGAACGCCTCAGGAGGGCGGTAGCTTGGTATGGGCAAGATATGGCGACGCTGATTCGCTCGATCCGCAGCGCACGACAACAACTTTATCCTGGCAAGTTTTTGATCAGATTTACGACACTTTATTAGCTTTTGATGACAATGGGGAAGTTGTTCCCAATCTGGCAAAAGAGTGGACGGTGAGCGAAGATGGCCTGGAGGCGACTTTTGTCTTGAATGAGGGCATTACTTGCCACGATGGCACTCCCTTCGATGCCGAGGATGTGAAGTACACCGCCGAAAGAGCTATCAGTGAAGACAATCCCAGCGTGACCAAAGGCGCTTGGGGGCCGATCACATCGGTAGAAGCGGTAGATTCGCAAACTGTCAAGTTTAGCTTTTCAGAGCCCTTCGGCGCTTTTGTCTCGTTTATGGCCGATCCTTTCTCTAGCCAAATTTGCGATAGCGCTGAGGCCCTAGGCGATGACTTTGGCGTTAGCGCGGCTGTGGGTACCGGCCCCTGGAAACTGGTGAGCTGGACGAAAGGAGATGAAATTGCTCTAGAGAAAAATGCCGACTACCAGAACTTTGGTCGCCCGATTGAAAATGAGGGTGCGCCCTATCTCGATCAGCTGATTGTCAAACAAATTCCTGAGCCTCAGACTCGTTTGGCGGGCTTGCAAACAGGCGAGATTCAGGTGATTGCCGAGCCGCCGCTAGAAGAGCTAGAAGCCATCGAAGCCGACGAAAGCCTCAACAACTACGTGGCTGAGAAGACAGGGCAGAACGTATTTTTTGAATTCACCACCGCCCGCCCTCCCTTCGACGATATTCGCGCTCGCCAGGCCGTCGCCTATGCGGTTGACCCCGACGCTGCTATCGACCTTATATTTGGCGATGTGGTGAAGCGAGAGAAATGTACCGTGGCGCGGGGCGTGCTGGGAAATGATCAGGACTTTTGCGCAGAGCACAGCTACAGCTACGATCCTGAAAAGGCGGAAGCGCTGCTGGCAGAGTTGGGCTATGGGCCAGACAATCCGCTAACGGTAACGATGATGACCTGGGTGGGAGGAAACCGCGAGAAGATGGTGCAGGTGTTTCAAAACCAGCTCAAGCAGGTGGGCATCGAGGCCGAGATCGAGACTATGGATATTGGCACGCTCAACGCCCGCGTGAAGCAGGAAAACGAAACTGACAGCGGTCAGGGCACCTTTGATATGATGGGCTGGGCCTGGTACGACCCAGACATTCTGCATCAGCTGTGGCATTCGCCGGGGGCTTATAGCGGTTATCAGAGCCCAGAGCTAGATGCCCTGCTAGATGAGACTCGGACGACAGTGGACTCGGATGCGCGGCTAGCAGCGGTGCAGGAGGCTCAGCAGTATCTATTGGAGAATGCGGTGCACGTGCCGCTCTATACGCCCGGCTGGCTGTGGATTTATACGACTCGCTCAGAGGTGGATGGCTTTAAGATTGGGCCATTTGATCGACCTTTGTTTAACGATGTGAAGCTGATCTCTTAAATGACCCAATACATCTTTAAACGAATTTTAGGTGGCCTGTTCACCATTTGGGTAACAACGGTTGCAGTCACGCTGTTGATCCATCTGGTGCCAGGAGATCCGGTGCAAATTATGTTTGCCCAGTCGCAATCGACAACGCCTGAGCAGCTAGAGCAGATTCGTCAGCAGCTCGGGTTAGATCGGCCCATCTATGAGCAATACTTTCTCTATATGAGCCGAATTCTTCAGGGAGATTTTGGCACGACTATTCGAGGCAATCAGCCTGTTTTAGAGCTGCTATTGGTGCGGTTGCCGAACACTCTACTGCTGGCTGTCACTAGTTTGATAGTGACGATGGTGGTGGGAGTGAACGCTGGCTTTTTCGCAGCCTATAAGCGAGATACCTGGATAGATACCGGGCTGATGACGGGCGCTATTTTGGGCATTTCAATTCCGAGCTTTTGGCTAGGGCTGATGCTGATGTATGTGTTTTCTATTCGCTTGGGCTGGCTGCCGGTTTCAGGTACAGATCTCAAGAACCTGATACTGCCTGCGCTGACGCTGGGGCTGGCCAACGCAGCGGCAGTCTCTCGGCTCACCCGATCATCGATGATAGATGTGTTCTCTCAAGACTTCATCCGGACGGCTCGGGCCAAGGGACTGGCAGAAAGCGTTGTGCTATCGCGCCATGCTTTTCGCAATGGCATGATCAATGTGGTCAATATGCTGGGTTTGCAGTTTACTTACATGATGGGCGGGGCGATCGTAGTTGAGAATGTTTTTGCTTGGAACGGCATTGGCCGATTGGCGATTCAGTCGATCTTTCAGCGAGACTATCCGACGATTCAAGGGTTTATCCTGATCTTTGCGACTGTTGTGGTGAGCGTTTCGATTTTGTTGGATATTCTCTATGCCTGGATCGACCCCCGGATTAAATATAGCTAACTGGCTGCACCCATGACTCAAAACCTGGCTCAGGTAGAAAGTACAGAAATTTTAGAGGGGCGATCGCACAAAATCCGCCGTTTCCTGACCAGCTTGCTCCGGACGCCGAGTGCAAAGCTGGGCGCGGCCATCTGCTCATTGCTGGTGCTCACAGCTCTTTTTGCGCCCCTGATTGCCCCCTACGACCCGATCAATATGGGCGCAGGCCAGGCGCTGACTCCGCCCAATGGAGAGCACTGGTTTGGCACGGATGAGCTCGGTCGAGACTTGTTTAGCCGGGTGGTGTATGGCTCGCGGCTGACGCTACAGGTCGGGGCGATCGCCGTCGGCATATCGATGACCGCAGGGGTGCTGATCGGGCTAGTCGCCGGCTATGCAGGCGGGTGGATTGAGGCCATTTTAATGCGAATGGTCGATGTGCTGTTTTCCTTTACCGAGACCCTGATTGCCCTGGCAGCCGTCGCCGTGCTCGGCCCTAGCTTGACCAACGCCATGATTGCGGTAGGGATCAGCTCTATTCCTTTTTATGCTCGCATTACCTACGGGGCTGTCCTGGTCGAGAAAAACAAAGAGTATTTCAAAGCAGCTCAGGCGGTGGGGGCCAGACACAAACGGCTGATTTTTCGACATATTCTGCCCAATATCTTATCGCCCATTATTGTCGTGGCCACTTTGGGCGTCTCTATCGCGGTGCTTTCGGCCTCGGCGCTGTCTTTTTTAGGGCTGGGCGCCCAGCCGCCTTCGCCTGAGTGGGGGGCTACCTTAGCGGCGGGCCGCGATTACTTTAAGCGAGCGCCCTGGATTACGAGCTTTCCGGGGCTGGCGATCGCCATTACCGTCCTCGGCTTCAACCTGCTCGGAGATGGCCTGCGCGAAGCCTTGGATCCTCAGCAGCGACGGTAACTTAAGCGGTACTCCAAACAACTCATATGGCCTTACTTACCGTTCGCAACCTCAATACCCAGTTTCATACGGCTGCTGGCAGCGTTCGTGCCGTCAATGGCGTCAGCTTTCAGGTCGCCTCAGGTGAAACCGTTGGCATCGTCGGCGAATCTGGCTCGGGTAAAAGTGTGACCGTCCTCTCATTGATGCAGCTATTGCCCAGTCCGCCGGGCGAGGTGACGCAAGGAGAAGCGCTGTTCGACGAGCAAGACTTGTTGAAGCTGTCTGCTGCCGAGATGAGAAAGATTCGGGGAAATCGCATCGCCATGATTTTTCAAGACCCGATGACCTCGCTCAATCCGGTCTTGACGATAGAGCGTCAGCTGACAGAGTCCCTGACGCTCCATCTAAACATGACGACAGCCGCAGCGAGAGAACGAGCAATTCACCTATTAGAGCAGGTAGGGATTCCTAGCCCGGCCCAGCGGATTCAAAATCATCCTCATCAGTTCTCGGGGGGGATGCGTCAGCGCGTCATGATTGCGATGGGGCTGGCCTGTAATCCGCAGCTCTTAATTGCGGACGAACCGACCACCGCGCTCGATGTCACCATTCAGGCCCAGATTGTTGAGCTGATCAAAGAACTGCGCCAAAAGAACAATATGGCGATCATTTGGATTACTCACGATTTGTCGCTGCTAGCGGGCATCGCCGACCGCATTTTAGTCATGTATGCTGGCCAGGTGGTTGAGGCGGCGCCGCTTCATCAGCTCTATGAAAATCCTCGCCATCCTTATACGCTAGGTCTGCTACAGAGTTTGCCGCGACTGGATGAAGCTCGCCGCACTCACCTCAAGCCCGTCAAAGGGCAGCCGCCTGACTTGCTGAACTATCCCACCGGCTGCCCTTTTGCCCCTCGCTGTCCTTTTGTGATTGACCGCTGCCACCAGGAAGACCCGCCCTTAACAGCAGTGGGCAAAGCGCATCAGGCGGCTTGCTGGGTACAGCCTCAGGGGGATGAAGTTTTAGCAGAGTTTCGGCAGGCTGAGAATTCTAATATCTGACGTCTACATCCTATGAATCAACCCCTCATTCGCGTTGAAAATCTTAAGGTTCATTTTCCGGTGAGGCAGGGGTTGCCCTGGCAGCGCCGGACGGAATGGGTTAAGGCAGTCGATGGGTTAAGTTTCAGCATTCAACCGGGTGAGACATTAGGCTTGGTGGGCGAGTCAGGCTGTGGCAAAAGTACGACCGGGCGAGCCATTTTGCAGTTGGAGCAGCCCACCGCTGGCAAAGTTTATTTTGAAAATACTGAGCTAACCACTTTGAAAAGCGAGTCTCTGCGTCAGCAGCGTCAGAAGATGCAGATGATCTTTCAAGATCCTTACGCCTCGCTGAACCCTCGTATGACGGTGGGCGCGATTGTCGGAGAACCGATGGCGGTACATGCGCTGGCCCAAGGGAAGGCAAAGCGCGATCGCGTCCACCATCTTTTAGAAATGGTCGGCCTCAGCCCCCAGCACTACTCCCGCTATCCCCACGAGTTTTCGGGCGGTCAGCGGCAGCGGGTAGTCATTGCCAGAGCCCTGGCTGCCGATCCCGACTTTATTGTCGGTGACGAGCCCATTGCCGCCCTTGACGTTTCCATTCAGGCTCAGGTGGTTAATCTGCTCCAGTCTCTTCAGCAAGAATTGGGCCTGACTTACTTGTTTATTGCTCACGATCTGAGTGTGGTGCGCCACATTGCTGATCGCGTCGCAGTCATGTACTTGGGTAAACTCATGGAGATCGCTGATCGCGTCAGTCTTTATGAAACCCCGCTTCATCCCTATACACAGGCCCTACTCTCGGCGGTTCCTATCCCGGATCCCACACTAGAGGCAAAAAGAGAGCGAATCATTTTACATGGAGATGTCCCCAGTCCACTACAGCCGCCTCAAGGGTGTAGCTTCCACACCCGCTGCCCTTTTGCCATGCCAGAGTGTCGTCAAGATCCAGAACCCGCCTTTAGAGAAGTCAGACCGGGTCACTATGTCGCCTGCCATTTGATAGATTGAGATAAAAGTTGATCACTGGTTAAGCCTCGCTCAGCTTGCGAATGAAGGCATCCAGGCCGTCTGAGCCAGTTATCTCGATGCGAGGTAACAAGAGAGGAGAATCTCGAAAACAACTGCGGCCTGACCGGCAAGACACCCCCAGAGTGTATCCGCAGGCTCCGATCAGATGCTGCACAACAGGGTCGACGTCTCCGTAAGGGTAGGCAATGGTTTGCACGGGAATGCCCAGTTCTTGGGTGATTAGGGTGCGCGATCGCCCCCCTTCGCGCACGACTTCCGCTGCCGACAAAGCCGTAAGCGGCCGGTGGGTCACTGTGTGGGAGCCAAATTCAATTCCCTGTGCCTGAAGCTGACGGATTTGCGACCAGTCCATGAGCGGAACGCGCTCACCATAAACCGTATCCCACTGGTTAGATTTTCCGACTTGGTCGGCTACCAGGAAAACGGTTGCTGAAAATCCGTAGGTCTGAAGGATTGGGTAGGCATACGTGAGAAAGTCGAGATAGCCATCGTCAAAGGTGAGGACGATGGCCCGTCCTGGGAGCGGTTGCTTGTGGGCGATCGCCTCGCCCCATGTCTTCAAGCTAACGCTGTAATAGCCTGCATCTCGTAAATAGCCTAACTGCTCAGCAAAAGCTGCTGGAGAAGTTCGCCACTGCTGCATGGCCTCTGCCCCCTCAGGGGCGACACGGTGATACATCAAAATCGGCAGACGCTCGGTGGTAACGGGTTGCGCATCCATTTTATAGGGTTCTCCGCCTTCCCATAAAACATGAGTAGCGACCGCTTCAGGCGGTGGCGTAGGCTGGGGTAGCTTGACCAAGGTAGGCGAATGCCTGCGCCAGAAGATCCAGCTACGAGCCGACTTTTGAAAAAGCTGAACCCGGTAGAGCGGCGTCCACAGCTCTTTAACCAAGCGCAGATTTTCAATCTGCTGAAAAGTATCGCCGATACCTTTTGCCCCAAAAGGATGATCCCAGTTGTAGCCAGGGCAGTCCGGCTCGTCGACCACTAAGTTCGCATGGGCTGTCAAAAAGTAGCCGCCAGGAGCTAAAGCGTCTGCAATTTTTTGAGCGGTGCTCTGTAGCGCTTCCCATCCACCTACATAGTAAAGGACTTCGCTACAGACAATTAGCTCAAACTTACCTGGTAGCACATCAGCTACCATATCTAGCTGCTGGCACTGAACATGAGACTGAGTGCATCGCTGAGCGGTACGCTCTACCGCGATCTGAGAAATATCGGTAGCCACTAGAGACTTTACGTGAGGTGCAAGCTGCGCTGTGAAATGTCCCTCTGCGCAGGCTAATTCTAAGGCGCGAAGATCCTTTTTCGGGAGTAGAGAAAGCGTTTGTTCATATTTAGTTTGTTCGTAGGGAGTGGTGTATTCCCAGGGATTAGGCTGAGCAGCAAATAGGGTTTCAAAGTAGTCACGGTTGTTAAAGCTGGTTTGAATCGCTGCATTCTCATCATTGTTAAGGTCAGCCGGGTGTGACTGTTCGAGTTGGGCAAAGCTCAGCGCATCGGGAGCATAGACAACTTGCTGGATAGGCTGGTGAGAATCTGGCGAATAGGCGATCGCTTCCCCCACGACCGCCGCCATGGCCTCCATATCTTTAGCAGTCTCAGCAGGCAGCGATGCCCATCGAGAGCTGCTGCTGCCGAACAGCTGATGACGCTGCCCTAGAACAAGCCTGTGAGGCATCCCCTCGAATGCTTCAGACACAAGCGTAGAACATGTTGCCTGAGCTGTGTTTGCAATAGCGCTGCGTTGTTGAGCGACTATTTGCAGCCGCTGCCGGATGGTTGCTGCCTGCGTAATAGATTGACCGATATATGCCTCACGCACCGAAACCCGACATAGTTCAATTCCGCCCGCCAACGTCAGGGCAGACCGCAGGGCTTGAGCCGACACCTTACCTGTATCTGTCTGGACGACAAACTGGCCAAAAGCAATGCCGCCCACGGTAAGAACAACCTTTAAATCGGCGCTAGAGACTTCAACATCGGGAAGAGGTTGACTCGCCTCTATAATCAGCTCATTGGTCTCTAGCTGAAGTATTTTAGTAGAGGGGTCTAATCGCAAAGCATCATAAAAGTCTGCCTGAGTCCAATTGGGGCGATCCCACAAGTCTTGTAAGAAAGTTGTCCAGCCGATTTGGTCGTGAAGCGACTTCTCTACTACACCAGTATCTGTCTGAACAAATTGCTGTGAGTAGTGCACTTTTTCATAGAAGTGTTCCAAAATCTGCCAGCAAAACTGAGCTGCAATGCAGTCCTTCAACACCAGTTGAGATACCCGTCCGTCACAGACTGGTAGCTCAATCGAGCCTAAGAGTTGTCCCGCTACAGTTACGAAACCGTACAGCCGCTCAATCTCCATAGGCGGAACGATATCGACTACTGGCTGAGTTACTTCTATCAGTACACCGTAAGTACGACCTATCTGGAGAGGTAGAGGCGCATCTACAGCGCTTTCAAAAATCTTTCGCTCTAGAATCGTAGCGACCCGCTGGGCCAATCCCTCAGCTTCAGAGGTTTTCTCCAAAGCACTCAAAAAGCTTTGAAGCGGTTGAGCTACGCTATTCCAGAGCTGCCACCATTTAGTTGGCGGACAGCAAGTGGGCAACGGCACAGATTCAAACAAGCTGTTGGCCACCCAGTAAGGCGCTAAGCCGGGCGCCTTGCCTTCAAGCTGTTGCAGCAAATGACTCGCATCCTTCCCTAATCCAATCACTAAACCCGCTGGCCACGGAGTCCAGGTGAACTGCAAATTTCTCAGATGCTGACTGCTTAGCCTATCTACAGAAAGACCAGCTTTGTAGTCTGGATGGGGGGCAGACACGCGCGGATCAGAAGCATGTCCTTGTTTAAGCACCCGCAGCCCATCTGTAAAAAACTGAGAACCATCGCTTGAGAGCGATCGCTCCCGCATACGGTAATAGGCCAAAACCTCTGAAACACAGCCAAACCGACCCCCTTAACGAGCGATTCGCTGCCAAAGATCCCAATCTTCACAGGTTTTTAACTCAGTATCAAACCCGTTTGCACGCATAAAAGCTGTGCGTTTAACGACACAGGCATGGATAGCAAATGGACAGTAGTAAGCTATCGTAGTAGGCAAGTCAGCCGGGTCAGGCAACCGCTTTTGAGCGCCCCATGAGCCGTCAGACGCAACGCGCACCCAACCGCAATAAACCGCGTCGAGGGCAGGAGCTTTTTCAATCTCGGCGCTCATTTTAGCCATATAGCTAGCCGCTATCTCGTCATCCGCATCTAAAAACAACAGCCACTCGTACTGCGCTAACTGCGCTCCGGTATTGCGAGCGGCGCTTGCTCCCCCATTCGGTCGACTGACAATTCGGATCCGGCTGTCTTGATGGGCGGCTTGATGGGCGATCGCTGCCGTCTCATCTTCAGAACCGTCATCAACAACGATGGCTTCCCAGTTAGGTCGCGTCTGCTTCAGCAGAGCATCCAACGTCCGCAATAGGGTCTCAGCTGCGTTGTAAGCTGGGATAACAACAGAGATATTAACGTTCATTGCATAGGCTCCATGATTCGAGCGAGAATTAGCAGCGAAGAAGTTTTCACAAGTTTCGAGATCCTATTAGAGAGAATCTAATGAGCGAGGAAGCAAACCTATTCGCGATTGGAAACAACTTTTTCTGACAGCGGTAGTATTCGGTAGATTACACCTGCTTGGGTGGTACTGTACAGCTCGCAAGTCGCCTCTATTACCCCGGCAAAGAAAGAGGAGCGATAATAGAGATATAGGCAACCGGAGGTTTGAGATGAAAAAACCAGATGCTAGATACCTATCAATCGACACCCAAAACTACCTTAGACAGCAAGCGATACA
>JBARVU010000148.1:0-5943 GCA_049646425.1 Phormidesmis sp. | reverse complement strand
GGGGTGACCGGGGTCGTAGTCGCGCCTTCGACGATGGACAAAACCTGATTGACGCCTACGCCTTGAATTTGCTGTACTGTCCCACTGGGCCAGCGCACTTCAATCGATTCTATCTGGCTATTGCCGGCTAGACCAAAGTGCAGACGCTGATGGTTTTGAGCCCACTTATGAACACCGCCTGACTGCTGACGGAGCTGGGTTACCCCGCCGGCGGTTACAAACACCTGAGCCCCGACGCCATCTCGGTTGGAGGTGACCCCTTCCAAATCGATCTCAATCCAATTGTTGCTGTTGCCCTGGTTGCGGAAAAGCTGATGCGGGCCGTCGGTGACCGCGCCAGCCCCGTTGGTGACAAACAAGTCGAGGAACCCGTCTAGGTCATAGTCGGCGGTGGTGACCGTATCGCCGTCCCCAATCGTTGTGCCGGTTGCCCCACCGGCACTCAAAACTTCGACAAAGGTGCCATCGCCCTGATTTTGATACAGCAGGTTCGGCAAATTGGTCGCATCCTTGCGCTGACGTACCAGATACACATCGACATCCATGTCGTTGTCAAAGTCGCCAGCGACCACATTGACAGCATCAGTGTTGTCAGCACTGTTGATGCCTGAGCCTTCGCTCCAGTCAGTGAGCGTACCCTGAGCAGTCCCTAAAAACAGCCGGTCGGCTACCGGGCGCGCCATGTACAGATCTGGCAGCAGATCGTTATTGAAGTCGGCAACGGCGACATCGCGCGAGTAGAGTGCCTTGGGTAGAATACCTGGCCCGACGTTTTCAAAGGGCACCCCTGTGGTGTCATAGACATCGCTGATTTGTGGTACTACTAGCTCAAGCTTATCTGTACCGGCGAGATTTTTGGAGAGTACCGCAAAAGCGAGCGAATTGGCCTGAACATCCGGGGGCAGTACGGTTGAGCCCACATCCTCAAACCCGCTTTCCGTCTGGCGAAAGAGGGTGGTCGGCGTCAGTCCATCAGAGCGAGTAGTCGCTGTGTGAAACAAATCAAGGCGACCATCGTTGTCATAGTCAAACCAGACCGGCGTCTGCGCCCTAGCCGCATCGTATCTAAGCCCTAACTCCGCAGCCCGATTGACCAGCACGCCCCCTTCGTTGACATACATCTGATTGGGTTCGCTGTCTGGGGGCACATTTCTCCCCTCGTTTTCTCCAGCAACTATCTGGATCAAATCCTGGTCACCGTCGTTGTCAAAATCGGCCCAGGCAGCCCCGTGTAAATCGCCTAACGAAGGATTGGCAAAGGCTGTGGGATAAGCGTCACTAAAGGTACCGTTGCCGTTATTGATATATAGATTGGGCGCGTTGCCGAAGTGATTGTTCACCCAAAGATCGGGCAGTCCATCGCCATTAAAGTCGCCCCAGGCAGATCCATAGCTACGACCGGATAAGGCGACCCCTGCCTCTACGGTTACTTCTGTAAAAGCAATGGGAGCTGGGTCGACTGGGCCACCGCCACCGCCACCGCCACCGCCACCGCCACCACCGCCGGACGGGGGGGGTGATATGCGATCGCTCACTTCGAGCCAATCAAAGTTGCCGCCGCTTTTGCCTGTAGCCGCCAGTCGGATAGTATTAGTGCCTGCCTGCAGGGCCGTGAGCTGAGTGAGCGTATCCCAGTTAGCCCAACTGCCAGTTCTCGGAAAGTCTAGCTTAGGAATCTGAGTGGTTCCGTTGACCGAGAGGTCTAAAGGGCGGTAGTAGGCGCCATTTGCATAGCGAAAGGAGAGGTCGTAGTTGCCTGCTTCAGCAACCTCAACCGTCCACTCGATGAAGTCTCCCATGTTGTTATTGAAGTCAACGTAGCTTCCTTCCGCGCCGCCGTTAGCCGTGCTAACGGTAGGGCCGCTGAGCAAGGCATCTTCTGCTTGTATCTTGATCATGTTGTTCAAGGATTCAATTTGGAACTGTAGTTGTCTGTTCGCCAGGACAGGTATTCGTAAATCCTGTCAATTGGCTCAGGGCGAACCGCGCTGGGGTGAGTATTCAACGGTCAACCGCTGATTGCTGTCGATTTCCTCTAAAGTTTGAACAGAGCTATCTGCCCAGGTCACTTTGATGCGATCGCTCTGCGCTGCTCTCCCCAATCCAAAGTAAAGGCGGTAGTGCCCCTGGGAGTAGTGAGAACCTTCTGACTGACCAACGATCTGGAGTTGGGTTCCAGCTGAGTCTGTGACTTCAACACGGGCTCCGATGGCCTGACGGTTGTTAGGAGGACCCACTAAGTCGATTTGCAGCCAGTGGGCTTGCTCATCATTCGCTGGGTGACCTTCTAAAAGCAGGTTTTCATATAACGATACCTGTGAACCGGTGCTGGCAAATTCCTTTTGCGTGAATTTACGAACAACTTTTTTAAACACTTCCTGAACTTTCGGTTCCCGGTATTGCGTAGCCATGAGCAAATCGCGATCGCCATCGCCATCGCTGTCAAACCATGTCCCCATCGCTGAACTAAGCCTTTTACCGTCTCCCTGTAGAAGAGCTGTCTGCCGAAAGGAGTGATCTGCCTGCTGTTGATATAAGCCGCTGGGAATAGCGTGTAAGTCCGTCAGCCCATCGTTGTCAAAGTCGACCCAGTTCGCTGAAAAAGACGTTGCAGGCAGCCCTTTGTCGCCAGGCGATCGCGCCTCGAAGAAGCCTTCCTGGCTTTCAATCAAGACATTTCCGGTCGCCGAGGCAAAGAAGAGATCTATATCGCCATCCCGGTCATAGTCCGCGCTGCTGAGATTGTAGCCGCTGCTGAAGTCTTTAGAAATTCCGCCTGGATTTTCGCCAATGCGCTCAGCTGTAAAGCGGCCTGCTTCATTTCGATAGAGCCAAAGCGCCTCGGCATCTACCCAAAAGAGATCGGCGTCGCCATCGAGATCCGCATCTAGCCAGGTGAAAGCGCCGCTCTCTGGGATATCTAAATTAACCTCTGCGGCAACGTTGACAAAGGTGCCATCTGGCTGCTGGTGGTGGAGCTGGTTAGGAAAAGATTGGGTTGCTCTTAGCGGCGTAAAACAGCCGACATAGAGATCTAGCCGCTGATCGCTGTTGAAATCTACCCAGGCAGGTTGCAGGGCCGGACAGCCTGCTTTGACCAGACCTAATGCCTCAGCTTCGTTCTGATAGCGGCCATTCGCCTGTCTAATCAGCAATTCATCTGTGTAGCGACCAGGCAAGTCGTTCATTCTAGCTCTAAGGCCGCCTCGAACGATGAATACATCGAGCCTGCCATCGCTGTTATAGTCACTCCAGGCCATGCCGTGGCGATCGCGCAGATACAGGCTAAAGTCACTGGCTGCCGGGTTGACCTTTGCGTTCCCAATATAGATTTGATTGGGCGGTAGTCCCGCTGCCATTTGAAAAGTAATGGGAATACTCACGTTAAACGGCCTGATCAGTAGCTGAGCGTTTTCTTCAGCCGTAAACTGAATGGTGGAAACCGTCGCTTCAGGGCTTACCGTCGCCGTTTGGACATCGAGGTCAAAATTGCGATTCTGGTTGATCGCTTCAACTGGGGCAGAAAAGCTGAATTTACCTGCCACAGGCCCGTTCTCTGCTAGCCGGTGAGTTTGTAAAACCAGATCTCGCCCCTGCCAGTAAATGTAAAATCCCGGGGCCTCTATTACGGGCGCTGTCCCAAAATCTTCCAAACCCGGAAATTCAAGATCCTGATCGAGAAAGAATTCAGATAGCTTATTCCCAGAGAAGCCACCGCTGCTGTCGCCCAGCAGCAAAAACTGGCCAGCGCTATGGTTAGACGTATAGATATCCAAATTGCCGTCAGCATTGATATCGACCACGCCCAAGTCAAACAATTGTTCGACATCGCTCAAAATACTCCGCCTCGCAAACACAGCCCGGCCACCAGCAGACAGGGTAAAGGATGGAGTGGCAGGCGATCTAAAAACAGCGGCAGCAAGCACAGCAACCAGCAAAGCACACAGCGATAGCAGCGCTGGTTTTAACCATCGCCGCTTCGTTAGCCGCTTTCTAAAATCTCTTAGCACAGGTCGCATGGCTCTTTTTTGAGGAATTCCTTCTGGAGGCAGCTAGCTTTTGCAGCGCCGCCGCCCTTATCCAGCCTCCGCATATCCGTAGACTGCCAGCTCGGGCTGGGCAATTCGGTTGGCCGCGCGAATTTCCTCATCGCTGCGACGCTTATGCACCCCTACAGAGCCACTGTAAGCTTCCGAAAATAGCTTGCTCAAGCGGGCATTCATCTGGCAACCGAAGTGGTTTGCTACCTGCTCTCCATACCGCAGCGGGTCGCTCACTAAATCTTCATACTTTAGCAGCAGCACCCGACCGCTTTCAGCGACATCCGGACGCGAGAAGAAGTCGTGGCAGCGACGCGACATCTCCTTCCACATCCAAACTGCCCGAACGTAGGGTGTACAGGCCAAAAACTCCTCATCTCGCCCCGCCTCGACCCACCAGGGTACATACCGGTGATCGTACTTTCGGCCCAGCGGCATCTCGGCAGTATGCTGGCTGGTCAGCTTTTCATCCGTCAGTACCTGGTACTTACGCATCAGCGAATCAGCACAGTCTCGCCCGTCTCTGTAAATATGAATGACCTGACAGTCCGGCAGAGCGTTATAAGTAAACTCGGGTGCGAATGCTAGAAAAGGTTCTTTGTAAATCACCCGTTCTAGAGTTCTGGTTCGTTTGAGCGCCTCGATCAGCTCTGCGGTGCTCATATTTTTAGAAAGCCATTTGTAAACGGCAGGCACCCTGGCTTTATCAATAGATTCCAGATAATCCTGTAGAGAGAATTCAAAGCTGCGGGAGAGACAGCCGTAGACTTCAGGCGACAGCGGCTGGTTGACGAGGTGAGCGATCGCCAGCGGAAAAAGATGCCCGGTCACGCATTCAGAATAGGGCAGCGGCTGCAGCGCATCGACCAAGAACGTAGTCCCCGAGCGCGGACAGCCCAAAATAACGTTGTAATCAACGTCCATTGAGTACTGACTGCCTTTATCGGTAGGGCTAGCAATGGCGGGCTGATGTTGACTAATTACGTCTTGAGTCATGGGCTCTTCGCTCTATTGTTGTGACTTCTTTGATGCGCGGGTCGAGTGCGAGGGTAGGTTGAGAAAGATAGTCCAGCTTAGACTGCCAACCACTGGGAAAGATCTTTTTGCAGCAGATCCTCTAGGTTCAGAATATCTTGTCGATAGTCTTCTACCAGCCGGTGGCGAATCTCGGGCGACAGGGTTGGCTTTGCCTGCATATTCTTCTGGTTGATGTTTTGCGAGACCCGCTGGCGCAGGCCATCAGGTAAAAAAGGCTTGACGACGGCTTTGAGCGGATTGTCGCGGGTCATTAAACTGTGTAAAAAGCGATTTTGAGGAATGCCCGACACGTTTTTTCGGGTCAGCGTCGGCGTAAAGTCATCTTCTACACCCACAAATCGGAAAATGTCTTTAACTACGCTCATCGGCTCGGCAGCGAGTTCGTCATGCAAATACACTCTGATCTGACTGGGGTCAAATACCTGAAAGTAGCGCGTTAGCTGCTGGTAGTAAAATCCAGACTGCTTATAGTGCCAACCGGGCCACCATTTCTTCTCTGTGATTCGCTGCGGCTCTGCGGCCAGTGCCTGCTCAAAGGTCAGCTTCTCGCAGCCATCGCGCAGCTGATAGCAAAAGGCGGAAAACGCTCTCTCCGCCGGATCTCGCAAAATAGCAATCAGCTTTGCCTGCGGAATACGCTGCTGAATGCGCTCAGGTGCCTTAGGCATATACAGATACTCGGTGGACGCTTCGCCCAGAGCTATCTCATCAGCCGCCCCTTCGAAAAGCTGGCAGTATTCCTCAAAGCTCATCGGATTGTCACGATGCTGTTTGGCCCCGCTTCGGTAGGGGTCTTTTCGATGCTCGGTATACAGTTCAGGGGCAAAAAAACGGGGTTCTTTCACTGGGCTCATGTAGACCTGAG
>JBARVU010000147.1:0-12119 GCA_049646425.1 Phormidesmis sp. | reverse complement strand
GATTGAAGATGTGCTGGATGAACAGCGCCACGCGCTCTTCTACGACGAGTACGAAACGGGGGTGCCTGGTGAAGTCGTCATCTATAGCGATCGCATTGAGGTGCAGTCTTTTGTATATCAGGACGGCTTCACACAGCAATTGCCGCGTGGGGGCGAGTATCAGGGCAGAGGTACTGGGTGCTGGGTTTATCTAATATCGAAGCGCGATCACTTTGATAAAGGTCGGGGTGGGCACTGGTACGACTTCCCGGTGCTATACGCCGTTGAGAACTCTACCAACTAAGGGAGATAAGGCTATGGGATTTTCAACAACGCTGAAGGTACAAGTCGCCGGTAAAACTTTAGAGGTAACTGGCGGTGACTTCTGGCCTATCAGAGATCCGCTAGTACTCCGCCTATAGCGTAGCTTAGGGGGTGGTGTAAGCGGGTGAGTGCAGGGAACAATCTACAACTGAACATTGTATAATGTAGACATGCTAAACATGACGTGGGAATTTAAGCTAGAGCCAACTGCCGCGCAAGTTTCAGAGATTGAGCGTACCTTGTCTGTGTGCCGCAAAGTCTGGAATTTTGCGCTGCGGGAACGCAAAGATTGGCTGAATTCTCGCAAGTGCCCGGTTAATGCTTGCTCAATTCATGGTGAGTATATTCTGCCAGCAGACCAACCCTTCCCTGGCTACCATCGGCAAGCGAAAGCTTTGACGATGGCTAAGCGAGAACTTGAGGAACTGCGCAGTGTAAATGCTCAGATGTTGCAGCAGGTGTTGAGAAAGCTTGATATTGCTTGGGAAGGCTGGCGCTTAAAGCGTTCAGGCTTGCCCCGGTTTAAGAATCAAGCGCGAATGCGCGGCTTTGCTTTTCCACAGATGCTCAAAAACTGCCTTTCTCCCGAAGGTATCAAGCTGCCTCAACTAGGGTGGCTCAAGGTGCGTTGGTCTCGGGAGATTCCTGAGCTGTTTCAGGTAAAGCAAGCGCGGGTAGTTCGCAAAGCCTCTGGGTATTTCGTCATGCTCAGCTTAGAGGCTGATGTCGAGATTCCATCTGTGCCGTATCACGGTCACAGTATTGGGATTGATGTGGGTCTTGAATACTTTCTCTCAACTTCAGATGGTCTACAGGTAAAGCGCCCTCGGTTTTTTGATGCCCTGCACCGCAAGCTGCAATTGCTGCAACGCAGGCTCAAGACCAAACGAAAGGGCAGCGCTAACCGGGCTAAGCTGCTACGAAAGATAGCGAGAGTGCATCAGCGGATTGCCGATACCCGCAAGGATTGGCACTTCAAGCTAGCGCACAAGCTCTGCGACCATTCGGGTTCAATCTTCGTCGAAGATTTAGACTTCCGGATCATGGCCAAGGGTTTTCTAGGCAAGCATACGTTGGATGCAGGGCTAGGGCAGTTTAATAATCAAATTCTGCCGTGGGTTTGTTTTAAGCGAGATGTGTTCTACGGCAAAGTCGATGCTCGGGGGACTTCTCAGGAGTGCCCTGATTGTGGTGCGCAAGTTAAAAAAGACCTGAGCGTTAGAGTCTCGCATTGTCAATGTTGCGGTTCGATCAAGCCGCGTGATATTGCGGCAGCACAAGTTATAAATACCCGTGGGCAACGGGGAATTGAAACTGCCTGTGGAGTCGAGGCGGCGGGGGCTGGGGTCACTCAGTCTAGCTGGCTGGCTGTGAAGCAGGAAATCTTTGGAGCGATCTAGAGAATCTCACTGCATACCGCTTTGCGGTTGCTGGGAGAGCATGTCAAGAAGGAGATGGTTGCGGATCGGGAGCGTTGGCCGGGCCGTAGTTACGATGGGGCATCAAAAACGTGGACAATTCCTGATGTATCGCTAGA
The DNA here is from genome assembly GCA_049646425.1 of Phormidesmis sp. GTDB lineage: Bacteria > Cyanobacteriota > Cyanobacteriia > Phormidesmidales > Phormidesmidaceae > Phormidesmis. The sequence continues at coordinate 10,279 of JBARVU010000147.1, read as the reverse complement.
GGAGTTCCAGAAAGCTATTGAGTCAGAGGGCTGGCAGCTTTTGACAAGCGAAGACGAGCGCTTGGATGCAGAAATCGCTGAGATAGAGCGGCTGCAAAAAGAAGTCTGCTGGAATGCTGTCGAGATACAGCTTCGCGCAGGCTGGGAGAAAGCGACTGCGGATAGCTACAGCTACAACTCAAAAAGCCGTCACAAAGCAGCAGCGCTACGAGCGTTTGGTTGCCTGAGTCATGCTCTTAATTATGCTAATAAGCCCATAGAAGAACTAGCTGAGCCAGAAATTGCAACGCTGCGTTCTGCTATCAAACGCATAGAAGAATACGGCAGGATTGCCTTGAAAGATTTGCTAATTGAGTTTAGTTTTGATCCCTCTAAATTGTTTGGAAACGAGGTATTTGAAGAAAAGATCATTCCTCGAACTTCGGTGAGCCTGCGAGAAGTGCCGAAGAAAGGAGATGATTATTTGACTGGAAAGTACGTTGCTGATCTGGAGATGATGCCAGAGGTAGCCGGACGTGTCTTTCCTGATGTGGAACTAACGGAGCGCTTCGCTCCGGATGGGCAGCTTGCCCCAGTTGTTCGGCTGAAGGTGAAAGAGTGATGGCATATCGTTCCTCGGATCTTTACGCTGATACTAGCCGCAATCAGCACAAAATCAAGCGCATTGTTTTTTATGGACGTGGGCTCAAGATCTACGGCTTAATGCCGCATTTGCTCACGATGCGATTAAAGGGCCAGTTCATCAGCAACTACTGGGTCGCTGATAAGGGCGACTTCTATGGAGCAGGTATAGTTGCCCCAACAAACGAAGCCAATTACACGGCCATTCCCTACCAGCAGTCGCCTGAAAACTCGCAGCGCTTGTTGGACTGGCTGTTGGCAGGAAAAGGCTTTGAGTACGCGATCGCAGGCCCGGAAGACTTCAAATCTAATATCTGGCAATCAAACGTAGGTCAGTTTCCGCCTGAAGTTTGGGTGCCGGGAAGCGATACGAGCCAGGATAGTTTCGTCCAGGTGCTAGCGGGCGACGCGGGCAACGTAAGAGGGCTGCTAGTTTTGCCTGAGCAGCCGTTGTAACGATATTCAAGGAAAAACGCGATGGAAAGCCGGTCTTCCCTGCTGTGGCAAATATCCGAAGAATGGAGCAGCATTAGCGGACGCCCCCATATTGGGTTCGATTCCGTGCCAGAGATGCAAGCCACCGTTAATCCGCCTGAACATTTACTCAAGTCTAAAGGACTGGAGAAGCTGACGCGCACTCTGGAATGGCTGAGAAGTGGGCGGAAGGAGTTGACAAGTAAGGATTGAATAGTAGAATAGTCCCTAACGGTTGTAAGAAATCCCCGTTTACGGGACTGAAACTTCACATCCTATGCGCGAAGGCTATCGCCGCCATAATCCCGCTTGCGGGACTGAAATAAATAGGTCTGTACTTATCAGCGATAGCTGATGATCTTGTAATCCCGAACTCGGGACTGCTGCTCGTAGAAACTGTGTGAGCAAGCATGTCAAAGTTTTATGCAAATCTAGATAAGCCTGAAGGTGAAGTCATGTGCTCAAAAGAGGGGCGAGATTTCATCCTGACCATTAAGGGTTTCAGCGTATTCAAGATAGTTTCGCCTGTAGTCAGTCCGTGGGGACAGGTTTGGGAGATCTCGGAGCGAGACCAATATAATAAGCGGGGGGAGCAAAACTTTAAAAACGGCTGGCGCTGGAACCTTAAGCACACCGAAAAGTCAGCGACTCACCTTGTATCCATAAAACCCTTGATAACGCCTTTTTCTGCTGTCAGGGCGAAAGAATCAAATATCCAGTTCGCTTATTCTTTTGTGAGTAAAGGCGATAGTAGTAGAGAGAATGAATGGCTGACGCTGGTAGTCAGAGAGATTTTTGAAGAACAGACTTAAGTCCATGAGCCAGCGCTTACAGGATGCAATCGATCAACTTGACCACCTCACTCTAGAAGAGCAGTGGAAGCTGCTAGGGCATCTGATTAATCGGCTTCAGTCTACCGTGTGCTTCACTGGAGAAAATCAGTTAGATCTACAGCCCCCCATCGACGAAACTGATGTGAATGCCCTGTTAGCTGAAACGAGGGGTAGCTGGGGGAACCGTAGTATCGAAGAAATAGATGCTGATCTGAACCGGCAGCGGGAAATGAACTGGGGAGGGGAGGGATATCGCTGAGCCCAGTCCTGGAGCACGGGATGCGTCAAAATCAATCTTTTGGGGTGGTAAGTTTATGATTACTGGTACCGACGAGTACTAGGTGGCAGGTTTCCCGACAAACGTTTGAGCTGCTGACGCCACAGACTGATTTCGGATTCTATGGAGGATATGAAATGACACCCAGAGAGCAATTGATTCAGGAAATCGAACAAGCTCCTGAGGCTACCATTGAAGAGCTGCTTGATTTTCTGCTGTTGGCAAAGATGAGACATTTTCGTCAACCGGAGCGAGAACGGTCTTTCTCCGCATTTATAGAAGAACTGGTCGCTGACATACCGCCTGAGGTACTCGGCACTTTGCCCACAGATAGCGCTGCTGAACACGACCACTACATCTATGACACTCGCAAAAAGGGAACACAGAGAAGGGATGACCACAACTAGATCGAAAAACTGGACGGCCATATTCATGTTCGGGACTTTACTTTTTATGCTGGGCTTGTTTGTTCAGGTTTTTGGGGGCAGGACAGGCGTTCCTTTTTTTGCTCTATCAGGGTTTCTTGTTGCTGTCACGGGTTTTATTGGATTTCTGAAGGCAGCAGGCAAAGAGATAAGCGTTGACCTCAAGAGGAGAGCAGAGCGATGATCATCGTCATAGCGAAGAGTCAGCGGACAGCGGCGAACATAGCAGAGATGGTAGGGGATCGCCTGAGTGCGGGACAGCTTATGTGGATATCATGGTCACCAGATATACGAGCGGTGCGGGAAGCGATTGCGTTATCTGGAGGAAGAGCTGTAGCGATTGGCCGATACCAGTTTGGCTTTGCGTCGGGGTTTGTATTGTGCGGGCTTTTAGTGGGGCTCTACCAGGCGGCGATACCGGTAGGGGAGGCGTTGTACGAGTGGCAGGCGGGTGCCGAGATAGAGGTTTGGGAACGAGAACAGGGGTTGAGTTCAGAAAGCGAGTTCTTTGAGCTATCAAAGACTCCGCTAGTACTCCGCCTATAGCGCAGCTTAGGGGGTGGTGTAAGCGGGTGAGCTTCGCAAGCAATCTACAACTGAGTATGGTATATTGTAGGTATGCTAAACATGACGTGGGAATTTAAGCTAGAACCAACTGCCGTGCAAGTCTCAGAAATCGAGCGCACCCTGTCTGTGTGCCGCAAGGTCTGGAACTTTGCGCTGCGAGAACGCAAAGACTGGCTGAATTCTCGCAAGTGCCCGGTCAATGCTTGCTCCTTGCGAGCTGAGTACATTCTGCCAGCAGACCAGCCTTTCCCCGGCTACCATCGTCAAGCAAAAGCTTTGACGGTGGCCAAGCGAGAACTTGAGGAACTGCGCAGTGTTAACGCTCAGATGTTGCAGCAGGTACTACGGAAGCTTGATATTGCCTGGGAGGGCTGGCGTCTCAAGCGCTCAGGCTTGCCACGGTTTAAGAATCAAATCAGGATGCGTAGCTTCCTGTTTCCGCAGATGCTAAAAAACTGCATCAGTGACAAGGGTATTAAGCTGCCTCAGCTTGGATTCATGAAAGTGCGCTGGTCTCGGGAAATCCCTGAGCTGTTCACCGTCAAGCAAGCGCGGGTGGTTCGCAAAGCCTCTGGGTACTTCGTCATGCTTAGCTTAGAGGCAGATGTCGAGATTCCATCTGTGCCGTATCACGGGCACAGTATGGGGATTGATGTGGGGCTTGAATACTTTCTTTCGACTTCAGATGGTTTACAGGTAAAGCGCCCTCGGTTTTTTGATGCCCTGCACCGCAAGCTGAAATTGCTGCAACGTCGGCTCAAGACCAAACAAAAGGGCAGCGCTAACCGGGCCAGGCTGCTAAAGAAGATAGCGAGAGTGCATCAGCGGATTGCTGACACTCGCAAGGACTGGCACTTCAAGCTAGCCCATCGGCTCTGTGACCATGCGGGTTCAATCTTTGTTGAAGACTTGGATTTTCGTATTATGGCTAAAGGGTTTTTGGGCAAGCACACTTTAGATGCTGGCTTAGGTCAATTCACTAACCAGGTACTGCCGTGGGTCTGCTTTAAGCGAGATGTGTTCTACGGCAAAGTCGATGCCCGTGGCACCTCTCAGGAGTGCCCTGATTGTGGTGCGCAAGTGAAAAAAGACCTCAGCGTTCGAGTACATCAGTGCCCTAACTGCGGGTCTACCAAACCGCGTGATATTGCGGCAGCACAAGTTATAAATACCCGTGGGCAACGGGGAATGGAAAATGCCTGTGGAGTCGAGGTGACGGGGGTTGCGGTAACGCAGGCTAGTCAACTGGCGCTGAAGCAGGAAATCTTTGGAGCGATCTAAAGAATCTCACTGCATACCGCTTCGCGGTTGCTGGGAGAGTATGTCAAAAGTTCAGTTATGAGTACAATAGAACTACTTCCATTCGAGAGCGCTCTAGTGGGAGTACTAGGTTTTGGCGAGCAAGTAATTTGTTTAGAGAAGAGAGCGAGAATATTCGCTATCGTTATACTGAATCAAAGGGTTGGGCAATAGGAATGAAACAGAATAATGAAGACAGAGAAACACAGCTGTACAAAAAGGTTGATCAGATGCTGTGGACAGCTTTTATTTGCACACTTGTTCTAATGGCGGTACTGGGTCTCGGCAAGTTGTTTTTAGCGCCGGGGCTGTTCACGAGTTTCGCGAGCCTTGCGGCAGTGTTTATGTCACTATTTTTTGCTATTCTATTCGCGATCAGCGTATATTACTTTTCCAAGATGCGCCAGTAGTGGTGAAGGTTGCGCTACCTCCGGCACCGTTGCCTCAGTTGCTGGGATAGTGTTGAGCTGGCAGTGGAGTAGGAGCAGGTGCGTTGCCTTGACGGGAAGAGTTTTGGATCAAGAGAAACGCAGCGATCGCAATCATTGTGATTACGGCAGGTACAGCCGTCGCTTTGATGCCGCATATGAATCCTTCGATGAAGGGCACGGCGGGCTTCTCCACGTCTTTTATCCGCTCGATTTTGAAGCGCTTTCCCATCAGGTGATAGTTGGAGTTATAGTTTTCTCGACGATAGCAGAGAGTAGCTCGCTCGCCTGCCTCACTTTTGGCATTCTACAAAGGATCTGAGTTAGCTATTATAGGCGTCATATACAGTGGAGTTTGTACAATGAACGTTAACGACCAAGATAGGCAAGAGGAACGGTCTCTATCTTTGGGACGAACGAGGTCGGGGAAAAGCGTTATGTTTAGGACATTATTGATCGAGCAGTTGGGGGACAGCGAAACGAGTATAGATAGCGGCACTAGGGAACCCGAGATTATTGAGATGACCCTAAGCCAACGAACAGCTTGGAAAAAGATCCTTCAGTCAAAAACCTACTCTCCAGCCGAAAAGCTTATGAGATTGAAAAGCCTTTTCTGAAGCTGAAGTCAGTCCACTCAATCACTAAATCTCCCCCTAACCTCCACCTTTCCATAGAACTCAGACTGAGACATGTCCCAATGTTCCTGCCCGAGCAGTAGGCCGAGGAAGAGCGCCCCAGGGGAGAGCTTGGTCGCTTTACGCAGCTCTGCGAAGGAAGCTGCTCCCCCCCTGCCTTCAAGTGCCATGTGAATCCTTGCAATCCAGTCAGAGGGATTTTCCATATGAGTGATCGCCAGCACGTCTTCGGCCTCTTGGACGGCCATCTGGACGGCTTCGATCACGGTTTTTTCATCGGGTGGCTTGGGCTTTCTGCCTCTTTTCCTTCCCGGCAGAGGCGGCAGCTCGGTGAGTAAAGAGTCTGTCGAGAAGTAGAAATTGTCCTTCTCCCCGGTCAGCTCATCTAACCAGTCGCGATCAAGGTCGGGCTCTTGCCCATGCGCCTCAATTTCCTCGAACACCAGTTCAGCGCGATCGCAGAAGTCCTGAGCATCTTTTTCAATCAGCTGCGCCGCGATTCTGAAGACTTCGGGAAAGAAGTTGCTCTGCTCTTGCCCCTGCCCCTTTCCTTTCGCCTGCGCGATCGCCACCGCCTCTTGCTGAAACTCGATAGCTTTTTGAATTGCGGCCTGGTGCTGCTGTTGGGATAGGCGGCTAGGACTCCCCATGCTCTCCTCCGTGCTCTAGGCAGAGGGGACAGAGCTTCGCCGGGTGCCTGCCCTTGCTGACGGGTAGCTCGGCCCCGAACTGTGCGTTTAGCAGCCCGAGTACATTTTTTATATGGCTTCTGAGCTGGGACTGTGGCACGCCTTTCAAGTGGATGGCTTTGACATGAGCGATCGCCTTGCCCTTCTCGATGACGGAGAACTCGACGGCATGAATGGGGCCATCGGCTCTATCACGGTAGAAGGTCATGATCACCTCAGGCACCGGCTCATGTCCATAGAGGGGGATATCGAGTTCATTCACCCTTTGACTGCGCTGCTGGGTTCTTTTCTTGGCGAGGTTAGTGGGCCGGTGCTTGTAATAGGAGCGCTTGGCGCGGCAAGTTTTGCTGCTCCAGCAGGGCTGAGCTTTCGCAAAATCGATAGATTGCGCCGCGCAGTGCTGACACTGACGGTTTTTAGCGCGGGGCATAGCAGGGCAGACTAAACGTAGTCTGACTTTAGTCTGACAACGCCTTCAAGATAGCAAATAATGGCCCCAGCAACTGCCCAGTTGCCTTCGACTGCCGGTATCTGGGCCTCCCTCAGCCCGCGCTACCGATGGAAGGGGTGATGGTTTGAGATTGGCCCCCGGTGCTGCTGCGGAGTGCAGGCGGAGCGAATGGCATCTCAAGCAAACTACACAGTCACATCGCTGTCAAATGACATCATGACATCGTTATATGATGATGTTTCGACTAAATGTTTCTCTGCACTCAGACACCCTCATGTGATCGCGTGATAATATCCTGAAGCCATAGTGTAATGATGTCATGACTTCATCGTTGTATTCAGCTTTCTATGGGGGCTGTGCTTCTCAAGCGTCATGGTCTACCCATGCCAAAGTTTACTGACTCCACGAACTCATGACACCACCAGCCACTTACGTCGCCACTTATTTAACTCTTGACATAATTGCATCATGACATCATCATCCGTAAGTACAATGGCAAAAAGAAACTAATGGGACATGACACAGAATTACCCGCACTACCAAAGGAGCGACCATGAAAGGCGAATTTAAGGTATTAGCCTGCCTGTCTTTGGCAGGCGGCCAAGGTAAGACGACGTTCGTGACACTGATGGGTAAGCAGTTAGCCGCCGCTGGCTACACAGTCCTGGTAGTTGATGGTGACCCTCAAAGCAACCTAACGACCTTTTTAGGTCATGAGGTGGGCGCCGACGAACCGACGTTATTGGAACTTTTCAAAGGCAGCGTCGAATTGGAAGACGCCATCTACCCGACAAAAGTCGAGAACCTGTACCTGATTCCATCTGACGATGGCCTGGATAACGTTCAGGAATACTTGAGCGGCAGCGGCGTCGGCGCAATGCTGCTTAAGAAACGTCTGGCCGTCGCTAAAGGCAGCTTCGATATCTGTCTAATTGACTCTCCCCCACAGCGATCTCAGATCTGTAAATCCGTCATCGGCGCAGCAGAGCAAATCATCATTCCGTGCGAAGCGACCGTCAAAGGGTACGGCTCTTTGGTGCGTACCCTTGACGCTATCGACGAACTTAAAGAAGTAGGCGCATCGACCGCTGAGATCTTAGGTGTGATTCCGTTCCGGGATAAGTGGGTGGGTTCGAACCAAACCAAAGAAAGCCGAGATGCCATCTCAGCAATGGAGGCGACCGTTGGCAAGGCGCTGCTCTTACCCTCGATGCGAGAGTCGGAGAAGTTCAAGCAGGCGATTAGCCGCGAACAGACTTTGGATGAACTTGGGGTAGCAGACTTAGGCTATCCATTCGAGAGATTGTTAGAGAGAATTCAGTCAATGGAGGCAGTGCCAGCATGAGCGATATGCTAGACCGAATCGGACGGCGCAGCCAGCGTCCGAAAGTGAGCCGCGATACTTCCTTAACCAACGGTCAACCGGCAGGGACAGAAGGGGCTGCTCAGGTGCCGATGTCCTCGACCGATGCGGCAGCATCTATAGAAGCGCAGCTAGAGAAACTACCAGAGGTGACTAGCCGCCGTAGCGTTCGCTTGGAAAAGAGCTTGTTTAAAGAGCTATCTATCCTCTGCCAGCAGCATGGCATCACGATGGAGACCTTTTTGGAGGCCAGCTATGTGGTGAGCTCAGGCGACTCGGATGTGGAAAATCAGGTCATCGTCGAAGCGCAGCGGCGAATGGAGGATCGCAAGCAGGCAGGCAGGCTACGGCGCGTCCTAACGCAATTGAACACCAATGCCTAATGATGTCATGACATCATTAGGCTAATCAGCTGGATTTGATGGTAGGGCGCTTACGGTCATGCAAATTTGCAATATAGGAACCTTTAGAGTATCAGTGAGAGAGGCTTTCAAGGTCATGCAAATCTGCGGAGTTATAGCGAAGCCCTGATCCTAAGTTTGTCAGCGAAGCAGCCTATTTTGTGGGTGTTATAATTTCCGTAATAACGCTAAGGCTAAGCCAATGGCCGGAATCAAGATCCGTAAAATCGGTAACTCATTAGGCGTCACTTTCCCGAAGGAGCTTCTAGAAGAGCTGAATGTAGCAGAAGGCGACGAGCTGTATCTGGTGCGGACAGAACGCGGCTTTGAGCTGACGCCTTACAATCCAGAGTTTGCGGCAGAAATGGATGCGTATCGCCATGTGGCTCGGCAACACCGCAACGCGCTAAGAGCGCTTTCTCAATGAGCTACCGTTTTCTAACGAAACGAGGCATCATCGCGCTACAGCAGCAGCAGATTTCAGAACATGGCGGTCGTCCTGGCATTCGAGATGAGGGTCTGCTAGAGTCAACCCTTGCCAAGGCTCAAAATCTTCTCAACTACGTTCCGAGTGCGACGGTATGGGATTTGGCTGCGGCCTACGGCTATGGTTTCATTCAGAATCATGTTTTCATCGACGGCAACAAGAGAGTTGGGCTTTCTGCCATGGCAGCGTTTCTGTATCTAAATGGATACGAGATGACTTCAACCGAAGCAGAAGAAGTCTCAGTGGTGATAGAAGTAGCGACAGGCGATCACTCCCAAGAAGAGCTGGCAGCTTGGGTGCAGCGTTCCATCGTGCGCATGTGACGCTGTTGAGGAGTGGCCGCAGGTATGATCGCCACTGTGTATAGGGTTATCCTGACGCCTTTAAAGCCTGTTGGGTCGTGGGTTTAGGCTGATAGCCGCGAATACTCTGAAGACACAACTCCCGAATTTATGGGTGACCTAAATGTTGAGTATAAAAGCACTTGAAGCCTCATCTGAAGGGGCTTACAGGGTGACCGAAGTTTAGAGCAGGGTTGGTGATAACTCTCAAGCTGCTGGAATTGTGCAATGTCTCCGTGACTCTCCCCGCCCTAGAAGGACAAGGTTTTGCGCCTTCTCTCTCAAACTCTCTACATAGCTATAAGACTTGAGCGTCCACACAATGATGTCATGACATCATTGTGTCGCTAACCCTGAAGGGTAGAGCCCCTACCGCTATGTGAGACCGCCACTATTTCAACGTTATTCTGACACCCTGTAATCACCAGGGGGCGGTAGGTTCAGGCTGATAATTGCGAATAGCCTGACACCCTAACTGCCGAGTCTATCGGAGTTAAGTTTCTGCCTAAACTTAATCTGAGTGAGCCTGATAGCCTCGTCATGCGCCCGTTCGAGGTCATCGAATTCGAGGATAGCGATGAGCTTTTCACAGTAAGCGACCATATCGACACCGACCGACTCAGGGATGTAATTGCGAGCGACGTGGCGGGAGCCAGAGACAGGCGCTTCCCAAAGCTGCTTCATTTCGGCGGCATCCATGCCGAAGAGCCCTTTGTAAACGTAGTTCGTCCACTTACCGAATTTGTAAGGGTTAGCCCCACCCTGCTCAGAGATAGCAAAGGCCCAATCCTTGCGCGCAGGCTTTCCGGCTTCCCTGGCGACTAACCACTGCTGAACGACCTGACTGTCTTCATAGGTGTAGGCTCGCTTAATAACAGTGTAGGCAGCAGCATACAGACCCTCGGCAGCGTACCAGGTCAAAAAATCAATCAGTCCGTTTCTAGCTTTTTTGCCTAAGCGCCCAGGATTCTTGGCCCAATCGCTAACC
>JBARVU010000146.1:0-3835 GCA_049646425.1 Phormidesmis sp. | reverse complement strand
GTCTTTACCACGCTTCAGGTAGTGATTGGCTGCCTGCCAAAGCTCGTTCGCCTGAGCGCTTCCTTACATACCAATGCCCCCCGGTTTCACCCCTTCGGTTAAGAGCGCAGACACTAGCAGTGCAATCTTCGGAACCTAGTTAAAGTTGCTTGTATTTGGCTTGCAAACGACTTGTAAATGACGTGCATCTGTACTAGACTTAGACTCGGTCCAACCTTAGGTCTACCATGGCTAGTCGATACCGGGCCGAATCAACGCTGAGCGCTCGTGGCCAGACCGCGATTCCTAGCAGTATTCGCAAGCATCTGGGTTTGGAAGGGGGCGGGAAGATAGCGTACGAGATTGATGCCGAAGGCAGAGTTGTCATTAGCCCGAAGCTCGAACCTGACGAAACTGCTAGCCCTGAAGAAGATCCGTCGCTACGCCCTTTTCTGCGGCTACTGGAGCGGGATATCGAGCAAAGCCCTGAGCGACTGGAGCCGCTCGGATCTGACTTTCTAGCGGTGGCGATCGCCATTGCGGGCAGTTGGGAGAATCTGGTTAATTTTGACGCTGAGAGCTTTGAGTTTACGGATGATGACGCTGCCGAACTGTCGGCCCTGTTTGCTGAGATAGACGCTGAGGAGGCGCCCCAGTGAAGCAGAAACCAGTTGTGGTCAACGGCTGGTCTCTTTATGCGCACCCGGCTTTCAAAGAATACATGCGTAAGCTGGCGCTTGCGGTCGGCAAAATAAAAAAGCGTCGCCCTGATAGCTGGGAGCAAAACAATATTGTTTCTCTGTACAAAGCGATCGCCCGCACTTGTTTAGTGGAAGTGCCGAATGACTCGACGGATAGCCGATATCGACAGGGAAATACGTTAGGGAAGGCTTATAGATATTGGTTTAGAGCCAAACCTGCTAGTCGCCACCGGCTGTTTTTTCGTTACGACCGCAAACGTAAGATCATTGCTTATGTCTGGATTAACGGGCCAACCCAGCTCAGAACGGCTGGGAGCAAACGAGATCCCTATGCGGTGTTCGCCCGACTTTTAGAGAGAGGCGAAATACCTGATGACTGGCCTACATTACTAAGAAGCTGCAATGCGATAGACGAGCGCGATACCGACTGACAGCAAACCTGAACAGACACGGCGACCTAGATGACAGGGCTACAGCAGAGGTTTCAAGAACGGTGGCAGTTAAGATCGCTCAATATCTCAGCAGACGCTTTCTAGCAATGCCTGCCCCGATCAGGAATGAATGCTTGACCGCCTGTAGGTATTTTTGACGACTTTGGAACAATTCCAAACCGCGTGGCTGCCTGTAGGTGTCTATCTTAGGTTGCTGTGAAAACGCAGAAGCTGCACCGACAGCGCTGTAGTGTCAAAATATAGGAATGACACTTAGGACAATCGCTTATGTGCGGACGGTTTACGCAAACGCGGTCGGGCGAGGCGATCGCTCAAACCTTTAGCTTAAAAACGACGCCCGACCCCCAGCCTCGCTATAATATTGCGCCGACTCAGGCAGTCTCTGCGATCGCCCAACCCGGCGAAGCGCGCGAGTATCGGGTTTTTCAATGGGGGCTGGTACCCTCCTGGGCAAAAGACCCGAGCATCGGCAATCGCATGATCAATGCTCGGGCTGAGACGGTAGCAGAAAAGCCCTCTTTTAGGGCGGCGTTTAAGCGACGGCGCTGCCTGATTGTGGCCGATGGCTTTTATGAGTGGCAGCGGACAGGCAAACAAAAGCAGCCTTACTACATTCAGGTTGAGGATGATTTGTTTGGATTTGCTGGTCTCTGGGAGCATTGGGAGAGCGGCGACGGCAGCTATCTAGAAACCTGCACAATCTTGACCACAGAGCCTAACGAGCTGATGGCGCGCATTCACAACCGGATGCCGGTAATTGTGCATCCTGATAACTACGACCTTTGGCTAGATCCCGATCTGCAAGACGGCAGGCATCTTCAGCATTTGCTGCGCCCTTACGAAGCTGATGCCATGCAGCTACAGCCCGTGAGTCAAACGGTTAACAACCCTCGGAATGAAACAGCCGCCTGCATTGAGCCCGTCGCATTGGATGAAGGTTGAGCGCGATCGCCCACCATCCAAAAAAACTGCGCCCCTGCAATCAGCAGAAGCGCAATAGACGACGTTAGGAAAATCAGAAGATATTCGCACTACCGTCTGGATCTGTAATCGCTGAGACCCTGAGCCAAGCGCTTTCGCCGCTGTTTTTTCTGGCGGCGGCGAGTGGGGAGCGCAATACCCAACATCCCTAACAGCCCAAATGGAGCTAACTGCTCCAAGGAGCGCCTAGGAGATTGAACGCTTGTCTGAAGACTTGCCTGGACAGTACGATCAGGGCGTACTGCCTGCCGATGGTCGGCTGCAACCAAAGACAACAGGCCCACCACGATAAAGGTGCTTAGACGATTCAACGACTTGTCGACTGCTGCTGACGGGGGTTCAACATGGGTGCTGTAGGTGGCCGCAATAAACCAGATAAATATTCCGACCGCGACCAACAGCGCCAGAGTATTGATGATAGGCGTATTCGCAAAAGTATAAATCGCTCCTTCAGTCGGGCCATCAATTGCCCCGTTGAACTCTTCTATGGTTGAAAATGGACTGGACATAATATCTCCTATAGCTGTGGAGTCACTGGCGAAACTGTGGCGTTAGGCGTGTGGACGCTGCCATTTTGCTCAGAGATCAGCGGATACTCTGGGTACCCACCCACGCCGAATTCTGTTAGATCCAGACCACCGATCTCTTCTTCAGGAGAGACTCGCAGCATACCTAGTTTTTTGAGCACAAAGCTTACGCCGTATCCCGGAATAAACCCCAGGATAATCGTGCAGACAGCGGTACCCACAAGCTGACCCAGGAAGCCCGTCAGGGGAATGCCATCCCCTTGCGGATAGCCCGACGCCATCACACCCACCGTCATCGCCCCTAGCAGGCCGCAGTAACCGTGCACTGCAAAAGCCCCAACTGCGTCATCGATACCGGCTTTCTCAACCGCATTACCAACAAAGGGCATGGTGTAAGCGCCGATGAAGGCAATCAAAATGATCATTGCGGGGCTGTAGAGGTCGAGCCCTGCGCCCACCGAGATAATGCCTGCTAGACCGCCCGAAATGGTGTAAAAGGGATCGGCCTTGGACGAAATATAAGCGCCCACAATTCCGGCGCACAGGGCAAGCGTTGTATTCACTCCGACCGAAGCCAGCGTCATCGGTGTCCCGTAAATGGTAATCTCGCCTGTTTGACCCGGCACAAAGATGACGCAGGCCGCTAAGAAGGCATAAAATCCAACAAAAATCAGCATCAGCCCCACCATTGTCAGTGGCAGGTTGTAAGGCAAAATGGCTCTGGGCCGACCCTCCGCGTCAAACTTACCGATGCGAGGCCCCAAGTTGATCAAAACGCCCAGTGCAAAAAAGCCAGCGACGCCATGCAGAACGGCTGAGCAGCCAAAGTCGTGATAGCCAAACTGAGTCAGGAACCAGCCGTAAGGATTCCAGCCCCAAGCCGCCGCAACGACCCAGGTAAAAGACCCCAGCACCACAGCTAAAATCGCATAGGCACCGACCTTGATACGCTCAATCACCGCGCCCGACAGAATCGAAGCGGTGGTCATCGCAAATAGGGCAAAGGCAAACCAGAATACGCCTGTGAGATTGTCGGCAACGTTCGGCCCCAAGGCTGGAGACCAAGGGTAAGAAGCTTGAACAAGCCCTAAGACTTCACCGACAACGCCCTCGGAATTTGGATCTGTCCAGGGGCCGACGATACCGCCCTGTAGCGGGAAGAGAGGAAACGCGTTGTAAACCCACCAGCCAAAGA
>JBARVU010000145.1:0-1876 GCA_049646425.1 Phormidesmis sp. | reverse complement strand
GCCTAGCAGCTTTCAAACCCATTACCTTGCACTTGCACAACGAGATATGACGATTACACTGAACCGAAAAGTTTTCGCAGGAATAGTCTTAGCAGTATCCGTCGCGCTGACTAACCTCTTGTCTCCCGCTAAGGCCGATACTGAACAGGGTGCTAATGGGGTGACCGTTCGCAGCTTGCTGAGCGGGGTGCTCAGTACCACTTCGGCTGAAGCACCTGTACCTGAGCTGCTCGCGCCTGAGGTGCTTGTGCCCGGTGCCGTAGCGCCAGTCACCGCGCAGCGAGATCCGCTGCCTGTGGCCCAGAGCAACCCAGTGGGCGATACCTTTGCACCCCTCACCGAAGAAGAAGTTCGTCAGCAGCTCTTGATAAACCCTGGCGCTGACCCCTCCGGGCGGCTGCGTCCGCTGCCCGCCTCTACCTTTTTAGTGCCGACTGCCTATGGAGCCGACTGGGGGGATGCCTTCGTGGGCGCTGCTGTGAATACCAATGGCAATACCGACAAGTTTGATGGCTCTGCCAGTCTAGGGGTTGGATTAGGCAGTGCCATCAATTTTGTGGGCCTGGAGATCAATTCCGGAATTCTTAGCCTGGACGGTTTTGCTGACGATGGCACCTTGGGATTCAAGCTGCACAAGGTGTTTCCTTCGGCGGGTAATTTGGGGGTTGCTGTCGGTTGGGAGAACCCGGTGAAATGGGGCGCTGCCAGCGATGAGGAAGAAACGTACTACGGCGTGGTCTCTAATCGGTTCGATCTGCGGCGCGGGCAGGTGAACCCGCTGCCGCTGACCGTGTCGGTCGGCGTGGGGACGGGCGCTTATCGTTCGGCCGGGGCAGTTGCTGACAACAACAATGATCCGAATGTCTTTGGCAGCGTCAGCCTGCGCGTTCAGCCTGAGCTGTCGGTAATCTCTAGCTGGACAGGGCGATCGCTAGGCATCGCGGCCTCTGCTGCCCCCTTCAAAAACCCATTTGTTTTTACCATCGGCCTCTCTGATATCACAGACAATACGCCGGAAGGCATTCGGATGAATGCTTCGGTGGGCTACGGCTACAGCTTCTAAAGATTCCTGAATCCATCCTTAAATAAGCGAAGTGTTTACTATGCGTCATCAGCTCACCGTTAGCCGTTCACTGATCAAGTTTCCGTTGTTGGCCTTAGTCTGCTTTTTATCCGCAGAAGTTGCCCTGCCGGCTCGGGCACTGGCCGGCAGAGTCCCGGTAGTCCCACCAGATTCTAGCAACGCTGTTGGAGACACCTTCACCCCGGAGCGACCTGCCCTTACCGGCGATACGCTTGCTGCCCAAATCAGCAATGGTGTTGCCAACGCGCTGAGAACAATTCAAGTGCGTCAGTCTGTGCGTTCTATCAACGGGAAATACCTGTTTATTTCGCCGAATAAGGTGGCTGCGCTCACAGCCGCCCTCTCCCAAGTTCAGACTGGAGAAAGACTTGATATCGAAGCTCTAGAGCAGCAGATCTCTGACGAAATGGGCGGTCTAGAAGTTGACCTGACAGTCCTCGGGACTTCCGAAAGCGACCTGGAGTCGGCTATAGAGACGACAAATAGCTTTATTGAGGGGCTCACCCGTGAGCAGCTGGCGCTCGCTGTCAATGCCCCCACTCTGCTCGCCCTACTACAGCTCTTGAGAGCCGCGAACGATGCTGCCGACCGTGAGATTGTCTCTATTCCGGGCGGTGGCCGGGTCGGCATTGTCAGCATTGGCTTACGCTAGCAATAATTGTTCCTATTAAAGCCTGCTATCTCTATCTAAAGAGCTGTTACCCGTTGGTGATGGCTCTTTCTTGCTGCCTTCATAGGGTCACTCTGCTGCCGGGGGAGGGCCGACTTCTCGGACGTCTACCAGCGGATAGC
>JBARVU010000144.1:0-11443 GCA_049646425.1 Phormidesmis sp. | reverse complement strand
ACGCTGATTGCAGCGCTCTCACCCAAAAGTGAGCAGTTGGTTTATCAGCTCTGGCAGGCTACTCAGTGGCAGGTTACCTATGCCGCTTAGCGCAGCTTGTTGAGAGAATAGGCTGCTGTGAACTCTCCTTTTTAGCTGTTGGAGCCGCCTGTCGAAGGCAGTGTCTAGCAGCTAAAATCCCTGCTGGAAAATTGTTTTAGAAGCTCTTGAAAATCCTTTTCAAAAAGTTCTTGACATTCTCTCTTTTCTGCGTGTAGTATAAACGTAATACAAAACGTACTACATAAAAAGAGGAGGATAGCAAGCTAGCCAGTCAAATTCTGAAAACTCTTTTATCTGAACCTCGAAAACTAAATATTCTTCTTTGTGGGGGTGTAGCTCAGTGGTTAGAGCGCCTGTCTGTCGAACAGGAAGTCGCGGGTTCAAATCCCGTCTCCCTCGCCAAGTCCAGATAGCCAAGTGAGTAAGGCGTCGGTCTGCAAAACCGAAAATCGCGAGTGCAATTCTCGCTCTGGACTCCAACATCGCAGCGTCACCTAACTGGTCAAGGTACTCGCCTCATAAGCGAGGATATGCGGGTTCGAGTCCCGCCGCTGCTACCACATGTGGGAATGGTGTAATGGCAACACGTCAGTCTCCAAAACTGAACATCTGGGTTCGATTCCTAGTTTCCGCGTTCTGCTGCTGCGAGCAGTAGAAAACCAGCAATCATCAATGATTGCTGTCTTGGTGGCGTAGGCAAATTGGTAAAGCCATACGACTTTCAATCGTATGTTTACGGGTTCGATCCCCGTCGCCACTGCCAAACGGGTCGGCTTCTATCGGCGCAGATAAAGGTCTGTAAAACCGGAGTTCTTTAACACTGTGGGTTCAAATCCCACCCGGCCCTTTGAATGACGAAAGTTGTTCATATTGCGGAAAGCAATCCTGCCAGGAGGTAGGCGCTGTTTGCTAAACAGATGGAGCTAATAGCTTGTGGTTCGAGTCCACTGTTTTCCGCCAAGAGAGCGTAGCGCAACCGGATAGCGCGTCAGCTTGCGGAGCTGAAGGTTGCAGGTTCGAGTCCTGCCGTTCTCGCTTCCCCTAGTAGCTCAGCTTGGTGAGAGCGCTTGTTTGAAGCACAAGAGGTCATCCGTTCAAATCGGATCTGGGGGGCTTGGCGCTTCATCGCGTCAAACATTGGGGTATAGCTGAGTGGCAAAGCAGTCCGCTGTTAACGGAAAGATCGTAGGTTCGATTCCTACTACCCCAGCCAATGCCGAGTAGACGAATTAGCAAGTCGCCTGACTCTGAATCAGGAGATTGCAGGTGCGAATCCTGCCTCGGCATCCATTCCCCTGTGCTCCTGTAGCCCAACTGGTAGAGGCGACTGCCTTAAAAGTAGTTCAGGTGTGAGTTCAAATCTCACTAGGAGCACCAAACATATGCCTCTGTGACGGAACTGGAATACGTGCTAGTTTCAAAAACTAGATCTTGAGGGTTCAAATCCCTCCAGAGGTACCAATCAATCGGGATGTAATTCAGCGGTCAGAAGCCTTGTTTTGGGGACAAGGAGCCGTAGGTTCGAGTCCTACCATCCCGACCACTTGCCCCTGTGACGGAACTGGCATACGTGCTGGTCTTAGAAACCAGATTTTGTGGGTTCGACTCCCACCGGGGGCACCAAAACGGGTCGTTAGCTCAATGGTCGAGTACCTGCCTTTTAAGCAGAGGGATCAGGGTTCGAGTCCCTGGCGACCCACCAAACCCATAGGCCGTTAGCTAAGCGGTAAAGCAGCCGCCTCTTAAGCGGAAGATCGTGAGTTCAATCCTCACACGGCCTACTCGCTGGTGTAGCTCAATTGGCAGAGCAGCTGTCTTGTAAACAGCAGGTTGCAGGTTCAACGCCTGTCACCAGCCCCGCGATCATGGTGCAACGGTAGCATGTGAGTCTTCCAAACTCTAGATCCGAGTTCGAGTCTCGGTGGTCGCTCCAAAGCCCTGTAGCTCAGTGGGAGAGCGCCTCTCTTACAAAGAGGATGTCGTAGGTTCAAATCCTATCAGGGCTACCAAAATGCCTCTATAGCTCAATGGATTAGAGCAGCGCTTTTCGAGGGCGAGGGTTCTAGGTTCAAATCCTATTGACGCTCTCCTCCTGACTCTACGAGTATAGTCGGAGATTCTTGTTTCACAGACTCTTAACTAGACAGCAGCTAAAGCCACCGCCCCCGTCAGACCGTCTCCACAAGCATTTTCAAGCACTGTCCGCCCGACAGCCCTTTCTCTAATCACAATGGCGCTAGCGACATCCCGAGGCATGAAAGACCCACACTCGCAGCGATGCCAGCGGTCATTCAGCCGCTTCTTAGCCATCTGCCCACAGCTAGGGCATTCCTGGCTAGTCCCGGCAGCAGACTCTTTTACAAAGCCTTTGCCGCGCTTAAAACAAACCCACGGCAAGATCCCATTTAGGAACTGGCCGTGACCAGCATCGAGCATGTGCTTTCCGAGGAACCCACGGCTCAGACCAATTAGATTGAGCTGCTCAACTGCCACTACATCACCGGCATCACAAAGCTTGTGCGCCTGCTTATAGTGAAAGTCCTTACGGGTATTGGCAATTCGCTCATGCAGGCGGGCTATCTGGCGCTGCTGCTTTTTCCAATTGGACGAGCCTAACTGCATTCTCTTGAGTCTGCGCTGTAGCGATTTCAGCTTACGCTGCATCCTCACAAAGAACTTAGGCCGCTCAACCTGGACGCCTTCAGATGTAGACAGGAAGTACTCCAGTCCTACGTCAACCCCGACGAAGTGACCGACCAGCGGCACTGCTGGAGCCGACACATCACACTGGAACGTCAGCATCAGATAGAAGCCCGATGCCCGCCTGACAACCCTAGCTTGCTTCACATCAAAGCCTTCAGGGTATGGCCGTGACTGACGGATCTTGACCGCACCGATGCTGGGCAGCGTGACCACGCCTTCAGCTAACGGATTCTTACCTAACTGCGGAAACACGAATGAGCGCATCCGGTTGGGCTTTTTGAACCGTGGATATCCCATGCCCTTTTTCTTCATACCGGCATGGGCGCGCTCTAGCGTCTTCAGCACTTGCTGAAGCACCTGAGCATTGACTGACTGAAGCCAGGGGCTACCCTGCTTCGCTTGCGTTAGCGCTTTGCACTGTGCCACAAAATTAGGGTAAGGCGTATCTGCTGCCATGATGTACTCACTGCGCAATGAGCAAGCGTTGATAGGGCACTTACGAGAAGCGCTCCAGTCTTTACGCTCACGCAAAGCATAGTTCCAGACTGAGCGGCAGACGTCCAAGATGTGTTGCATCTCTTCAGCCTGCTGCTCAGTCGGCTTAAGTTTGTACTCATACGTCAAAGTCAACATAAGTACTATTGTACCAACACAGATAGAAGAAAGCGATAGTGCTCGCCAGCGCTCACCTGGCTTTCACCACCCCCTTAAGCACGAGCGCTATAGGCGGAGCACTAGCCGACTTCTAGTAGGGGCGTTGTGGGAGTATCGCCTAATGGATGGGCATCGGTCTTCTAAATCGATCTGTGTGGGTTCAAGTCCTACTACTCCCGCCAAATATGGGCATGTAGCTTAACTGGGAAAGCGTCTGCCTTGCAAGCAGGAAGATGTCGGTTCAATTCCGATCAAGTCCACCAAATATGTTGATCGAATCCGAAGTGGGCGAGGAGCTGGTTTGTGAATCCAGTGTTAGCGGGTTCAAGCCCCGTCGATCAACCCAACGGAAGGTGCCGCTAAATGGGTTGGCAACTAGTCTTGAAAACTAGGGTATGGGTAAAACTGTAGGGGTTCGATTCCTCCACCTTCCTTCAACCACCTGAGGCCGAAAAGTGAGGCGCTGTGCTGATAACGCAGAGGAAGCAGGAGCGTTACCTGCCTGGTGGATTCACCTTCTTGAAGAGCGCTATCGCGAAATGGCGGCACGCCGATTCGATCAGCAAATTCCTGCCCTCGGCGCATTCTGAGCTGGCTCTCCTCCAGACAAATTTTCAGATTCTCTATAGAATACGAAAACCTCTAGGGATGACAAACACACTAACTTTTGCGTCCTTGTTCACGGGTGGGGGGACAATCCAACGAGGGCAAGGCAGGCGATTGGAGATGCCGTGCCACCACTGATGATGTAGCGAATTATCAGGGCAAGCGTAAAGTGATAAAACAGAATTATTTTGGTCGAGAGATGAGCAATTTCGCTTTACGCCACTGGCAGCAGCGGGCCTCAGAAGAATATCAAAAGACTCAGCCTCGCATCTTTACCTGTCTGGCTACACCTGCCAGCGGTAAGACTCGCTTCGGCTTAGCGATCGCGCAATTCCTGCGAAACACATCTAAAATCAAGCAGGTCGTTATCTTTTGCCACACCGACCAGATCCGCCGTCAGTGGCAAGCTGCGGCGCAGGATTCGGGACTCGAACTGAGTGTGAATGCTCACCAATCAAAAGACGGTTATATCTTCTCGTACCAGCAATTGACGGACAATTCGCTTGTGGAGAAGGTAAATTACCTGATTAGAGGCCGCAGGCGATCGCTGGTCATCCTCGACGAGCCTCATCATCTGGCAGACGCAAAAGCCTGGGGCGATGGCATTAAGGCGGCACTGAAGCGAGTGCACAAAATCCTCCTGCTCAGCGGCACCCTTTTCAGGCACGATGAAGGCGTTATTCCGTTTGTGAGTTATCGGGACGGCGTTCTAGTGCCGGACTTTGAGTATTCATACGCCGAAGCATTAAAGGATGCCGTTGTCGGCCCGGTCTTTTTCCCGACTTTCGGCGGTGAGGCAAGCTGGCAGTTCTTGAACAAAGCAGAGACTGCTCAGTTCGGCGCAGATTTGAGCGATCGCGACCTCTCTAGGCAGTTGAATACTGCTATCACTAGCGAAGACTGGTTAGGCAGCGTAATCGCAGATGCTGATCAGCGACTGCAAGCGATTCGGCAAGTCGATCCAGCGGCGGGCGGGTTAGTGACGGCAAAGGACATTCGCCATGCCAGGATAGTTGCCCAGGTTGTGGAGCGAGTTACCGGTGAGGCTCCAGCGATTGCCATATCCGATAACCGTAAGGCGGATGAAGTTATTTCAGCATTTGCTGCTAGCAAAGCGCCCTGGTTGGTCGCAGTCCGAATGGTGAGCGAAGGCGTTGATATTCCCCGCTTGCGCGTGGGCGTCTATGCTACGAATATTTTAACTGAGCTGTTTTTTCGGCAGGTCGTTGGGCGGCTGGTGCGCACAGAAGGTTCCTTCACCGGCCAGGATGCTTATCTCTATATTCCCCAGCATCCTGTTCTGTTGAAGTATGCGATGGGAATTGCGGAGGAGCGCTATTATGTTCTGCCTGAGCTTTCTATTCCCGGTAGTCACAGCACTCGTGAGGTATTCTCGTTTCTGGAGCCGGTGAGTGCGATCGCTCAGCCTGGTGAAATTTTGAGCCCCGTTGCCCTACCGAACGGTGAACTGCTCGCTATGCTGCATCAGGGGCTTGCTTTGTTGGATCAGGCTCAGACTAGTATTGGGCAAGCTCGGGATCTATTTAATCAGGTGGCAGTCGCTCTACCCGTCTCAGCTCCTGAGCATTCGCCTATCTCCAGGGAACCTCAGCGGCTTTCTCTGTCAGATGCTGAGAACCATCTGCTTACCTTGTTGGCGGTACACCGGGGGCCAACATCAGCAAGACGCAGCTAGAGAGGCTTTCAGCGCAGCGCCGAATGGATTTCTACGATGCTCTAACGAAGCTGAAGATGGAGGGTTGGGCTGCTTTTCATCAAGAGACTGATGGGGTGACGATTACTGCTGAAGGTATTGCTCAGGTGGGAGAGTGCTTGCCCGCGCCGATACGCAGCGGCGGTGAGGTAATTCGGCTATGGTCTGAAGCCCTTTCAACCAGGCAGATAGCGCTGCTCAAAGGACTATTTTTGGCGCATCCCCGCTGGGTGGAGAGGAAAGAGCTGGTTCGGCTGGCTGGGTATAACGAAAGCATGGCCAGGAACATAGGCGCAGATCTTCAGGTGTTAGCAGCTAGCAGTCTGACAGACGAAAGAGATCAGAAGCTGTTTCGGATCAACTCAAAGCTGACCGAAATACCATTCTCTGGATACTTCTGATCGTCGGTTCCCGTGCGCTTTTAGATCATTCCTTACAGTTTTGTGTACAATTATTATTTTGTACACAATTTCCATGGATTTACCCACATTTCTTCAGTCCGAGCTGCTTAGACTTGATCAGTTAAACCATGATATTCGGGCATCGGGTACCGTTGCAGCAGCGGGCTGGGCCATTGATACCTCAGGACGCTATGCTCGGGCGCGACCACCGAGAGTGAAAGGCAAAGCAATCGGCAAAACGATTGCTTTAGGCAAAGTCGATGGAGATGAACATCGTGATTGGCAGCAGCGAATACAAAGGCGGAACGCTTTACAGGAGATCGACAGACGAGCGATCGCACTTCAGAACATGATCGACAATCCAATCGGCTGGCCCGAAACTTTTGAAGCGAAATCTGGCGATCCAATTGCACCGCAAGCCGATTAAGAGTAAGCTAAGTCGCTAAGTAGTTCATATGAACTATCGGGTGTTTTCAATCCTCACTATCTACTACAGTGCCACGATCATGGTGAATTTTGTCAGTCCCCTACCGCTATGTTCCCTATCGTTCGTTCAAAATTCCGCTGTATGGCAGCGCTGTCTCTGCGGGTTTTCCTTCCCCGGCAGATGACCATATCGAGGCTTGCCTGGATCTCAATGAGCTTGTAATCACTAATCCCCCGGCCACCTTCTTCGTCCGCGCATCAGGTGATTCAATGGCGGGTGTTGGGATATTTGATGGAGATGTTCTGGTAGTGGACAGAAGTATCCGGGGTTCAAGTAGTAGCGGAACCAAAACGCACGCTAAGCGGTGATCGCGACTTGTACCAGTTAAACCCTCCTGACGGAAAGAGGTTGAAACCATTGATATACCGCTCTATTTTTCTGTACCGTTTAGAGTAAGGATTAACTGGTACAGAAATAGGGTCTTAGCTATAGTTCATTTTTACCACCTTGAAAGCCCTGCACGACAAAGGTTTCAGCCTTAGCGTACGATCCTGTTCCATTACTACTCAATGGCCGTACTGCGCTTTCGGCATCCCTTCCTGGAAGAGCGCATCCATCACTTCCGCTATTTTGAAGTCCTTCTCTGGCTGCGTCTCTAGGATCAGCCGGACTGCATCTGGGATAGATTCATTCTTCACCCCTGGTCGAGTGTACTTCTGCCACGACGCGGTGCGGCCATCTTTCTTGTTCTTGGCAGTTGCTTTCTCGGTAGTCGTTCTTTTCTGGGTGCCCGCTTTCTCGGCAGCGGCTTTCTTCGGCGTTGCCTGCTTTCGTTTGACTATTGCCTTAGGCGCAGGTGAGGCTACTGCGGGAGTCGGTTCTTCTACATATTGGGTAGCAGCAGGCGGGACTGTTTCTACGGTCCCTTCAGTAGGCGGAGCTGGCGATTCTACTGTAGGAGTAGAAGTGCCCTCGAACATCGGTATCACGGCCCGCACACCGCGAAGCTGCCCACGCAGTTCTTCGAGCCGCGCTGTCAGGGTTTCTTCTTGAGTCACGAGGTCTGACTCTATTTCTTGCAGTTGGGGTAATACAGTTGTTGACATAAATTATGAAAGTTGAATGGTTCTCTTACAGACAACGATATTAACGCAATTGTCGTCTAAAGCTACACAGTTATCCAATATCAATGGATAGGCACTAATCGGGTGTGAAGTGAACCCCAAAGACTAAACAACTTGGAAGGGCCGTTAAGCTCTGAAGTATCCACTTCAGAGCGTCCGGGATGTTTTTGAAAGGCGGGGTTATTGACGCCTGCGATCACAAACCCCACCTCCCAATCTGTTAGGCCATTGAGGACAAAAAGATGAACAGTCTGCTGTCTCATTGGTTAGGTCTCCCTTCATAGAAGTTCTTTAGCTGATGTATTGTGACGCGATCACATTAGAGCAACCCTAACCGAAAGGATAGGATATAGCTGCTTATTCAGGCTTATCTTCGCTGAGCGGTTGCTCGAGCTGCGTATCCCAGAAGGCTGCTTCTACTTTGTGCCCGTCAAGATCGCGAATGAAACAGCCATAGTAGGGTTCACTGTATTCGGCTCTCCCGCCCGGAGGCCCTTCGTCGGTACCACCGGCTGCTATAGCCACCTTGTGGAAGGCATGAACGGCTTCCTTATTAGGCGCGATAAAGCCAATGTGCGTGCCATTGCCAACGGTTGCAGGTTGATTGTCGAACGGTGTTCCTACCCAAAATTCGGGATACTGCTTGCCATATGCAATGGCCCCTGGATGCTCCATCAGTCGCTTGCAGCCAAGCGTAGAGAGTACTTGATCGTAGAAGGCGATGGCCCGCTCAAAATCATTGGTGCCAATTGAAACATGAGAAAGAATGCTGGGATTGTTACCCATGGCTGAATCCTCTATTTATATCCATCGGTTTAGTATGGCGCGGTCTTATCAGAGTAAATCTAACCAATCTGCTGATGCTTTCACGCTCGCTGAGCAGCGCTCTGCCGACTCGGTTGCCGCCATCAGGACTCGCCGTCCCAGTAGTCAAGGCTCGGCCCCTTACGTTCGATGATTTCGAAAGGGTTACTGTTGTCCAGACTGCCCTCTGCCATGTATTTGCCAGAATCTGGGTACTCACAGATTTCAGGCGATTCCATCGTGCTAACTGAAAGATACTTCAACTGAGCCTCTGAGGTGTTGATAATCTGGTGCGGGTACTCGGGGCCAGCGGGAATGAAGACTACGTCGCCTGCTTTCAGCGGAAGCATCTCGTCTGCGACGCGGAGTGTTCCTTCACCCTCAACTACAATGAACATCTCCTCTTGGGCATGATGAAGGTGATATGGACAAGCTCTCTTTCCCGGCTCTAGTATGTCAATAGTCGCGCCCAGCTTTCGAGCAGCGGTGTCATGCGCAAGCCGCGCAAAGTATGAGTCGTAGTTTGGCTCTCGAAGTCGGTGCGTCAGCGGAATCTCATTAAAGTTTCTGACGAGGGCAGCAGCAAGGATAGCATTGTTTTCAGACATGGCCATAAGTAGGAAATAGGAACAGTGTTTTTCAAATTTTTCTACAGCAAAAGGCTTAGCTCTCTAGCTTTGGCGACGGCCTGCGTGCGATTATTCACTTCTAGCTTGCCGTAAATGTTGCGGGCGGGCCATTTGACGGCGGCGAGGCTGACGAATAGCTGATCGGCGATCGTCTGATTCGTCATCCCCTTCGCCAAATAATTTAACACTTCTAGTTCCCGCTCAGTCAAAGGCTCAATCAGCGACAATTCATTCAGCAATGGCGTCAAAAACGTCTCGAAAGCAGCCGCTTCAGCCGACTGTAAAATGGACAGCGTTGCTTCCCCAACCGTTTTGTCAACGGTCTGCAATGCAGCTATAACGTATGTCCAGAAGCGCTTTTCATCATTATCGCGCTGATCTAGAGCCAGCCAGCTAACCGACAGTTGCGTTTGCTGTGCCCAGGCGCTCAAAACCGTTGTTTTACCAAAGCCCGCAGCCGCTGAGATTAAAATCAGCTTGCACGTTAAACCCTGATCGAGCTTTTCTAGAAGGCGATCGCGCTGGATCAGGGGCGATCGCACTGAGGGAACGTGCAGCTTAGTGATGAGAAGAGAGTTGGCCACGATGAATCTTTTTTGTCTACCCTTTTGGCTAGTGAAATGATAAGCCGAACTCGTCATAATGAAACAAATGATCTATAAGTATTTGCCGGATGGCAAAATTTCGTAACACACTGTTTATAAATCCTGAAGAATGGAGAAAGCTACTGAGCAGGCGGCCATAGAAGTCATTTATCGAGCTGAGTCGCGTCGTGTTTTTGCGACGCTGGTTCGACTTCTGGGCGACTTTGATTTGGCTGAAGAAGCGCTTCAGGATGCGTTTGCGGCGGCAGCAGAAAAATGGCCCCATGAGGGTGCGCCCGCAAATCCCCGCGCGTGGCTGGTATCTACCGGGCGTTTCAAAGCCATCGACACCCTGCGGCGGCGGACCCGCTTTGATGCCTCTCTCTCAGAACTGGCCTCGAAGGTTCATACGGGAACTGACTTACTTGCGGTAAAAGATGACGATTGCGTCGAGGATGACCGCTTGCGATTGATGTTTACCTGCTGCCATCCGGCTCTGTCGTCCGAGGCTCAGGTGGCGTTAACCCTACGAGAGATCTGCGGACTCACCACTGAGGAAATTGCCAGCGCTTTTCTGATTGCGCCCTCCACGCTGGCGCAGCGGATTGTGCGGGCCAAAGCCAAGATTCGCACAGCGGGGATTCCTTACCAGGTGCCGTCAAAAGCCGATCTGCCGGAGCGGTTAGACACCATGCTTCAGACGATTTACCTGGTGTTTACTGAAGGTTATGCAGCTTCATCCGGCATGTCGCTGACGCGGGCCGACCTCTCGGGTGAAGCGATTCGATTGGGGCGGCTGCTGTGGGAGTTATTGCCAGAGGCTGAAGTGATGGGGTTGTTGGCGCTAATGCTACTGCAAGAGTCTCGGCGCACCGCGCGCACTTCCTCGACAGGCGACCTAATTCTACTCGAAGACCAGGATCGGTCTCTTTGGAATCCGGGCCAGATAGCAGAGGGCAAAGCGCTGGTACAGCAGGCGTTCTCCTTGGGGCAAATTGGGGTGTATACGATTCAGGCGGCGATCGCATCCATTCATGCCGAAGCCCCCAATTCGGCGTCTACCAACTGGTCAGAAATTGTAGCCCTGTACAGCCTGCTCCAGCAGGTAGAGCCTTCTCCGATTATTGCTCTGAATCGGGCGGTAGCCATAGCTATGCGTGACGGCCCCGCAGCAGGACTCGACCTGATTAACACTATCTTATCTGAGGGCAATTTGGCCAATTATCATCTGGCTCATGCGGCACGGGCCGATCTGTGTCGGCGGCTGGGTAAACCGGCTGAGGCCAAAGCATCCTATCAAAAGGCACTGACCCTGGTAAAGCAAGAACCGGAGCGCCGCTTTTTGACACAACGCTTGCGCGAACTGGGGTAAAAAATATTTTTCTACCTGTCGATTTACCCCTTCCCCGAACGACTACTGAATACAGGTGACCATTTCAAATCACATTTTAAGGAGAACACATCATGAAAACTAGCACCCTGGCGCATCCGCCAGTTGTCTCCCCAGAAACCTGGCTCGCCAAGCGCAAAGCACTGCTGGTAGAGGAGAAGACACTGACTCAGCAGCGCGATCGCGTCAATGCCAAGCGTCGCCGACTACCCATGGTCAAGCTAAATAAACAGTACGTTTTTGAAAGCCCTACAGGTTCAACCAGCCTGCTAGACCTGTTCGAGAATCTCCGTCAGCTCATCATCTATCATTTTATGTTTTTCCCCGACCGGGAGGCGGGCTGTCCCGGCTGTACAGGCTTTGTC
>JBARVU010000143.1:0-8224 GCA_049646425.1 Phormidesmis sp. | reverse complement strand
GATTCGGGGAGGGGGAGAGGGGGAGAGGGGGGTTAGACGCTAGAAATGCTTCAGTGACTCAGTTATGCCTGAGGGCTGATACATCCAAAGGGGTACGCCGCTGGTTGCGACTTCAAAGTCTAAGCGGGCCATCGCTGCTGGCATATACACTGGCAAAATTGCCAGGGGCGACTGGCCCGGAAGTAGTCGGCTGACGAGTGGCTTTTTTTCTTCGAAGGTGTAGCATTCAGCTTTTTCAGGGTCGAGCCCACCCAATTCAGCTGCCCACCGGCGAGCATCTTCCTCGGAACCGAGCCGGTCTACCACACCTAAGGCCAGTGCCTGCTCACCGGTAAATACGCGGCCATCGGCGAACGCTCTGACGCTTTCCTCGGATAAATTGCGGCCTTCTGCCACTGTGCGAACAAACTGCCCGTAGCTGGTGTCGATGAGCTCTTGCAAAATCGTTTCTTCAGCAGGTGACAAGGGCCGGTCAAAGGCCAGGATGTCTTTATACGGGCCAGACTTGATCACCTTGAAAGAGACGCCGACGCGATCTAATAGCTTTTCGATATTGTTACCGCGCAAAATGACGCCGATAGAGCCGGTGATTGTGCCCGGGTTGGCCACAATATGGTGCGCACCGACGCCAATGTAAACACCGCCAGAGGCTGAAATATTGCCAAAGCTGGCAACGATTTTGACCTTTTCCTGGAGCCTTTTCAGAGCGCTGTAAATTTCTTGAGAATCGCCGACTGTCCCCCCCGGACTGTCTATGCGCAGTAGCAGAGCCGGAAATTTTTTCTCTTCTATCTCTTTAAGAGCCTCTAGTACCCGCTTGCGAGTGGCTCCAGCGATCGCCCCACTCACTTCAATCCGGGCAATTTGTTTACGGTAGCGAGGCTTAAAAGGCCAAATCATGAAGGTATCAGGGGTGCACTGTGCTTTACATTACTTTAAAGTAAGTATACGGTCTGCCATGCACACCTTGATAGTGCTTCTGCTGCAACTCTTCGGTACGCTGCTGACTGCCTTCACCGGCTTTGAATAAATGGATTTTCGCCCTGACTCTGACGATGCGCGGGCATCCCACGACGCGCCTCACATTCCTTTGCCGCAGCCGCTATCGAAGCTGGCAACCTATCCGCTGGTGCTAATTTCGCCTTTCTTTTTATGGGGCACTGCGATGGTCGCCATGAAAGGCGTCATGACAGAAACGACCCCTCTGTTTTTAGCAGGTGTCCGGCTGCTGCCCGCTGGCTTATTAGTGGTCTTAGTCTCTGTACTCCTGGGCCGAGAGCAGCCCAAAGGCTGGCAAGCATGGCTATGGATTAGCCTATTTGCGCTGGTCGATGGCACGCTGTTTCAAGGGTTTTTGGCCAAGGGGCTAGAGCGCACTGGAGCGGGACTCGGCTCGGTGATGATCGACTCTCAGCCTCTGGCGGTCGCAATTATGGCGCGCTTTCTCTTTCAGGAGTGGATCGGGCCTTTGGGCTGGACTGGCCTGCTGGTCGGCCTTGTCGGCATTAGCTTTATCGGCCTGCCAGACGAGTGGATCTTAGGGCTCTTTCAAGCGCAAGGTCCGGCTGAATCGATGATTGCTTTTGAGCAGGAGCTGTGGTCTGGGCTCTTTCAGCAGGGAGAATGGCTGATGCTGATGGCGGCGCTGTCGATGGCGGGGGGCACTATCTTGTTTCGGTATGTGGCGCGGTGGGCCGATCCGGTAGCAGCAACTGGCTGGCACATGGTGCTGGGCGGTACGCCGCTGATGATGCTTTCTCTGGCGAATGAGTCTACGCCCTGGCAGGGCATTTCGCTGCCCGGTTGGCTAGAGATGAGCTACGCCACTATTTTTGGCAGTGCGATCGCCTACGGCATTTTCTTCTATATCGCTGCTCAAGGAAATCTCACCAGCTTGAGCGCGCTGACGTTTTTAACGCCCGTATTCGCGCTGCTATTTAGCACAATACTGCTCTCTGAAAGTCTGAGTCAGTTACAGTGGAGCGGCGTTAGCCTAACCTTATTAAGCATTTATTTGATCAACCAGCGTGCTCGCCTTGCTGACTGGCTCTCCACACGCTGGTCTATTCAGCTAGCGACTGGGGCTCCCAAACCACCTACCTCTCAAGAGCCTATTGACTAGAGCTCCGGCAATCTGAATATCTGAAATCTTGCGTTTAAACCAAGTGAATAGTCGGGTACGATGATGCTTTACAGATCTTTTATCAGTCTGTGCAGATTTTGTCCGTTTGAGCCGACATCCGTTCCACTGCTGAAGTTGCCTGGTAAGCTTGAAGGCGAAATGGTCGAAGCCACATAGACTGGAACAGTGTGGGCAACGCGTGACCGATTTATAGATCAATTTACATCTCGACAGCTGAAACCATCTTCAAGCGGGCATTCTATGGAGTGCTAGCCCCTATAAACCTATACAGCGCTGAATATTTTGGCTTTGCCAGGTGCGTTCAAGTTATTTCTTAGAAGGTTTCCTCGCTAGCCTGTATTTGGATAAAGTGCTCTGTAGTGATTCAAAGGCATCTGTCACAAGTTTTTTCCTTACAAAGGGTCGTCAGACATCGAAAAGATAAATAGATAAGGATAGCAATGATTCGGCGTTCTACTTCGGTATTTCTAACTTGTCTGAGCGCTCTAAGCGCCACAGCTGTGGCTGTTGAGAGTACTGCCGCGATGCTACCGGGTTCGGCTCGGTCGCAAACCACTCCAGCGCTGTCTGCTCAGCGACTCATCGCCCAAGCCTCTGGCAGTGCGGCAGCGATCAGTCCGGTCACGACAGCACTCGGCGTAGGCTCTCGGGGCAGTGCGGTCGAGGTACTCCAGCGGCGGCTACAGCGAAATGGTTACTACGGTGGCCGTATTGACGGCATTTATGGTCTGGCGACCCAGCGAGCAGTTAGCGCTTTTCAGACTGAGGTGGCGATAGAGCCTACTGGTAGGCTAGATGAAAATACCTGGCGACAGCTTCAGTCGTCTGCTGCGCCCAAGCAACCCGACGCCCTGCTTTCAGAAAGCACTGGAGAGAACGTGCCCGCTGAAACGGCTTCGCCCGTGGTCGCCCAGCTCCCTGCAATTGAGACGGATGAAGCAGCGGGGGACGAAGCCCTTGAGGAAAATTCCGGAGCGGCTGTTCCGACAGACGGTAGCGGCAGCTTAGGCAAAATATTTGGGCTGAGTTTGGGGTTAGTGGCGCTGATAGCGAGTTTTGGCGTGGGATTCTTTATTGCCAATCGCAGCAAAGCCGAAGCGGATAGTGATGCTGATTGGCGACGCTCTGGCCCCGAGCCCAAGATCGGAGGATTGCCCTATGAAGATACCCAGACCATCAGTCCGAATGGTTTGGGTACTAGAGGTAACAATGCCGGTCGGCCAGTCGCCAATCTTGCCACAATTTCTGCTGAGAGTTCGCCAGTGACTGCTAACGGTCAAATGGGTGAGGCGATGCCTTTAGCTCAAACAGATATTATTGACGGGCTGATCAGCGAACTGCGCACGCCGGATCCCACTAGACGGCGCAAAGCGATTTGGGAGTTGGGTCAGCGGGGGAATTCGCTGGCAATGCAGCCTTTGGTAGAGGCAATGGCAGAGGCCGATTCAAAAGAAAAAAGCCTGGTACTGGCAGCCCTCTCAGAAATTGGCATTCGTTCTATGAAGCCGCTGAATCGGGCCTTGGCGATCGCCCTACGAGACGAGAACCCCGAAGTTCGCAAAAACGCCATCCGCGACCTCACTCGGGTCTATGACCTGGTGATTCAAATCAGTCAGATGTTGGACTATGCGACCGAAGACGAAGATCTAGAAGTGCGTCAGACGGCGTCTTGGGCACTTGACCAGCTCAATCGCATTCGCCGCAGTCAAGACATTGATGCCAATATGCGATCGCTCCCCACTGGGGGCACGGCTCCGATAGACCTACTTTCTAGCGAGGCATCTATTCGCCGGTCTTCTCAGCCGCAGCAGTAAGCCTATGGCTCTGCGGTTGCTGCTGCTGTCTACGCCTGTAGGGCCACTGGGCTCTGGTCGCGGCGGCGGCGTAGAGCTGACAGTGGTGAACCTGGCGCAGGTGCTGGTCGCGCAGGGCCATCGCGTGGTGATCGCTGCCCCGGTGGGCTCCGTATTTCCCTTTCCTGAAGACGATCAGTCTGCCGGCCTGGAACTAGTACAGATACCGGGTACCTGGCAGCCAACAGCCCAGCACCAAGACCCCATCGCGTCGGCAGTTACTAGCTCAGCGTTAGCCAATGCTTGGGAGTACGCCCACCAAGCTCAACAGCAGTACGACTTACTGGTCAACTTTGCCTACGACTGGCTGCCGTTTTATCTCACCCCATTTTTATCTACGCCAGTTGCCCACTTCGTCAGTATGGGCTCGCTGAGGGCTGGTAAGGGGGCCGCTGCCGAGAGTCTGCTAGAGCGAGCAATGGCCCAGACCTCACTGGTGTTTCCTGGAACCCTCGGCAGTTATACCCGATCACAGGCGGATACCTTTGGCCCTCTGCTGCCCGCTGGTCGATGGCAAATCTTAGGGGGAGGGCTTAATATCTCTGACTATAACTACTGCGATCATGCGGGTCATGAGTTGGCCTGGGTCGGCCGAATTTCTCCCGAAAAAGGCTTAGAAGATGCCGTTGCTGCTGCTGTAGCCGCTGGTCAACCGCTGAAAATTTTTGGCCAGATAGAAGATACTGACTACTGGCGAAGTATTCAACGGCAGATTGCGCAGGCCGATGTCGCTATTGATTACTGCGGTTTTTTACCCACTTCGCAGCTACAGACGGCGCTAGGCAAATGCAGCGCTTTGCTGGTGACGCCGCACTGGGTCGAAGCGTTCGGTCTGGTTGCGATTGAAGCTTTGGCCTGCGGGGTGCCCGTGATTGCCTACCAACGGGGCGGGCCAGCGGAGATCGTACGCTCTGGTAAGACCGGCTGGTTAGTCGCGCCCGATGATATTGAGGGGCTGGTTGGGGCAATCGCCCATATTGACCAGATCAGCCGCGCCGACTGTAGGCAGCAGGCAGAAACCCTATATTCTCTCCCTGCCTGGGGAACCCGATTCGAGCAGTGGTTTTATCGAATTATTTCCAGTACTATAGGCAGCTAGCTATTTATCTGCGAACTATGATTGTTTTGCCTCCTGAAGAAATTACTCAGCTCAGATCCCGTCTAGCTGATTATCCCCAGGCAATAGAAGCGCTTCAGGAAATTGAAGACTGCGACGGCGATATCGAAGATGCCGCCATTTCGCTAGCCCTCAGGTCGGGGCAGGCACCCGATACTCATGAGCAATGGCTGGCTGGGTTTAGCAAGCGCTATCGCCATATCGCCTGTCAACCTCAGTTTCGAGAATCGCTCGCCGCAGGCCATCTCAGCACGCTCATCAACTATCTCACTCAAGAAACCGACTGCCCCGCCCTGATTGCTGCCCCCGTCGCCATCTACGTCTCAAAAGTGGGCGTCAGCGACTTCTGCCACAGCTTCGATACCAGCCGACTGTAGCTCCCTACCCTATCCCCCATTCCCTATTTCCCTACACCGCCGGACTCGACTGCTCGCCAATATTATCCAGCTGCCAAAAGTCCCGATTCACCTCACTCCATAGCGAGTGATTGTTCGGGTCAGTCCGCAGCGCCTTGGTCAAATAAATGCGGGCTTTGTGAGATTGCCCCTGTCCAATCAGCTGCCGGCCCCACCGCTGGTAGACAATAGCCTGCCACTGGATAATTTCAGAATCTGCGGGCATCCGATGGGCCAGCCCTTCGACGAGGGCGATCGCTCGGGGAAACCGGTGCTGCTTCAGCAATTCTCTGAGCTGATGGTAGGCATCCTGCTTGAGGCGTTCCTCTGGAGACAAAGGCGCGTTCTGCGGCCTGCTGGGTACCGGTGACGACTCGCTCGTTCGACCACTGCTGGGAATAGTCTCCGCTTCAACGGATTCGGTCGTCTTCGTACGACTGTTCAGATTTTCCGCTGGCTCCGGCGTAAAGCTACCGATGCCTAAATTCTCTAGCTGAAGCTTGAGGCTGTCAATATCGAGACAGTCTAGATTCAGCGGCCCAGGCTGCGCTTGTCCGACAGCTTCTGACTGCCAGTCCTGACGGCTAGCAGTCTTTTTAGGAGCAATTGGCTTGATCGCCTCTGAAAGCGCTGTGTAGGCATCGCTGATTTGGATGAACTGCTCAACGGCCTGCTCACCTGGGTTGACATCAGGATGGTATCGCCGCACCAACTGCCGGTAGGCAACTTTCACCTCGTCAAGTGGAGCCCCCTGACGCAATCCTAATGTTTTGTAGTGGGTGGCCAAATCCATGTCAGCAGCAGATCCAAATGGCAAGATTATATGAGATTTTGCCCTGAACGGATCTACTCGGATCTGTGTTAGGTCGCGCTTTATGAAAGCTTCAGCTGTTAAACGACTGCCAATCTACCAGCCCTAAGCAGGCAGACGCTCCTCGATCACGCGGTCAATCAGTCCGTATTCCTTAGCGGCAGCGGCAGACATGAAATAGTCGCGATCGCTGTCCCGCTCAATTTTCTCAACCGGCTGACCCGAATGTTCCGCCATCAGCGCGTTGAGATCACGGCGTACCTTCACAATCCGCGTCGCCTCGATTTCAATATCCGTCGCCTGAGAGCGGCCCACCCCACCTGAAGGCTGGTGGATCATAATCCGCGAGTGCGGCAGCGCTAGCCGCTTACCTTTCGCACCTGCATTGAGCAAGAATGCACCCATACTCGCCGCCAAGCCAACGCAAATGGTCACCACTTCAGACTTGATGTACTGCATCGTGTCGTAAATCGCCATGCCCGCTGTAACAGAGCCACCGGGCGAATTGATATATAGATAGATGGGCTTGGTGGAATCTTCCGAGTCGAGGTAGAGCATGTAAGCCACAATCGCGTTGGCAATGCCGTCATCAACCTCTTCGGTCAAAAAGATAATGCGCTCGCGAAACAGCCGCTCGTAGATGCCGATCCACTGTTCGTAAGTACCGCCGGGGAGTCGATAGGGGACGCTGGGAGTTCCAATAGGCATGAGTCTTAGGAAGTAAGGGATTAGAGGGGATAAGGGTAGAAATGGCTAGAACGGTCGCTGCTGAACGGTTATTCGTCTAGCATGTCGGCAGTTACGTTGACCGCTGGCGTTTCAATAACGCGATCAATCAGTCCGTATTCTTTTGCCGCTTCGGGGGAAAGGTAAAACATTCGCTCCATATCGGCTGAAATCTTCTCGACCTTCTGGCCGGTGTTGTTCGCCAAGATTTGCTGAACCAGGCGCCGCTTTTCTAACACCTGCTCTGCTTCAAGGGCAATGTCAGTCGCCTGACCGCGGGTCAGGGTTTGTGGATGGGTGAGGGCAATGCTGGTATGGGGCAGCGCAGCGCGTTTGCCTTTAGCACCTGAAGAGAGCAAAACCGCTGACATCCCGTAGGCCGTGCCCATACAGATGGTGACCACCTCAGACTTGATGTAGGCCAGCGTATCGTATACCGCTAGGCCAGCCCGAATCGACACCATCCCGGCTGAGGCATCGGCCCCACCCATCGCAACCGGATCGCCGACAGAGTTGATGTATAAGTAGATCGGCTTATTGTTATCTTCCGAATCGAGATACAGCAGGGCCGACACAATCGAATTGGCCACGCCGTCTGTCAGGGGCTGATTGATAAAGAGAATGCGCTCCTGACTCATGCGTGTGTAGACGCTGACCCACTGCCAGGAGCGACTGCCCGGCAAGTTATAGGGAACCCGCAAAATTCCATCAACAGACATAAGCCCTCACGCTCAATTCTAAATACATTCAACTAGACAGTCAGGCGACGCCCGCAGGGATCGGGGTTGGCAGCTCTTTTGTGCTGGTGAGAACCCGGTCAATCAGTCCGTACTCTTTGGCTTCTTCTGGGGTGAGATAGAACATCCGGTCGGTATCTTTGTCCAGCTTTTCCGTGGTTTGGCCGGTGTTGGTCGACAAAATATCCAGGAAGGCAGACTTATTGGCAAGGACTTCTTCGGCCCGAATTTGAATATCGGTTGCCTGTCCTTGCGCCCCAGACCGAGCCTGATTGAGCACGATAGTGGCATGGGGTAAGCTGGCCCGTGAGCCTTTAGCGCCCGAAGACAAAATCATGGCAGCGGTACCCATCGCCTGACCCAGGCAAATTGTATGGACAGGTGGCCTGATGTACTTGAGCGTATCGCAAATTGCAAAGGCTTCGGTCTCAAAGCCAACGGC
>JBARVU010000142.1:0-2052 GCA_049646425.1 Phormidesmis sp. | reverse complement strand
GCCTTACTGGGCTTTACTCTCCCGGCCTATCAGCGGGGCGAAGTCAGCCTGGATCGTCTCGAGGCTATCTTCGAGGCACCGCCTAACATCCGAGATTCTCAAGCGGCGATCGCGCTCCCCCATCCCGTCGGCCACTTACGCGCCCAAAATCTCACCTTCACTTATCCCGGCGCTGACCGACCAGCCCTGAACCAGGTAAATTTCACTGTCGAACCCGGTCAAACGGTGGCTGTCGTTGGCCCTATCGGATCAGGTAAGTCTACGCTGGCCATGGCTTTGCCTCGCCTATTAGAGATAGAGCCCGGTCAGCTCTTTTTAGACGGTCACGATACTACTCAGATCGCACTGAGCGATTTGCGGGGAGCGATCGCCTTCGTCCCCCAAGACAGCTTTCTCTTTAGCACCACCATCAAAAATAACGTTCGCTACGGCGACCCGATGGCCGAGCAAATGGAAGTCGAGCACGCCGCCCAAGCAGCCCAGCTCTACAGCGAAATTCTCAACTTTCCCCAGCAGTTCAAAACGATGGTCGGCGAGCGGGGAATTACTCTCTCGGGCGGTCAGCGTCAGCGCTCGGCCCTCTCCCGGGCCCTGCTGGTCGATGCACCGATTTTGGTGCTAGACGATGCGCTTTCAAGTGTCGACAACCAAACTGCCACCCAGATCTTAGACACCCTTTCGAGCGGAGCAGGGCGTAAAACGGTGATCTTCGTTTCGCATCAGATGTCGGCAGCGGCTTCGTGTGATCGCATCCTCGTCATGGATGCAGGCCATATCGTCCAATCCGGCACCCACAGTGAACTGGTCAGCCAACCTGGCCTCTACCAGGATCTCTGGAACCAACATAAGCTCAAAGAAGTGCTTCAGTAGCATCTCAAACGACGTAGCTCAAACTTGCTCCAGCGGCACCTTCAAGTACCTTTGCGCTGCTGAAGCTAGTCTAGCCCTCATTCCTTTCTGAGGAATGGCACCAGGTGCATCATGTAGTCTCGTTTTCCGATGGGTATACCAGCCATGCGAAGAATATCGTAGGCTGTGACCATATGGAAATGAAGTTCGGCATCAAAAAGTCGTTCACGTAGGCGCTGCCAGACAGCTCGGCATAGAGTCCTTGACCTATATCAAGACGAGTCACTTCGGTTAGCTTTGCGTCTTCAGCGTTAACTCCCGCAAGCAGTTCTTGGGTATTTGCGATGTGCTCGTATGCCCGCGCAAGAGATGCAACCTCTGGATCTAGATTACTCATGGGTTTGTCATCGCACCACCGAGCAAAATTGCGGGGTTGATTACAGGTGAATGCAACCTGCGTACCGAAGGGCAGCATGTCAGCCGCAATGCGCGCTTGCAGGAAAGACTCGCGATCGCTGAAATGTGTCTGAGCTGACTTTAAGAGGTGCTCAAGCGTCGTTAAGCGGCTTTGGAAAATAGTTTGAATTAAACCAATATTCTGACTTTGCATTTCACAATCCCTAAGTACCAACTCCATGCAGCCTAGCTGTCTTCTGAGATGTTGGCTATAAAGTAGCGAAGCTGGTTTCTGGGTAGCATACGGATAAAGATGAAGCGCCGCGAGGCAAATAGGTTGAGTATAAAACTATACAGCTATGGATACTGAAGACTTTCTCAAACAATTCACTCCTAGAAACAAAACTACGGGGTTTGACCTGAGCAAAACTAACTTGCGGAAGCAAGAGCTGGCCTTTCTGGATCTGTCCATGAATCTTCGGGGGAGCGATCTCTCTGATGCCGTTTTGGAAAGTGTTGAATGGAATGGCATCGATCTCACTGGAGCTAACCTGAGCGGTGCTTTCTGTGAAGGAGCCAATCTGATAGGAGCCGACTTGAGGAACGCTGACCTTAGCAACGCTCGTTTTGGGAGGGTTAACTTCGAGAGAACTTGTCTCGATGGTGCTAATTTGACGAATGCTTAGGAACGAGGATTTAATAGGATCCAATTCTAAAGCGATTGCGGGCGAGCCACATAGTTCCAGTTTGGTAGGTCGTCATCAAAGACAATCGGCATCTGCTGCTTAAAGTCATCAGTTGCTTTTC
>JBARVU010000141.1:0-51796 GCA_049646425.1 Phormidesmis sp. | reverse complement strand
GAGGATGACTCAACGTTCCTGTGAGAAAATTGCTTAAGTTCGGTAGAACTCGATAGGATGAAGGCCAGATTTCCATTGTTCTGCTGTAGAAACCTAAGACCGTTCCAAAATCTGTCATCTAGTTCAGACCGTTGATGGAAAGCGCTTTCAATTTCATCGAGAAGGATAATCGTAGGTACAGACAGCTGTTCACTTATGAGCTGTATGCAGCCTTCGAGCTCGAGTGCACCATGGATAGGGAGACCCATCTTGACCAGCAAATAGTGAATTAGATTCTCTAGGGTGTGGTAATAAACGTTCTGAAAGTCAACCAGTATCCAATTGAATCGCGTCGGGAGAGGTATCCACTCAGACTGCTGATCGGGTCTTAGCACTTGGCCTGGCACTTTGGTAATCTCTACTAGATGCTTTAATAAAGAAGTCTTGCCACTGCGACGCTGGCCAATGATGGCAGCATTTTGCAGAGGATAACCTGACAGCAGCTGAAAGATATGTCTGATCTCGTCGTGTCTACCGAAGAATAACTGCGGTCGATGAATAGGAGAATCTGTTATGAAAAAAGTCTGATTTTGAGCCTGTTCCGTAGGTTGAAGACCGTTAGGAGAGTCAGCCACAGAGCCATGATCTTCTATTCCAACAGCCTTGCAAATACCTGTAAAGGTGTCTTGTTGGAGACGATGACCCTTCCAGAAGCGCTTTAGCGTCGATCTAGAGACATTTGCACTGTTCAGCCACTGACTGTCTATTTTCTTCCAGCCTTTTTGTAGACGGAATTGATCTATAAGTTTTAACCCTTCTAGAGAAACTCTATAAGAACAATCGCGACAAGACATCTCTTTAATTCCCGATTAACGTTGTCTTGAGCAAGCAAGTTATGATGCCTTTTCCAAGTAAGGCCTGTCTGCAAGTTCTGACGGCATTAGCCTCTTTGACAGCTGAGTTTGAAAATCTCTCAAAAATTGAAAATCAATAGTGTTAACAGTCTCATGCATTATGGGTTCATCTTCGGCTAAGTCTCTATTAATAAAGATCTTATAGCGCTATATGAATAAGTAGCAGCACCCCTTAGGGTACTTTCATAAAACTTGGTTTTGACGAACTTTGCACATATTTTTGCACTGCTTGAGACCACCTAAGATGACCATAGTTCAGCGCTCTCAGCTCACCAGCCTTAAGCAATGAACCGTCTTGACCCCTGTACTGAACCCTACACTGAACCCTACAGGTCTTCCCTAGAGTGAGAGCTTTAAGTTAGAACTTAAATCAAGCGAACTTGACTTGATTTTCTCTGATTGAGTAGCGCCAGCAACAACGCTGACGGAGCAACCCAAACACACTCCTTTTGGTTAGGGAAATTCTTCCAGCTTCCAAGCTATGACAATTTTAACGGATTATCGTGACTTGAAAACCGTTGTACAAATGACTATAGCCTCAGGCCATCAAATTGATCCTTAACATCGCTTTGCCTGAAAGACCAGGTTCGAACTGATGTCTTAGCTGTTGTCAAGACCTTAATCCATCTGAGTAGCAAATAATTCATGTATCTGTGGTTGCCCAGGAATCTATCGCCGGAGTATTCTCATGACTGTCTATCTAGAGCTGCCGCCCCCGCTCCAACACGAAGACCTGACTGTTGTAGATTTGCTCAGGCATCGAGCCCAGCATCAGGCTGAGCAAGAGGCTTATCTTTTTTGGGAAGATAAAAAGATAGTCTCAAACTCACTGTCCTATGGCAGCTTAGATCAACGGGCCCGGGTGATCGCCGCCTCGCTTCAGAGCATTACCCAGCCCGGTGAGAGAGTTTTACTGCTGTATCCTTCAGATCTAGACTTTGTCGCTGCTTTTTACGGGTGCCTATATGCAGGTGTCACGGCAGTTCCTGCCTATCCGCCGAAGAGAAACCAGAAAATGTATCGGCTACAGGCGATCGCCACAGACGCTCAAACAACCGTTGCTCTAACCACGCAAGCCCTTCTCAAGACTTTAGGACAACAATTTTCTACAGAACCAACGCTGGCTTCCCTTCGCGTGCTGGCCACGGATAGCATCCCAAGCGAAGAAGCATCATGGCAGCCCCTGAGTCTGCACGGCCAGAGCCTGGCTTTTTTGCAGTACACTTCTGGATCGACCGGAGCGCCCAAAGGGGTGATGGTCAGTCATAGCAATTTATTGCACAATTCAGCCACAATTCATCAAAAGTTTGACCACTCAGCAGACAGCCGAGGGGTGATTTGGCTACCGCCCTATCACGATATGGGCCTGATTGGGGGCGTACTACAGCCTCTGTACGGCGGGTTCCCAGTGTTGCTGATGTCGCCTGTGGCATTTTTACAAAAGCCGCTCAGATGGCTTCAAGCAATTTCTGATTACGGGGCAACCACTAGCGGCGGCCCAAACTTTGCCTACGACCTATGCCTTAAGAAAATCAAGCCAGATCAGCTCGACAATATCGATCTAAGCACGTGGAAAGTGGCTTTCACCGGAGCCGAACCGATCCGATCCGAAACGCTGGCTCAATTTGCCGCTACCTTTGAGCCATTAGGCTTTCGCTCGGAAGCTTTTTATCCCTGCTATGGGATGGCTGAAACAACGCTCCTGGTAACCGGAGGACTCAGCGCTGAACCCCCGATTGTAAGAGCAATAGAGGGGAGTGCCCTAGAGCAAAATCAGGTGGTGTTTGGGGGCGATCGCGCTGAGTCTTCAGATCTGCGAGAGATTGTTAGCTGCGGCAAAAGTCCGAGCGATCAAACAATTGCGGTTGTTCATCCAGAATCTTTAGCTCGTTGCGCGGACGACACGGTAGGGGAAATCTGGGTGTCCGGCCCCAGCGTTGCTCAAGGCTATTGGCATCAGCCAGAGCAGACTCGGGAGATCTTTCAGGCTTACCTAAGTGAGACAGG
This sequence comes from Phormidesmis sp., assembly GCA_049646425.1. Classification (GTDB taxonomy): domain Bacteria; phylum Cyanobacteriota; class Cyanobacteriia; order Phormidesmidales; family Phormidesmidaceae; genus Phormidesmis. Next base: position 48,896 of record JBARVU010000141.1, on the reverse strand, counting down.
TGAAGGCCCCTTTCTGCGGACGGGAGACTTGGGATTCTTGCATGAAGGGGAGCTGTTTGTGACAGGGCGGCTCAAGGATATGATCATCATTCGCGGCCAAAATCACTATCCTCAAGATATTGAATTGACGGTCGAACAGGCTGATCCGGCTCTGCGGACGGGTTGCGGAGTGGCTTTCTCGGTTGAGATTGACAACCGTGAAAAGCTGGTTATCGCCCAGGAGGTAGAACGCTCCTATTTACGCAAACTCGACTCAAACGCGGTGATCACCGCAATCCGCCGGGCCATCTCAGATCAGCACAACCTCCAGACCTACGCCGTCCTACTGCTAAAAACAGCCAGCTTGCCTAAGACCTCCAGTGGGAAAGTTCGACGCACTGCCTGTCGAGACAAATTTCTGTCGGGAAGTCTAGATGTGGTAGCAGATTGGAGTGTGAATCCTAGCAAAACAACTGAATTCCGGGACTTAGAATCTCAGATCGGGTCTCTCCTAGAACAGGTTAAAACAGGGCAAGTCAGCAGTGTCCCTACAAAGCCAGCCCTATCTCAAAGCAATATCGATAGCCCACCGCCTCCTTTAACCGCTGCGGTTATTGCCGATTGGCTAATCTCAAAAGTGGCAGAACAGTTAGAGATTCACCCAACCGAAATTGACAGCCACCAGCCGCTGGCCAACTACGGCCTGGACTCGGTGGTCGCGATAAATCTGTCGGGTGAGCTGGCGTCATGGCTAGGGTATTCCCTTTCACCGACGCTGCTATACGACTATCCAACGATTGCCAGCCTGGCCCAACAGCTGGCGTCAGCGCCTGCGGCAGTACCTCTGCCGGTAGAGGCTCAGGTTAGATCGGGCGCTGAACTGCCCGCTGAGACAGTCGAAATTGCAATCATCGGTCTCGGCTGCCGGTTTCCGGGGGCTGACAGTCCAGAAGCCTTTTGGCAGCTGTTGCAAACGGGTGTCGATGCAATTCAAACCGTGCCAGCCAGCCGGTGGGATACCGATCATTTCTACGAATCTACCCCGGCCTCACCCGGTAAAATGAACACCTGCTGGGGCGGTTTTCTAGACCAGGTTGACCAGTTTGATCCTCAGTTTTTTGGCATTTCCGCGCGGGAAGCCAAACAGATGGATCCGCAGCAGCGGTTGTTGCTAGAAGTCAGCTGGGAAGCGCTGGAAAAGGCGGGTCAGGCACCCGATCAGCTAGCGGGCAGCGATACGGGCGTTTTCATGGGGATTAGTCATTCGGATTACGCCCAGCTGCAGTTTAACCAGCTGCCCCAGCTCAGTGCCTACTCAGGTACCGGGAATGCCCTGAGCATTGCCGCCAACCGTCTCTCTTATCTGTTGGATTTTCGCGGTCCGAGCTGGTCAGTGGATACGGCTTGTTCTTCTTCGCTGGTGGCCGTTCATCAGGCTTGTCATAGCCTCAGGCAAGGAGACTGTTCAATGGCGCTGGCTGGGGGAGTGAACCTGGTGCTCACACCCCAGATGACAGTGACGTTTTCTCAGGCTCGAATGATGGCCCCCGACGGACGCTGCAAGACCTTCGATGCAGAGGCAGATGGGTATGTTCGGGGTGAAGGCTGCGGGGTAGTGGTGCTCAAACGGGTCGACGATGCCCATCGAGATGGAGATCCTATTTTGGCGGTAATCCGGGGCTCAGCCGTCAATCAAGATGGGCGCAGCAATGGCCTGACGGCCCCCAATGGGCCAGCTCAGCAAGCGGTTATTCGTCAGGCTTTAGAGAATGCCAGGGTAACCCCTGACCAGATCGGTTACGTAGAGGCTCACGGCACGGGCACTTCGTTGGGAGACCCGATAGAGATGAATGCTCTCAAGAGCGTTTTGGTGCCGGGTCGTTCGCCTGAGCAGCGCTGCTGGATTGGGTCAGTCAAAACCAATCTGGGGCATTTAGAAGCGGCAGCAGGCATTGCTGGGCTGATCAAAGGGGTGCTCTCTCTACAGCATGAGGCCATCCCGGCCCATCTTCATTTCAAACAGCTCAATCCCTATATTGAACTCGCTAGAACGCCATTAGCCATTCCCACCAAGGAACAGCCCTGGCCTCGGACGGAGACGGCCCGACTGGCAGGAATCAGTTCCTTCGGGTTTGGGGGAACCAATGCCCATGTGGTTCTAGCAGAGGCCCCCGCTCAATCGGCGGCCAGCCCAACAGTGGAGCGCCCGCAGCACTGTTTTACGCTCTCAGCTCGAAGCGAACCGGCGCTGCGAATGCTCGCCGAGAGATATGAGACCTATTTGGCAGCCCATCCCAATAGCTCGCTGGCCAATGTGTGTTTCACAGCGAATGTCGGGCGATCACACTTCGAACACCGACTTTGTAGCTGGGTTGACACTTCTGAACAACTTCGAGAACAGCTTCAGAGGGTTGCTAAAGGGCAGCGATCAAATCGCTTCATAGTAGGAGAGGTCACACAGAAAAGTTCTCCCAAAATTGCCTTTCTCTTTACCGGGCAGGGGTCGCAGTATATCGACATGGGGCGACAGCTCTATGAAACCCAGCCGACCTTTCGCAATATTCTACAGGACTGCGATCAGAAGCTGCGGCCCTACTTACAGCACTCCTTGATAGATCTCTTGTATCCAGCGATGCCAGGGAAGGCAATTGACCCGATGGCGTTAGAGGCAACCGCTTACACTCAACCTGCTCTGTTCGTACTTGAATACGCGATCGCTCAGCTGTTGCAATCTTGGGGGGTCGTGCCCGATATGGTGCTGGGGCACAGTGTAGGTGAATATGCAGCTGCCTGTGTGGCAGGCGTCTTTAGTCTCGAAGATGGCCTCAAGCTGATTGCTCAGCGAGGCAGACTGATGCAGGATCTGCCCGCAGGGGGCAAAATGGCAGTGGTCTGGGCTGAGCCCTTTCAGGTTGAGGCGATCCTTCAAGCTGATGGCTTAGCGGTGGCGATCGCCGCTATCAATGGCCCCAACAACACCGTCATTTCAGGCAGCGCTGAAGCGGTAGAGGCCGCTGTTGCCAGCCTGCAGACAGCCAGGATGGAGACTCAAGCGTTGGCAGTCTCCCACGCCTTTCACTCGCCGCTTATGGAGCCGATGGTCGCCGCGTTTGCCCGGGTCGCCGCCGAGGTTAGCTATCATTCTCCTAAGATTGGTTTCATCTCCAGTGCTACCGGACAGGCCACCGATGATATCGCCACGCCTGACTACTGGTGCCAACAAATAATCCAGCCGGTGAGATTTTCTGCCGCGCTGAGAACCCTCGCCGAGAGGGAACCAGAAGCCTTCATCGAGATCGGTCCCAAGCCCACCTTGTTGAGTATGGGACGGCAGTGTCTTGCGGCTCAGGCAGGGCTCTGGCTGCCGACGCTCAGCCCTCAAAAGGCAGACTGGTCACAGCTGCTTAAGAGCCTGGCGAGTCTGTATACCTGCGGCGTGACCGTAGACTGGCGAAGCTTTGACCAGGACTATGTGCGGCGGCGTTTGCCCCTGCCAACCTATCCGTTTCAGCGCCAGCGATACTGGATCGATGAGGCAGGTACTTTTTCACCTGACCACACCGTGTCAGACCCGGCAGCCTCAACCATCATGACGCTGATCGATAAAGGAGACAGCGCTCAGCTAGCGGCGCATCTTAGTCAGGTGAGTCATTTTTCAGACGCGCAAAGAGCGTTACTTCCAGCACTCTCCACCCTTCTGGTACAGCAGCACCGACAACAGGTGAAGGCCACTGCGGTTGAAGACTGGTTCTACCAGCTCACCTGGCAGACCTGTGATCAAACGCCAGTGGCCCCTCTGGGGTCTGCGCAATCCGGACACTGGCTGATTTTGGCAGATGCTAGGGGTATCGGTGAAACCCTAGCCCAACGGTTGCGCGCTCAAGGATATACCTGCACGCTAGTTTTCCCTGGAGAAACCTACACAGCCAATGCAGATGGCACCTGGGTACTGAATCCAGCCTGCCAGGAAGACTTTATGCGCCTGTTTGCAGCCGCCGACTTAACTGCGGGCGTGCCACTACGGGGGATTCTACATCTATGGAGTTTAGACGCGGCTGATCCGGCAAGGTTAAGTCCTGAAGCCCTATCCCAGGCCCAGCGACAGGGTTGCGGCAGTCTGTTGCCGCTGGTGCAGGCAGTGATTTCTGCTGCGGTGACCTCGCCGCGACTGTGGCTGATGACTCAGGCCGCGATGCCAGTTACAGAACCCGCGACGGACGCTACGCCGCTGGCAGTTGCTCAAACCCCTCTATGGGGCTTTGGCAAAGTACTCTCGCTGGAACATCCTGACCTGTGGGGCGGCCTGATCGATTTGCCTGCGGTCGTCTGCGAGGAGGATATCCAACGGCTGATTGAGGAGATTAGCAGCTCGGCTGATAGCCCTCTCAGTAAAGAGAAACTGCGAGAAGATCAGCTGGCGTTTCGTCAAGGCCAACGGTATGTTGCTCGCCTAACTCGTCGCCCCTTACCAGCGTCACCGCCCCTCTCGTTGAACCCTGAAGCAACCTATCTGATCACCGGGGGATTAGGCAGTCTGGGATTGCAGGTGGCTCAGTGGATGGTGGCTCAGGGTGCGCGATGCTTAGTACTGCTCGGACGGCGAGGTGAAACGGCTGAGGCGCGGGCGGCGATCGCCCCTATGCGGCAGGCCGGTGCCCAGGTGGAGGTAATCCAGGCAGACGTCGCTAGCCCGACAGAGATGACCTACTTGTTTGAACATCGGCTAGCCACGCTGCCACCGCTGAAGGGCGTGATTCATGCCGCTGGCGTAAGCAGCTTGAATTCGATTACAGACATGACCCTGGCGCAGCTAGAAACCGTCTTACGGCCTAAATTGTTGGGCACCTGGATTCTTCATCAGCTGACACAGACCCTATCTCTCGACTTTCTCGTAGGCTTTTCTTCGATTGCGGCGGTCTGGGGCTCTAGCGGACAGGCCCACTATGCGGCGGCCAACCAGTTTATAGATGGGCTTGCTCACTACCGGCAAGCACAGGGATTGCCTGCGCTTAGTATCAACTGGGGGCTGTGGGCGACGGGAATGGCGACCTCGGAAGACCAAAAGCATCTCAGCCGCATGGGGATACATCCTCTACAGCCCGATCAGGGCGTGACCGCACTAGCAAAATTGCTCGGTGCCCTCCAGGATCAGACGACGGGTTCTGCTACTCTCACTCAAACAACGGTTGCGAATGTTGATTGGTCTCTCTTTAAGGCTATGTACAATGCTCGTGGCTATCGGGCATTGTTGGCAGCGATTGACCAGGCAGACAGTCCAGATGAGCCCTACCCGGTAGATGCCCCACCGGCCCAGAGCGATCTTCTCCAACAGCTCATCGCACTACCGTTAGAAGATCGGTTTGAGCAGCTGATTGCTTATCTGCAGTCTGAAGTCGCTGCCGTGCTGGGACTAGATTCAGAGCAGCTCCCGGCTCTACATCAGGGATTCTTCGATATGGGTATGGATTCTCTGATGGCAGTAGAGCTTAAAACGCGACTAGAAGAGAGCCTGGGCTGTACTTTGCCAGCGACGCTCGCGATTGAGTCTCCCAATATCCTGAGCCTCAGCTGTGCCATTTGGGAGCAGTGGTTGCCTCCGAATGTTTCTAACCCCGGCGTCTCGCCCCAGGATGAAAGACTCCAGAAGAACGGCCACAGGACAATGGGGCTTGAGCAGACAGCCTTAATTCAGGTGCAACAGCTCCCCGATGACAAACTTGAGTCACTGATTAATGACGAACTCGCAGCCTTGTTGCAGTAGGCCGGTGTGACCTGGCCGACAAGCTGTGTAGCGGGCCACGGGCCTTCAAAATTCACAAGCATAGAAAATGAAAAACACTGTTGAAAATATTGAAACGCTCTCTCCTTTACAGCGCTCAGTGCTGGTGATTGAGCGGTTGAAATCTAAATTAAATGCCCTGGAATCTGCCCGCACAGAACCTATTGCCATCATTGGGATGGGCTGTCGGTTTCCAGGCGAGGCAACCTCTCCAGAAAAATTCTGGCAGCTGCTAGCGGCGGGGAGAGATGCGATTTCAACGATTCCATCCGAGCGATGGGACGTGGAGGCTTACTATGACCCTGACCCCGAGGCCAAAGGCAAAATGTACGCTCGCTCAGGGGGCTTTTTGTCTCAGGTAGACGAGTTCGATCCGCTATTCTTTGGAATCTCTCCCCGCGAGGCGGTCAGTATTGATCCTCAGCATCGCCTGCTGTTGGAAGTGACCTGGGAAGCCCTAGAACAGGCTGGGCAAGTGCCAGAACAGCTGGCTGGCAGTCCGACCGGGGTCTTTGTTGGCATCACCCTCAAAGACTATGGCAACCTGGTGAAGCAAGCGACGGCTGAGGAAGAGATAGACTATCAAGCCTATGGCGTCACCGGCCTACCCTTGAACGCTGCCCCTGGTCGGATTGCCTACACGCTGGGGTCAACAGGTCCCGCTCTGGCAATTGATACGGCTTGTTCTTCTTCACTGGTGGCCGTTCATCAAGCCTGTCAGAGCCTGCGCCAAGGAGAGTGTCAAATGGCGCTGGCCGGGGGCGTCAATCTGATTCTGTCGCCAGACAGTATGATCAGCACCGCCAAAGCAAAAATGTTGTCGGCTGACGGGCGGTGTAAAACCTTTGATACGGCTGCCGACGGCATCGGTCGGGGTGAAGGGTGTGGGGTGATTGTTCTGAAGCGCCTGTCGGCAGCGGTGGCAGCGGGCGACCCCATTTTGGCGCTGATTCGGGGGTCGGCCGTCAATCAAGACGGGCCAAGCAGTGGTTTCACAGTGCCCAGCCGCACCGCTCAGGAGCAGGTGATTCGACAGGCGATCACCCAGGCTCAGATTGCCCCTGAGCAGGTGAACTACGTCGAGGCCCACGGTACCGGCACTGCCTTGGGAGACCCGATTGAGATGAAAGCGCTCGGGGCCGTTTTGGGCGCGGCGCGACCGGCTGCGCAGCCGCTGACCGTGGGCTCTGCTAAGACCAATCTGGGGCATCTGGAATCGGCAGCGGGGGTAGCCGGACTGATCAAAACGGTTCTGCAACTCCAGCATCAGCAGATTGCGCCCCACTTGCATTTGCGGCAGCCAAGTCCCTACATTAACTGGGCAGATCTGCCGGTGGTCGTGCCGACCCAGCTGCAGCCCTGGCCTATTGCCGATACCCCTCGAATTGCTGGGGTCAGCTCGTTTGGGGCCAGTGGTACCAACGCTCACGTGGTGCTGGCAGAGGCCCCTGCACCTGACGCTGAGCCCGACCCTGTGGCCAACGCACTTGAGCGTCCGCTGCATCTGCTCACTCTCTCGGCCAAAACTGAGGACGCTTTAACGGCCCTCGTAGCGGCCTATCGACAGCAGTTAGCAGCCCAGCCTGACTTGTCCCTAGCCGATCTTTGCTTTAGTGCCAACACTGGGCGATCGCACTTTAATCACCGCCTCGCCATAGTGGCGGGATCCACCTCCGAACTAGGTGCAAAACTAGCTGCTGCTGAAACAGGGCAGGCGGATACCGCAGGTTACTTTCGGGGCCACTTCTCGGTGGCCGCTACGCCGCCGAAGGTAGCTTTCCTGTTCACGGGCCAGGGAGCTCAGTATGTGGGCATGGGAGAACAGCTTTACCAAACTCACCCCGTCTTTCGTCAGGCTCTAGAACAGTGTGACGAGATTCTGCGGCCCTACCTTGACTGCTCGCTGTTAGAGATTCTCTATCCAGCCCAAGCACAGACGGGCGCCCAGTCGGCTCGCCATCCGGTTCATATCGACCAAACGGCCTACACGCAACCAGCTTTATTCGCCGTGGAATATGCCCTGGTGCAGCTGTGGAAAAGCTGGGGTATCGAACCGGATGTTGTTATGGGCCACAGCATTGGCGAGTATGTGGCAGCCTGCGTGGCCGGTGTCTTGAGTCTCGAAGAGGGGCTGAAGCTAATCGCGGCGCGAGGACGGTTAATGCAAGCCCTACCGGCAGGCGGAGAGATGGTGTCGGTGCTGGCTTCAGCGGCTCAGGTGGAGGCGGTGATCGCCGCTCACGCACCTAACCAACGGGTCGATATTGCTGCTATCAACGGCCCCCAAAGCACGGTTATCTCCGGGGATGGCGAGGCCGTTCAGAGGGTTTGTCAGGGGCTCGCAGCGGCAGAGGTTAAGACCAAACCGCTCTCCGTCTCGCACGCTTTCCACTCGGCGCTGATGACGCCTATGCTAGCTGACTTTGAGGCGATCGCCACAACCCTCACCTACTCACCACCACGGATCAAAATGCTGTCTACGGTTACCGGGCAGCGAGTGTCGACAGAAATCGCGACTGCTGACTACTGGTGCCATCAGATACGACAGCCTGTGAACTTCGCGGCTGGGATGGAAACGCTCTACCAGCAGGGCTATCGCGTCTTTGTTGAGATTGGCCCCCGGCCAGTGTTATTGAGCATGGGCTGTCAGTGTCTGCCCTCAGACAGTGGAGTCTGGGTACCCAGTTTGCGACCGTCGCCGGAACCGGCACTGGCCTCGTCACAGTCAGCGGACTGGCGACAACTGTTGAATAGTCTTGGTCAACTTTACCAGCAGGGGCTCAACATCAATTGGTCAGAAGTTGACCGCGTCTATGCAAGACAGCGAGTTGATTTACCGACCTATCCGTTTCAGCGGCAGCGCTATTGGATCAACGCTGCAAACCGCGAAATTGACTCAACCCGTTCTCAAACATCCACTGAGAACGATACAACAGCAGAAACAACCGCACAGCTGCCAGTTCATTTCCTCTTGGGCAATCGGTTAACCAGCCTAGCAACCTGCCCCAACACCTCTATCTGGCAAGCCGATGTGAATCGTCATTATCTTTCCTATCTCAAAGACCACCGCGTCTGGGAGGCTATCGTGATGCCGCATACGGCCTACGTTGAAATGGCCTTGGCCGCTGCCGAGGCCGTCTTTGGAGAGAAACCCCGCCAGCTGACAAATTTGCAGCTTCACCATCCCCTATTTTTATCTGAGCAAGGTCAGCAAAAGATTCAAACAACGCTGACTCACCCGGCTGAGGAAAAGATGACTTTTCAGGTGCATGGCTGCGACGGTTCGTCCGCCCCATCGTCAGACCGCTGGACGCTCTATGCGACTGCTGAGGTTGCTTTGTAAGTCTCTTTTATAGTCTGTATTCCCGATTTTACATTCCCGATTTGAGGTTAGAAGTGCTGAACGATGAAATTTGGTCTGATGTTTTTTGCCAGCAGTGAAGCGGGCCTGACGAGAGATAAGTATCGTCTGGTGTTTGAAAGTGCCCGGTTTGGCGATCGCCACGGCTTTTCTAGCCTGTGGACCCCAGAGCGACATTTCACTCAGTTTGGCAATCTCTATCCGAATCCCGCCTTGTTGAAGGCTGCGCTGGCCCGGGAAACGCAGCATATTCGGCTGCAGGCAGGCAGCGTGGTCTTACCACTGCATTCGCCGCTGCAGCTGGCTGAGGACTGGGCGATGGTCGACAATCTATCCGGCGGTCGAGTCGGTATCTCCTTTGCCTCTGGCTGGAATCCAGACGACTTTGTGAGCTGCCCAGAGAACTATCCCAACCGTCATCAGGTTCTTTTTGAGGGCATCCAAACCATTCGCCAACTCTGGCGAGGAGAAGCTCTCCAGGCTACCAGCGGCAGTGGAAAACCCATTCAAATTAGAACCTATCCCACTCCAATTCAGCCAGAACTGCCCATTTGGGTGACCGCAGCCGGCAATCCTAAAACCTTTGCTAAAGCAGGTAAGCTAGGTGCTAATCTGTTGACCCATTTGCTGGATCAAGGGGTAGATACGCTGGCCGAAAAAATTTCCCTGTATCGCCAGTCCCGGGCTGAGCAGGGCTATTCCCCTGAAAGCGGGACGGTCACGGTGATGCTGCACACCTTTGTGGGCCAACAGTTTGACCAGGTGCGTGAGTTAGCCCGAGATCCCTACTGCCGCTATCTCAAGGCAAATGTAGGGCTTGTGAAGGGATTGGCCCAAAGTCGCGGGCGCACCCTCGATATCAACACCCTATCCGAGCAAGATCTCGATGAGTTTTTAAACTTTTTGTTTGAACGGTTTGCGTTCTCTAGAGGGCTGATCGGTACTCCTGACACCTGCCTCGATTTAATCGAACAGCTCGACCGCGTGGGCGTGGATGAAGTGGCTTGTCTGCTGGATTTTGGCCCGAGTGACGAGCTGATTTTAGAGCATTTACCCTATCTCCATCAGCTCAAAGAGCGCTATGCCGTAGCTAACAGCCTCGCCGCTAGTGCCCGCTCATCTCAGCTCGATAGTCAGGCTCAGGCTCCCCAGCAGCGCTCTGAAGAGACCAAGGCCGACCTAGAACAGTCCGATTCTTCGATAAAAGAGACGCTTTCAGAGGTAAAAACAAGATGTCAGAACCATCAGTCGGGAGCTGATTTTTACACTCAGCTCAATCAATACGGTATCCAGCTAGGCGAGCGTTTCCAGGGCATCGAGAATCTTTGGCTGGGTCAAGGAGAAGCCTTGGCAGAAGTACAGCTCTCTTCTCCCGCTGAAGGTCATGCCTTCAAAGTTGATCCCGCTCTCTTAAATGCCTGCAATCAGGTCTTAGGCGCAGCCCTCTGGCAAACCTCTGCCGCGAGTCGCGAGTCGCTGTTCTATTTACCCATCGGCTTCCGTAGTTTCAAAGCCTATCAGCCATTGCCTCAAAGGGTTTGGAGCCATGCTATTTTGCAGCCATCCCAGTCAACGGCAGCAGTCGACCGCCCCCAAGAGCTGATTGAAGGCCAGGTTCGCATTTTTGACAGTGAAGATCAGCTGCTTGCCGAAGTCTCTGGGTTGCAGATGCGGCAAGCTCAGCCGCCCAGTGCTGCAAATGAACCGCTCAGCACCAACTGGTTTTACGACATTCAATGGCAACCCCAGTCACCCTCAGCCGCCACGGTCTCTGCTGCCAAGCCTGGGAGCTGGCTGATCTTTGCGGATCGGCAAGGGGTGGGTCAACAGCTGGTCGAGCAGCTAGAGTCCCAGGGGACAGTCTGCTGGGACGTTAGTTACGCAGCGGTCTATGGAGTCTCGGATCGCCATTTTTGGCTAAATCCTGCTGACCCTGTCCACATGCAGCAACTGTTTGAAGATCTCATCCAGGCAGGACAGGCTTGGGCGCAGGCTGTGCATTTGTGGAGCTTAGACGCGACGCCTTCAGCGCAAACTACCCTGACCTCTCTCAAGCACGATCAGACCCGGTCGGTTGCCAGTAGCTTGCACCTATTGCAGCGCTTGGCCCAGCAAACCTCTCCACCCGACCTTTGGTTAATCACCCGGGGGACCCAGCCGATTGGCACAGCCTCAACTTCTCTATCGGTTGCTCAAGCACCGCTCTGGGGGTTAGGTCGAGTGGCCGCCCTTGAGTACCCTCACCTGAAGGCTCGTCTGGTGGATCTCGACTTTGATGCAGCACCCGATGAGGCGGCTCAACAGCTGCTAGCAGCAGTGCAGAACGCTGACCAAGAAGATCAGATCGCCTATCGGCAGGGCCAGCGCTATGTGGCCCGACTGAAGCCTGCTCCTCAGCCGGAAGCGCCGTCGAATTCAGAAACGACGCCTCTCGCGATCCGTTCAGATGCGACGTACTTAATCACCGGTGGCTTAGGGGGCCTAGGGTTAGAAATTGCCGCCTGGATGGCTGAACAAGGGGCTCGGCATCTGGTGTTAGTCAGTCGGCGCCCAGTCAAAGATCCTCAGCAGCTCAAACCGCTGAAAGACTTGGGGGTAAACGTGGTGGTGGCTCAGGCAGATGTCACCGAAATTGACGCTGTTGAGCGGGTGTTGTCTCAGATTCGGCAGTCTCATCCGCCCCTCAGCGGGGTGATTCATCTGGCCGGCATTCTAGATGATGCGCTCCTCTCCCAAGAAACCTGGTCGCATTTTGCCCGAGTGGCTGCCCCCAAGGTAGAGGGAAGTTGGGTCTTACATTCGCTCACTCAAACCCTGCCGCTGGACTTCTTCTTGATGTTCTCTTCGGCAGCTTCGCTGCTGGGACAGATGGGACAGGCTAACTATGTAGCTGCTAATCGCTTCCTCGACAGTTTGGCTCATTATCGTCGCGCCCAGGGGCTCCCGGCTCTGAGCATCAATTGGGGGCCTTGGGCTGAGGCCGGACATGCTACCACCGCTTACGGCCGTCAGGCTCATCAGCAGATTGCCCGACAGGGAATTGAGAGTTTGCGCGTGAAACAGGGGCTGGCTGTTTTAGCAGATCTGTTACGCCAGCCCGCGATAGCCCAGGTCGGCGTCATTCCGATCAACTGGTCTATGTTGTTTCAGGCTGACCCTACGTTCTTACAGGCCGCTTTTCTGAGCGAGCTGGTACCGTCTGAGCAGGGACAGTCATCACCGGAAAAGACCCAGCTGCTAGCTCAGCTCCAAAGCGCTCCTGAATCAGAGCGATCGCACATCCTGCAAACTCATGTGCAGGATCAAATTGCCCAGCTAATGGGGCTAGACGCTGCTCAAGTTGATATGCAACAACCGCTCAACACCATGGGACTGGACTCTTTGATGGCGGTGGAACTGCGGAATCAGTTTCAGTCTGCGCTGGGGGTCAATATTCCACTGGTCAAGCTGATAGAGGGAATTAGCGTGGCCGGGTTAGTGAGTGAGGTCAACCAGCAGCTGAGCCAGCTTCAGACAGGCGCTGAGACAGACGCCTCCGAGGCTGCCGATCAACCCTTAGACGATAGAGATAACAACTGGATTGAGGTAGAACTATGAACCTGATCGATTTTTTACAGGCTCTCTCTCTCCAAGGGGTCAGGCTGCGTGTAGAAGGCGAACAGCTCCGCAGCGGTGGTGACCAAAAGGTTCTGACACCTGCGGTCATTTCTCAGCTTAAGCAGCACAAGGCCGACATTTTGCAGCTCCTGCAAGAACGGCCCGAGACGGTGGAGGTCTATCCTCTCTCTTATGCCCAGCGATCGCTCTGGTTTTTGTGGCAGCTCGCACCCGAAAGCAGCGCCTATAACGAATCATTTGCCACCTGCCTGAGCACACCCTTCGTCGACTGGCGGCCCATATTCCAAGCGCTGATTGACCGTCATCCCACGCTTCGGAGCACATTTCCCAACCGCCAGGGAGAGCCGATTCAACAAGTTCACTCAGATCGAGCGGTCGATTTTCAAACCATTGATGCCACCGCTTGGAGTCAGGCAGCACTGCAGCAGCGGATGACCCAGCTGTGTGAACAGCCCTTTGATCTAGAACAGGGGCCAATCATTCGGGTCAAGCACTTCCTGTTGGCAGAACAAGAACAGCGGCTGCTGATCACCATTCATCATATTGCCTGTGACGGATGGTCTCAAGATCTGCTGCTGAAAGAACTGCTGGCGCTCTATCAGGCCCAACAGAAGGGCCAACCCGCTAATCTATTGCCCACTCAACATACCTACCGGGACTATGTGTTTTGGCAGCGACGTTTGCTCACTGGGGCGACAGGCGATCTTCTCTGGCACTACTGGCAAAAGCAGCTAGCCGGAACCCTGCCCAACCTGAGCCTGCCGACCGATCACCTGCGCCCGCCTGTGCAGACATACCAGGGAGCGTCCTACCCCTTTGAGCTGACGGAACAGCTCAGTCAGCGGCTGCGGGATCTGGCCCAGAAGGAAGGCGCAACCCTGTACATGACCCTATTAGCCGCCTTTAAAGTGCTGCTCTATCGCTATGCAGGCCAGGAGGATTTGATCGTAGGGTCCGCCACTCTGGGCAGAAGTCGACCCGAATTCACCCCAATTGTCGGTTATTTTGTCAATCAGGTGGTGTTGCGCTCAGTGTTGTCAGATGAGCTGAGCTTCAAGGCGCTTCTGGCCAATATCCGGCAGACGGTTTCAGCGGCGCTCACCCATCAGGACTATCCTTTCGCCAAGCTGGTCGAGCAGCTGCAGCCGCAGCGAGATCCTAGCCGGTCGCCGCTCTTTCAGGTCTCTTTTAATACCTTTACCCAAAAGTTCCAGCGGCAGTCTCTTCCGCCTGCTGCTGAGCGCTTGGGCCTCAAACCTCTCGACTTTACCCTGCCTCAACGAGAAGGCCAATTCGATCTGAGTCTTGAAATTGTCGAGACCCCAACCGTCTTAACCGGCACGATTAAATACAACACTGACCTGTTTATCCCTGAGACGATCGCCCGCATGGCCGGTCACTTTCAAACGCTGCTCGAAGCCCTGATCAGCGATCCCGAGCAGCCTGTGGGGCAGCTACCGCTTTTAACAACAACAGAACAACAGCAGCTGATCGGCTGGGCCACTGACCCGACTGAACTCCCGTCAACAGCGGGCTGTGTTCACTCACTGTTTGAAGCTCAGGTGCAGCAACAGCCAACCGCGACTGCTGTCGTTTTTCAGCAGCAGCGGCTGACCTATGCTCAGCTCAACGCCCGAGCCAACCAACTGGCCCGTCATTTGCAGACGTTGGGAGTTGGCCCTGAAGTCAGAGTGGGGATTTGTGTGGATCGGTCTGCGGAAATGGTTGTGGCGCTGCTAGCGGTGCTCAAAGCGGGCGGTGCTTACGTTCCGCTAGATCCTAACTATCCGGCTGCCCGCCTGGCCTTTATGCTCTCAGACGCGCAGGCCCCTGTGCTGCTAACCCAGCCCCAGTGGGCAGAGACATTTGCCGATATCACCGCCCATTGCGTTGACTTAGCGGCCGATGCTGCAGCGATCGCCCAGCAGCCTGACCACAATCTAGAAAGAGAAGTTACCGCTTCAAATCTGGCCTATGTGCTGTATACCTCAGGCTCTACCGGTCGGCCAAAGGGAGTAGAGATTGAACACCGCAGTCCCGCTGCGCTGCTGCACTGGGCCAGGGACGTGTTCTCTGCAGAACAGCGGGCAGGCGTACTCGCGTCTACCTCACTCTGTTTCGATCTCTCGGTCTTTGAACTGTTTTTACCGCTGTGTTGGGGCGGGCAAGTGATTCTAGCAGAGAACGCCTTACAGCTGCCGGCACTACCCGCCGCTGAAGAGGTAACGCTCATTAACACAGTGCCCTCAGCCATGGCTGAGCTATTGAGGATGCAGGCCGTGCCAGCCTCGGTTCGCACCGTTAACTTAGCCGGGGAAGCCCTGCACAACCCGCTGGTTCAACAGATCTATCGCGAAACCGCTGTCAAACAGGTGTTTAATCTCTATGGCCCTTCGGAAGATACCACCTATTCTACCTATGCCAGCGTGCCAAGGGGCGCGACTCAATCTCCAGCGATCGGCCGCCCAATTGCCCAAACCGAGGTCTATATTCTAGATTCGGCTCTGCAGCTGGTGCCCATCGGCGTAGCCGGAGAACTGCACATTGGCGGAGCAGGGCTGGCCCGAGGCTACCTTAATCGGCCAGACTTGACGGCTGAGAAATTTATCTCTAATCCATTTGGCCCAGGGCGTCTCTATAAAACAGGCGATCTGGCTCGCTACCGGGCCGACGGCACGCTTGAATACCTCGGTCGGCTCGATCATCAGGTCAAAATTCGGGGATTTCGCATTGAGCTGAGTGAGCTTGAAGCGACCCTGCATCAGCATGAGGGGATACAGGCAGCGGCGGTGACGGCTCACACCGAGCAGTCCACAGATCGGAGTCTGGTGGCCTATATCGTGCCTCATCAGGCCGCGCCCACATCCGCTCAGCTACGCCACTTTCTCAAACAGACGCTGCCTCACTACATGGTGCCTGCGATCTTTGTTTTTCTAGAGGCACTGCCGCTCAGCCCCAACGGTAAAATCGACCGCCGCGCCCTGCCAGCCCCTCAGCGACAGCGGGCATCCAGTACTGAGCCAGTGCCGCCCCGCACGCCTACGGAAGCGTGTTTGGTCGCTATCTGGAGTGACCTTTTAGGGGTTGACGTCGGCATCGAGGATGACTTTTTTGAATCCGGCGGGCATTCGCTGCTGGCCACGCAGGTCATTTCTCGACTGCGAACGGCCCTTGGGATAGAGCTGCCGCTGCGCTATGTGTTTGAATATCCGACGATTGCGGTGCTCAGCGCCCAGGTTGAGCGCGTCCGCCAGGAAGAGAGAGAATCTTCCTCACTGGCAATTCAGTCTGTTGACCGACCGACCGAGCTACCGCTGTCCTTCACTCAGCAGCGACTCTGGTTCCTCGATCAGCTAGCCGAGGGACAGACGGCCTATAACATGCCAGCTGCGATCCGCTTAGACGGTCAGCTGAATGAGGCTGCGCTAGCCCAAGCAATGGTTGCCATTATCCAGCGGCATGAAGTGCTGCGAACCACCTTTCACGAGTCAGATACGTCAGATACGGTGGTGCAGGTGGTTGGCCCTCCGCCGTCGTTGCCGTTTGAGACAGTGGATTTGCAGGGGGTCTCAGCGGCAGCGCAACCGGCTGAAATCCACAGATTGGCCACTGCTGCCGCCCAGCAGTCCTTCGACCTTAGCCGAGGGCCGCTGATCTCTCTGAAATTGTTGAAGTTAGCGCCAGACGCTCATATGCTGCTGCTGACGATGCATCATATTGTGGCGGACGCCTGGTCAATAGAGATCTTCTTGCGGGAGGTGGCCGCTCTCTATGCCGCCTATGCAGCAGGGCAGCCATCGCCCTTACCGGCGCTGCCAATTCAATACGCGGACTATGCAGTTTGGCAGCGGCAATGGTTGCAGGGGGAAGTGTTAGAGACGCAGCTAGCCTACTGGCAGAAACAGCTCGCGGGTCAGCTGCCGGTACTCCAGCTGCCAGCAGATTACCCTGGTTCCACCGGGCAAAATCATCAGGGCGCCAGCCAGTCTCTCACGCTGTCGCAGGCACTGACAGAAAAGCTCAAGCGGCTATCGCAACAGCAGGGGGCGACCCTGTTTATGACGCTGCTCACGGCCTTTAAGATCCTGCTCTACCGCTATACAGATCAGGAAGATATGATCGTGGGGACGCCGATTGCGGGCCGCCATCAGGCTGAGACTGAAGGGCTGATCGGCTGTTTTGTGAATACCCTGCCCCTGCGCACTCATCTAGGCGGCAATCCCAGTTTTCTGGACTATCTGAGGCAAGTTCGAGCGATCGCGTTAGGGGCTTACGCGCATCAGCATTTACCGTTTGAGAAACTGGTGGAAGTGCTACAGCCAGACCGAACGCTGGATCGTCATCCGGTGTTCAATGTCATGTTCAACTTCACCAATACGCCCCCGCTGACAGCGGATCTCTCGGGGTTGAACCTGAGCGTGTTACCGCAGGCTGACTTAGAATCCAAGTTTATGCTGACGCTCTATGCGGAGGCCGATCAGGCTGATCTGAAGCTTCAGGTCGTTTACCAACGAGCCCTGTTTTCTCCAGAACGAATGGTCAGCTTTCTCGATCAGTTTCAGGCTCTGCTAGAGCAGATCGTGGCCGCCCCAGATCGCTCGATTCAGTCCTATTCGCTGATCACCCCAACCGCTCAAAATCTGCCTCAACCGGCCAGCATCCTACCCGAGCCAGACTATGCGCTGGTGACAGCTCGGTTTGAGACATGGGCAAACCGCACTCCTGAGCAGCCTGCTGTCTGCCAAAGCGATCACACCTGGTCATACGGTGAGCTCGCCCGGCTAGCCCGGCACCTGGCTCGAGCACTTCTGACGAATGGCCTGAAAAAAGGAGATGTGGTGGCTATCTATGGCAAACGCAGCTTTGGTCTCATCGTTAGCATGATTGGCGTTTTGTTGAGTGGCGGGGTGCTGTTGACCTTGGATCAAGACTTGCCCGAGGCTCGCCACCAGCGCATGTTTCAAGAAGCAAACGCCAAGTATCTAATTGATCTAGGATCAACCGACATAAAAGAGATAACAAGCGCGATTACGACGCCGATTCTCTCGCTCGATCCAGACACGGGCTCTCCGCTGCGGCCTTGGAAAACCCAACAGCTTCCCCTGCCGATGCTAGCGCCTGCCGATGCCGCCTATATTTTCTTTACCTCCGGCAGTACGGGAGTCCCCAAAGGGGTGTTGGGCTGTCACAAAGGAATCGCGCATTTTCTGGCCTGGCAGCAGCAAACCTTTGATGTGCGCCTGACGGATCGCGTGGCTCAGCTAACCCGTCTCTCCTTTGATGCAATTCTCAGAGATGTCTTTTTGCCGCTGTGCAGCGGGGCGACCCTGTGCTTACCGGCGTCGCAAGACGACCTGGGGGCCGATCAAATCTTGGCGTGGTTAGAGCAGGCACAGGTTTCTCTGCTGCATACGGTGCCTGCGATCGCCCAGTCCTGGCTGGCGCATGTGCCCAAGAGCGTGACATTGCGATCGCTCCGCTGGCTGTTCTTCTCCGGAGAACCGCTGACGGAGACATTGGTCAGTCAATGGCGGCAAGCCTTCCCCTTGGCAGGATCGATTGTTAACCTTTACGGCGCTACCGAAACCACCATGGTGAAGTGCTACTATCCAGTACCGTCGGAAATACCGGCTGGCATTTTACCGGGCGGCTGGCCATTACCCGAGACGCAGGCGCTGATTTTAAATGCTGCTAATCAGCTCTGCGGTGTCGGCGAACTAGGAGAGATCTATCTGCGCACACCCTTCCGCACGCTGGGCTATATCAACGCGCCTGACGCCGCTCGGCAGCGGTTTGTCCTCAACCCCTTCCGGGACGATCCGCAAGATTACCTTTACCGCACGGGCGATCGCGGTCGTTACTGTCTAGATGGAGCGGTCGAGGTTTTAGGCCGCCTAGACGATCAGATCAAGATCAGCGGCGTCCGGATTCAGCCCGGTGAGATTGAGACGGTCTTGAACCAGCACCTGGCGGTGGGTGAGAGCGCAGTGATAGCCAGAGACGACATCGGCCCGGACAAGTGCCTGGTGGCTTATTTTGTGACTAAACCGAACCAATCCTGTCGGCCGGACGATCTGCGCCACTTTCTCAAGCAGCATCTGCCGCTGTATTTGGTACCGGCCAGGTTTGTGCCTTTGACGGCGTTGCCCCTAACCGCAACTGGCAAAGTAGACCGTCAGGCATTGCCAGTACCGGCACGCGAACAGCGCAATCAGGAAGCGTCAGACGCGCCTCGCACTGAGCTAGAACGCACCCTTGTAGAGGTGTTTACAGCAGTGCTTCAGGTCGAGGAGATCGGCAGGCTGGACAACTTCTTTGAGCTAGGCGGGCATTCCCTCTTAGCGACTCAGATGGTCTCTCGTCTGAGAACCCGACTGAAAGTGCCCTTACCTTTGCGAACCGTGTTTGAAGCGCCGACTCCGGCTGAGCTGGCCAGGGCGATCGCTCAGCTACGGCCTGCGAAGGCGACTGAAGAAGCGCTTACTTGGAGCGGTGCGATCACAAAAGTTGATCGCAGCCAGCGACGGGCCAAGGTTTTATCGAGTGGACAAATTACCCTCTCGGGTGCCCTTAGATCGAGGCTCGAACAGCTACAACAGGTGCAGCATCCATAGGCTCACCCGGCTGCAATTGTACAAACTTGTGATAGCAGCCCTCACCATGCAACCGAAAACGTCAAAAAACTATTGGGAGGTCGCCGTGGCGATGTTAGGAATTGTAGGAGGAATGGGACCGCTGGCATCTGCAGAGTTTCTCAAAACGCTCTATGAACACAATCTATCCGAATTGCGAGAACAGGATGCACCTCGGGTCATTATGTATTCTGATCCTTCCTTCCCTGACCGCAGTGAAGCCTTGCTAAACGGCAATAGTCAACCCCTGCTAGCAAACCTAACGGCTGCCCTGTTACGGCTGCGAGAGATGGGCACCGCTGAGAATATCCTTTGTTGCATTACCTGCCACCATCTCCTGCCCCAATTGCCCAACTCACTGCGGCGACCGATTATTTCCTTAATTGATCTAATCTTCAACCAGATTTTAGAACAGCCGGGTAAATATCTATTGGTCTGCACCGAAGGGACAAGGCAGCTCAATCTTTTCCAAAACCATGCGCTATGGCAGCTGACTAAAGACCGTATTATTCTGCTCGATCAGCCTGACCAGGCCGCAATTCACCGTCTGATCTACCAGATTAAACGAAATACGATCTGTTATCGAATGGCCCTACGCAGCTTAGAGCGACTGAAACATCGCTACCAGGCTGACTACTTAATTGCAGGCTGCACAGAAATACATTTGTTAAACAAATACGCTCTCAGCAAAAAATCCTTTGCGCAGACAGTGTTCCTAGATCCGCTCATAATCGCTGCTCAAACCTTGGGTAGCCGCTCTCTGGAGGCTGTAGGATGATACTTCAACAAAATACAGTTAGCGGTTTGAGTGAGGACAAGGCAATGGCAACAGCCACCTTAGAAGAGGTGTTTATCTTTCCGCTGTCGTTTGCGCAAGAGCGGCTTTGGCTGGTTGATCAGCTGGCTCCCCATCAGGTTTCCTACAATATCTCTAGAGCGTTGCGCTTAGAGGGGCCGCTAGACATTCCGGCATTGACCGAGGCGATCACTGAAATTCGGCGTCGCCATGAGGTACTTAGAACAATCTTTAAAGTGGTTGAGGGAATGCCCTGCCAGGTGATTACGCCTGAGGCAACGCTACCGGTGCCCGTGCTCGATCTCCAGACGCTCGCCCCTGAAGCCCAGAGCGAGCAGACTCAATCGCTTGCCTATACCGCCGCTCAGACGCCGTTTGAGCTTTCGACGGGGCCTCTGATGCGAGTGCAGCTGTTGAAGCTAGCCGAGCATGTCCATGTCTTTCTGATCACGGTGCATCACATTATTGCCGATGCTTGGTCTGTAGCGGTTTTTAGCCGAGAGCTATCCAGTCTCTACAACGCCTTCACTCAGGGCAAATCGTCTCCCTTGCCAGAACCGTCGATTCAATATGCAGACTTTGCCGAGTGGCAAAAACAAACGTTGCCGGGTGCGCTGCTAGATACCCAGCTCAGCTATTGGCGGCAACAGCTGGCAGACATTCCCCCTCACCTAGTCCTGCCGACTGACCGTCCTCGTTCTAATAAGCAGACGGTTGAGGCGGGAACGATACGCTTTCAGCTCAGCGAGGAAACCACTCAGCAGCTCAAAGCCCTGAGCCAGTCTTCTGGAGCAACGCTGTTTATGACCCTGCTAGCCGCCTTTCAAATACTGCTCTGCCGGTACACCGGCCAAACCGATGTCGTGGTTGGAACAGATATCGCCAACCGCCATCAGCTCGACCTCGAAGAGCTGATCGGCTTCTTTGTAAATCAGCTAGTCTTGCGCACTGACTGTTCGGGAAATCCTCCCTTTCACGCTCTGCTAGACCGGGTGCGACAGGTTGTGTTAGACGCCTACGCCCATCAGGATCTGCCCTTTAACGAACTGGTCAAAGCCTTGAAGCCGGAGCGCAGCCGAGGTCAGACGCCTTTCTTCCAGGTCAGTCTTGTGTTTGAGAATGCGCCGCCCCCCACCCTGAAGCTGCCAAATCTCACGCTGAAGCCTTTAGAGATCGAGAAACGCGTTACTCAAAATGAGCTAACCCTGTTTGTGTGGGAAAAGTCGCAGTGCTTACAGGGAGTGTTTGAGTACAGCACTGACCTGTTTGAGGCAGCTACAGTTGCGAAAATGGTTCAGCAATTTCAAACCCTGTTAGCGGACATTTGTGATCGCCCCCATGCCCCGCTCAAACAGCTGCACCTATTGAATGAGACTGAGCGAACCCAGCAAGCGATCGCCCAACAGGCAGACAAACGCTCCAAGCTGTCTAAGCTCAAAGCTATCCGGCCCAAGCTGAAGACATTAAGTCAAGATACCCTAGTCGAAACCACTCAGCTGTTGTCAGGCAGTACTCTTCCTTTGATGATTAAGCCAACTACTGCAGGTCTCGATCTAGTCGATTGGGCAAAGCATCATCAGGGCTATCTAGAGAGAGAATTGCTAAAGCATGGCGCGCTCCTCTTTCGGGGTTTTAATCAGAAGCTGACAACGCCCAAGTTTGAGCAATTTACCGCATCGCTTGCGCGTGAACTATTGCAAAACAACGGTGAACACATTCGCGCCACCGTCAGCGGCCGGGTGTATACGCCCGTGTTTTATCCAGCCGAGCAGAAGATTCTGTGGCATAACGAAAACTCTTTTAATCGTCAGGTACCGCTGAAGATTTGGTTTGGCTGTGTGCAACCAGCTCAGCAGGGCGGCGAGACGCCCATTGTTGACAGCCGGCAGGTCTTTGAACAGATGCCTGACCCGATTAAATCGCGCTTCGTGGATCGGCAGATAATGTATGTCCGCAACTATGGGCAGGGTGCGGGCCTTCCCTGGCAAACCGTGTTTCAAACGGAAGATAAGGCTCAAGTTGAGCAGCACTGCCGAGACAATGGTATGACGTTTGAGTGGAAGTCAGGTGATCGGCTACAGGCAAGCTGCGTTCGTCCGGCGGTCATCCAACATCCTAAAACAGGAGAAATGTCTTGGTTTAATCAGGCCCAACACTGGCACCTGTCCTGTTTAGATACAGCCACGCGCCAGTCTCTATTGACCCTCTTCGCAGCAGAAGACCTGCCTCGCAACTGTTATTACGGCAACGGCTCACCGATTGCAGACGAAGACATGGCGACTATCTGCGAAGTCTATCAACAGCTGGAAGTGAGCTTTCCCTGGCAGCAAGGCGACATTGTAATGCTCGATAATCTGCTGTCGGCTCACGCCCGAAATTCTTTTTCAGGAGAGCGCAACCTGCTGGTCGCCATGGGTGACAGCTGGCAAATTGACTGATCTATCAACCCGCCCGGTGCTGTTCTAGAGCGCTTGGCCCCTCCGCTTAGTGTATTGATCATCCCTCAGAAAGACATGGAAACTACCATTCAAGGCTTTCGGCTATCTGCCCAACAAGCTCATCTCTGGCCGCTCCAACAAAATGGGGCTGCCTACCGAGCCCACTGTGCGATCGCTCTGGAGGGCGTGCTAAACGATGAGATTTTAGAGCAGGCGCTGAACCAAATTATCGCCTGCCATCAGATTCTCCGCACTACCTTTGTCCAGCCAGCAGGGATTCGTTTGCCGGTACAGGCGATCAGTGAAACAGAAAAGTGTCAATGGCAGCGGATCGATGTGAGTGGACAGTCGCCTGATCAACAGGCAACTCACATCCAGTCCCTGTTTCGCCCAGCGCCAGCAGCTGAGGCTGAAGGTGAGGAGGCACCACCCCTACAGGTCACCCTGCTGAGACAGTCGGCGTATCGTCATCTTCTGAGAATTACGCTACCGTCGCTGTGCGCCGATGCCTGGACGCTCAACAACCTGGTCACGGAACTCAGCAAAGCCTACGCCGAGCTTCTCCTAGATAGCCAAAGCCACCTAAATGACCGAAGCCTAGATGAAGCAGAGGTGATTCAGTATGCTCAGTTTGCCGAATGGCAATACTCTCTTCTAGAAGAGGCCGCACCTCCTTCGCTTGTTCCCTCACACCCCTCGGTCTTTGCAGATCTTAAGCTGCCCGGCGAACAAGATATTGCCGCTGGGGCCGAGTTTACGCCTGACGTCTTGACGGTGACAATTCCATCGGAACAGGTGGCCAAACTCGATGCGATCGCCCCGCTCTCTTCTACAGTGCCGGTTTGGCTACTCGCCTGCTGGCAAACGCTGCTCTGGCGTCTGACCAGTAGTCCTACCCTGGTGGTCGACTATCTGCTGGACGGCAGACCTTACGAAGAGCTACACAACGCCATAGGCCTGTTCGCGCAAGCGCTGCCAGTCACAGGTCAATTTCAATCGAACCTGAGCTTTCAGACAGTGTTGGCTAATTTGACAGCAGCCGTCGCCGATCTCTCTACCCAGTTAGACCCCTTCCTCTACAGCGTCATGCTGAATGGAGAGTCGGCGCAACTGTCTGAGCAAGATGCTCAACCCTCCTCTGAAATTGGCTTTGAGTATGCAGTTCGCCCGCCGAAAGCGATGGCTGGCGGCGTCAGCTTCTCGATTCAGCAGCAGTCAGTTTATCTGACTCCCTACAAAGTGAAGCTCGTAGCGATACGCACTGCCGAAGCCCTCGCGATTGAATTCCACTACGATACTCAAGCCTTTGAAAAAGCAGATATCCAACGGTTAGCCGGTCAGCTTTGCACCCTACTAGGCAGTACGCTGGCACAGCCGCAGACAGCAATCGACCAACTCGCTATTCTCACCCCTTCAGAACGACAGCAGCTCCTAGTTGAGTTCAACCAAACCCAGCAAGACTACCCAAGTGATCGCTGTTTTCACACGCTATTCGAACAGCAGGTCGTCAAAACGCCCGACGCCCCGGCCGTTGTCTTTGGCGATCAATCTCTCACCTATCGAGACCTAGATACCCGAGCAAATCAGCTGGCGCACCAACTGCAAACGCTAGGGGTAGGGCCAGACAGCCTAGTTGGCATTTGCCTGGCTCCCGGACTGGAGATGATGGTGGGTCTCCTCGGTATTCTCAAAGCTGGAGGGGCCTACGTGCCATTAGACCCGGCCTACCCTCCGTCTCGGCTGAAGTTTATGTTAGAAGATGCGCAAGTGGCCGTGCTGCTGACCCAACAGACGCTTCAGCAATCTTTGGTGAGTCAACTTGTCGACCCAGCGACCCAAGTGCTGTGCCTAGATACTGCATCTCCCCAGCTCGGGCGCTTGCCTCAGACATCCCCGGCCAGTACAGTCACTTCTGAGCACCTGGCCTATGTCATCTACACCTCAGGCTCTACCGGCCAGCCCAAAGGCACCCTAATTCCCCATCGCGGTCTGGTGAACTACTTGAGCTGGTGCATCGATGCCTATGCGGTTGCCGGTGGCTGTGGTAGTCCGGTTCATTCTTCGATTGGCTTCGATGCCACACTGACCAGTTTGTTCTCTCCCTTGTTAGTTGGCCAGCCCGTGATGATGCTGGCTAACGACGGCGAGAGAGCCACTCAAGAGATAGAAGCGCTCAGAGATGCCTTGAGTGCTCACAACAACTTTAGCCTGGTGAAAATTACGCCGGCCCACCTTGATGCCCTCAGCCAGCTATTGCCCCCCGAGACCGCCCAAGGATGCAGCCGGGCGCTGGTCATTGGCGGTGAAGCTCTACTGGGACAACACCTCACCTTCTGGCGCAAGCACGCCCCCCGCACTCGACTGATCAATGAGTATGGCCCGACAGAAACCGTGGTGGGCTGCTGTGTCTATGAGGTGCCTTTAGAAGACACTTTGGCCGGTGAGATTCCCATCGGTCGGCCCATCGCTAATACTCAACTGTATGTCCTCGATCAGCACGGTCAACCAGTGCCTATTGGGGTCAGCGGCGAACTCTATATCGGCGGGGCGGGGGTGGCCCGAGGCTACCTCAATCGGCCCCAGCTAACGGCTGAGAGATTTATTGCCAATCCGTTTGGCCGCGGTCGCCTCTATAAAACAGGAGACTTGGCGCGCTATCGGCCTGACGGCACGCTCGAATATCTCGGCCGGCTCGACCATCAGGTAAAAGTTCGGGGATTCCGCATCGAACTAGGAGAAATTGAAGCCTGTCTGAGCGGCCACCCGGCTGTTCGCTCTGCGCGGGTGATTGTTCGCCCAGATGCTCAAGGATATACCAGTCTGGCGGCGTATATTGTGCCCGAGCAACTGGCGCCTACCCCAGGCGACCTGCACCGTTTTCTGGCGGCGACCTTACCCGACTACATGGTGCCGACCGCCTTTGTCATGCTGACGGCCCTGCCTCTGACAGCCAATGGAAAAGTGGATCGGGCGGCACTGCCTGCCCCGGATGCTGTCAGCCACGGACGAGACAGCCAGGTCGCCCCGCGTACGCCGACAGAGACTGTCTTAGTTAGCATTTGGCAAGATCTCTTAGGGCGCGAAGTGGGTATCTACGACAACTTTTTTGAAGTGGGGGGTCATTCGCTGCTGGCGACCCAGGTGATCTCTCGGCTACGAACCGCTTTTGCAGTCGAGCTGCCTTTGGGCCAACTGTTCGAGCGCCCAACAGTCGCGTCCCTTAGCGAGGCCATTGAAGCGGCCCGTCAAGAAGACGCTCCCCTACCGCTACCGGCGATTGTGCCCAGGCCCCAGGCGGATGATCGGCCTTTGTCGTTTACGCAGCAGAGACTATGGTTTCTCGACCAGCTAGAACAAGGAAAAACTGCCTACAATGTGTCAGCAGCCGTAAGATTCGACGGTCAGCTCGACCGCCAGGCGCTGAGCCAAGCGATCGCAGAGATTGTCAATCGCCACGAGACGCTCCGCACCCACTTCCAGTTACAGGCGGGTACCGTGGTAGCGGCCGTCTCTCCTGCCTCGTCGGTCACGCTTGAAGCGGTGGACTTGCAAGGACTCTCTGAGGCAGAACAGGCTATGGCCGTACAACAGCGAGCCGAACAATCTCACCAAACTGCGTTTGATCTCGCCACGGGACCGCTGCTGCGACTCAGCCTACTGCAGCTCAAAGACACCCGTCAGGTCTTACTGCTCACGATGCATCATATTATCTCTGACGGATGGTCTATGGAGATTATGCTGCGAGAGGTTGCGGCTCTCTATACAGCGTTCTCCCAGGGACAGCCGTCACCCCTACCAGCCTTGCCGGTGCAGTATGCCGACTTTGCTCACTGGCAGCAGCTGACCGGCCCGCTGCTAGAGACCCAGCTCAACTACTGGCGACAGCAGCTGACTGACGCGCCGCCCGTGCTGGATCTACCCACCGACCGACCGCGGCCTGCCCTGCAAACCTTTCATGGCCAAACCGAGCGATTTCAGCTCGATAGCAACCTCACCCAAGCGCTCAAGCAGCTTAGCCAACAAACTGACACTACTTTGTTTATGACCCTGCTGGCTGCTTTTGCAAGCTTGCTCAGTCGCTATAGCACGCAGGAGGATATTCTCATCGGCTCTCCGATTGCCAATCGTCATCGTCAGGAGATTGAGCCCCTGATCGGGTGCTTTCTCAATACCCTCGTCTTGCGAACCGATCTCTCGGGCAATCCGACCTTCACCGAAGTTTTGAATCGGGTACGACAGGTTGCTCTAGAAGCCTATGCCCATCAAGACGTACCCTTTGAGCAGCTGGTCAGCGCCCTCCAGCCCGACCGAAATCTTAGCCATAGCCCCCTGTTTCAGGTGATGTTCACCTTGCAACCTTCTCCATTGAAGGATTGGGAAGTGCCGGGGGTAACGCTAACGCCCTTAGAAATCGAGAGTGTGACCGCGAAATTCGATCTATTTCTCTCGCTGACAGAGTCAGAATCTGGCCTGACGGGAATCTGGGAATACAACAGCGATTTGTTCGATCCGTCTACCATGACCGCAATGATTGGCCATTTTCAGACGCTGTTGAGAGCGATCGCCAGCCACCCAGAACAACAACTTGCCGACCTACCGCTCTTGAGTGAACCCGAACAGCATCAGCTGATGGAGACCTGGAACAGTACTCAAGTTGTCTATCCTCAGCGTCAGGGTCTACATCAGCTGTTTGAAGCGCAGGTACAGCAAACCCCAGAGGCGATCGCCGTCGAATTTGAAGCAGAGCAGCTCACTTACCGGGAACTCAACGCTCGGGCTAACCAGCTAGCCCACCACCTGCAAAGCCTGGGCATTGGCCCAGAGTCGCGGGTAGGTCTCTACATAGAGCGCTCATTGGAAATGATGGTAGGGCTGCTCGGTATTCTCAAAGCGGGCGGAGCCTACATTCCCCTAGACCCAGCCTATCCAACCGCTCGTTTAGAGCATATGTTGACCGATGCCAGCGTCTCGGCGCTGTTGACGCAACAGTCTCTGGTGGCCACGCTCCCCTCGCCTGCCGCTCAGGTGATCTGCATAGATACCGACTGGCCTACGCTGGCTCAGCACCCCGAGCACAATCCCACTAGCGGGGTACAGCCTGAGCATCCGGCCTACGTGATCTATACCTCCGGGTCAACCGGTAAACCCAAGGGCGTACAAGTTCTCCATCGGGGCGTCGTGAATTTTCTGCGGGCGATGCAGGATGAGCTACAGCTTACCCCTGAAGATATCCTGCTGGCGGTGACCACGCTGTCCTTTGACATTGCCGTTCTCGAACTGTTCTTGCCAATCTGTACCGGTGCCCGCACGGTGCTTGCAAGTCGAACCCTGGCCTCTGATGGGGCTCAACTTGGGTCTGCCCTCGACCGGCTGGGCGTAACCGTAATGCAGGCTACCCCGGCTACCTGGCGATTGTTGCTGGCAGCCGGATGGGCCGGGCAAGCGCGCCTGAGCATTCTCTGCGGCGGAGAGGCGTTGCCTCAGGCATTGGCCGATCAGCTTCGTCAGCGAGGACATGCCCTCTGGAATCTATACGGCCCTACCGAAACAACCATCTGGTCAGCCATGCACAGGGTAGATCAGAAAACGGAGGAGACCGCTCCCGCCGATCACTCAGCGCTCGTCTCAATTGGCCGACCGATTGCCAATACGCAAATTTTCATCCTGGATCGCCACCGTCAGCCGGTGCCGATTGGGGTGCCTAGCGAACTGCACATCGGCGGCGCAGGACTGGCCCGGGGCTATCTAAATCGTCCAGATCTGACCCAGGAGAAATTCATCCCCCATCCCTGTAGCCAAGCGTCTAGAGAACGAGGGGAGCGGCTTTACAGAACGGGCGATCTGGCTCGCTATCGACGCGACGGGACGATTGAATTTCTCGGTCGGCTCGATCATCAGGTCAAAATTCGCGGACACCGGATTGAGCTGGGCGAAATTGAGGCTCTACTGGCGCAGCATCCGGCGATCGCTCAAACAGTGGTGGTAGATCGGCCAGATGCGACAGGTCAAGGGCAGCTAGTCGCCTATATCGTGCCCGAGCCAACAGTCTCGCAGCAGGCGCTACCCACCACTAGCGAACTGCGCCGCAGTCTTCAACAGGCCCTGCCCGACTACATGGTGCCCGCAATTTTTGTGACGTTAGAGGCACTGCCCCTGACCCCTAATGCCAAGGTAGACCGCCGGGCCTTACCGGCACCTGATGGGCACCGCCCTAGTCTAGACACTGCTTATGTCCTGCCTCAAACCAACCTTGAGAAGAAGATTACGACGATTTGGCAGGAACTGTTATCGGTCGAGCGCGTGGGCATTCATGACAATTTCTTCGAGCTGGGCGGCCATTCTCTCCTGTTAGTTCAGCTGCACAGCCGACTGCAAGAAACGCTTGAGCATTCTCTCTCGATGGTTGAGCTGTTTCAATATCCTACCGTCCATACACTGGCTAAGCGCTTGAGCCAGCCCGCCGCCCGCCCTTCTCAGTTCGGTCAGGATCGGGCCAAGACCCGCAGGCAGAGCCAGTCTGCAAATGACCAGCGCCGACAGCGCCGGCAAGCCCACCGCTTAGCGAACCTGAAGTGAGGTGCCCCAATGAATGAACAAACTCGCCACAATCTCCAATTTTCTACCGGTCAGGCCGGCCCTGATCAGATTGCCTACAATTGGCTCGCTAGCGACGATTCACCTGCTGCAACCTTTGAGTCAGACTTTGAGTCAGACTTTGATTCGGACTTTGATTCGGACATTGCTGTAATTGCCATGACAGGACGGTTCCCAGGGGCACCTGATCTAGAGACCTATTGGCATAATCTACAGCAGGGGATTGAGTCAATTTCTTCTTTCTCTGAGGCAGAGGCGATGGCCGCCGGGGTGGACGAGCAGCTGCTAAACCACCCTGACTATGTCAAAGCGAATGGGATCTTGACAGGCATTGAACAGTTTGATGCTGCCTTCTTCGACTTTAGCGCTAGAGAAGCAGAACTGTTGGATCACCAACAGCGACTCTTTTTGGAATGTGCCTGGGAGGTGATTGAACAGGCTGGCTATAATCCTGAGACCTACGGCGGCTCAATTGGGGTCTATGCCGGAGCGGGGGTTAATACCTATCTACTCAACAATCTCTATCCGGTTCTCACGGGGTCAGACGCCTTGGCTATTTACCAGGGAATGCTGGGCAACGACAAAGATTTTTTGGCCAGCCGGGTTGCTTACAAGCTGAATCTTAAGGGGCCTGCCGTCAGCGTTCAAACGGCCTGTTCAACCTCTCTGGTAGCTGTTCATATGGCGGCTCAGAGTTTGCTCAATGGCGAATGTGATATGGCCCTAGCCGGGGGCGTATCGGTGCGCGTGCCTCAAGCCAAAGGCTATCTCTACCAAGAAGGGATGATTTTATCGCCGGATGGTCACTGCCGGGCGTTTGATGCGCAGGCTCAGGGGACGGTGGGCGGCAATGGCGTCGGCGTTGTGGTGCTGAAGCGGCGGGCATCAGCGATCGCTGATGGTGACTGCATCCACGCTGTAATCAAAGGATCGGCAATCAACAACGACGGTGCCCTAAAAGTGGGGTATACGGCCCCCAGTGTGGAAGGTCAGGCGGCTGTGATCGCCGAAGCCCAGCTAGTCGCTGGCGTTGAGGCCGAGTCGGTAACCTACGTGGAGACCCACGGCACCGGTACGCCGCTGGGCGACCCGATTGAGGTAGCGGGCCTAACCCAAGCCTTTCGCCGTCAGACTCAGGCAAAAAACTTCTGCGCCATTGGCTCTGTTAAGACCAATATTGGCCATCTAGATGCGGCAGCTGGCGTGGCTGGCCTGATTAAAACTGTCCTCGCACTCAAACATCGCCAAATTCCGCCCAGTCTCCACTGTCAGCAGCCAAATCCAAAGCTTGATCTGGACAACAGTCCCTTCTTTGTCAACTCAACCCTGCGTCAGTGGCCTACCGAAAATACCCCGCGCCGAGCCGGCGTCAGCTCGTTTGGCATTGGCGGCACCAATGCCCATGTCGTCCTGGAAGAAGCTCCCCCAGTGCCCTCATCTGCTTATGAGGTTCCCCTAGAGAATACCTCAAAGACAGCTCGTCCCTGGCAGCTGTTGCTACTCTCGGCCAAGACGCCCACCGCCCTAGACAAGGCCACCGCGAATCTAGCCGAACAGCTCCAACAGACGCCAGATATAACCCTCGCGGATGTCGCCTACACACTCAGTGTCGGGCGGCGAGCCTTTGATCATCGTCGGCTGCTGGTGTGTCAGTCTTCGGCAGATGCGGCGGATGCCCTCACTCGCTTGGCCCCTACGCGGGTCTTGAGCGGCAACCCCCAAACTGCGCCGTCTGTCGCGTTTATGTTTCCCGGTCAGGGCGCTCAGTATGTGCAGATGGCCGCAGAACTCTACCAAACCGAACCGACCTTTCGCACTCAGGTGGATTGCTGCTGTGATGCGCTCCTGCCTCATCTAGGTCAAGACTTGCGCCAGGTCATCTACGCGCCTGCAAATGAGACTGAGGCAACCACCCAGCTGCAGCAAACGGCTCTAACCCAGCCCGCCCTGTTTGTGATTGAATACGCCCTAGCCCAACTCTGGATGCAGTGGGGGGTTCAGCCGCAGGCGATGATTGGGCACAGCATTGGCGAATATGTAGCCGCTACCCTAGCGGGTGTCTTCTCGCTTGAAGATGCCCTGGCCCTAGTCGCCGCCCGAGGTCAGCTGATGCAGTCATTGCCCGCAGGCGCAATGCTAGCAGTGACGCTGTCAGAAGCTGATCTGCAGCCGTGGCTGACTCAGCCAAATCTCTCTTTAGCAGCCGTCAATGGGGCAACGGCTGGTGTGGTGTCAGGCACAGAGGCGGCGATCGCCACGCTAGAACAGCAGCTAGCCGCTGAGGGTGTGAACTGTCGCCGCTTACGAACCTCCCACGGCTTTCACTCGCCGATGATGGAGCCCATTCTGACACCCTTCCGGCAGCAGGTTAAACAGATCAGCCTGTCTCCTCCACAGATCCCCTTCATCTCGAATGTGACGGGCACCTGGATTACCGCTGAAGAAGCCACCAGTCCAGATTATTGGGCTCGCCATCTGCGTCAGCCGGTGAGGTTTTCGCCGGGCCTATCCGAACTGTTGAAATCTGAAACGCTACTGCTAGAAGTCGGACCGGGACGAACCTTAAGCACACTGGCCAAGCAGCATATCGCCGCACAAAAGAAAGCAGAACAATCCGATCTCCCTGCTCAAGCCGTGTTCACCTCAATACGCCATCCCAAAGAACAGCAGTCAGACGCCGCCTATTTGCTGACAACCCTAGGTAAGCTCTGGCTGGCAGGAGTGACGATTGACTGGTCGCAAAAGTATGCACATGAACAGCGTCGTCGCCTAGCCCTGCCCACCTATCCCTTTGAACGTCAGCGCTACTGGGTTGAACCGCCTGCCCCTGGCGAGGCCGTTCGCCCAACAACAGCTCTCCGCTCTGGCAAAGTAGACCAGGCCAATTGGTTTTACCTACCCTCTTGGAAACGCCTTCGCCTGCCGCTGGAAGCCGCTGAGCCCGCAGTGGCCGATGCCCATACGCTGGTGTTTATGGACGCGAGCGGTGTCGGTGACCAGCTGGTTAAACGACTAGAACAGTTGGGTCAGCGGGTGACAGTCGTGCAGCCAGGGGAAGACTTTACTCAACCGCATGAGCGCCACTATACGCTCAATCCTACTCAGCGGTCTGACTACGACCGGCTGCTGAGAGAGCTGACTGTTCTGGCATCGCGTCCGCAGCAAGTGATTCATCTATGGAGTCTTTCGGCCGCTTGTAAAGGGGGCGCACCTTTAGCTCAGCCGGTAGATGAGCAAGATCCTCAACTGCAGATGCGAGGGTTTTACAGCTTGCTCTTTCTAGCTCAGGCGCTAGGCGGCTTGCCCGGTGCCGAGGTGCTGCCGATCACAGTGGTCTCCAACCAAGTTCAGTCTGTCACTGGCGACGAGCACCTCTGCCCGCAAAAGGCGACAATGCTGGGTCCCTGCAAGGTGATTCCTCAGGAATACCCCCATCTCCGCTGTCGAACCATTGATGTTGCGCTGCCCCAACCTGATCAGGAACAGTGGAAAACGCTGATAGATCAGCTGTGGCAAGAGATCCAAACGCCCTCAGCGGAGCTAGCAGTGGCCTATCGAGGTCGTCATCGCTGGGTGCAGACCTTTGAACCGCTGCCATTGGCGCACCCTCAGACAGATCCGGCTCAAACAGATTCGGAGCGGGCGATCGCCCCCCTCAAGACACAGGGCGTCTACTTAATTACGGGGGGACTCGGAGGAATTGGCCAGGTGCTGGCTCACTACTTAGCCAAAACGGTACAGGCCAGGCTGATTCTGACCGGGCGGTCTGCCTTTCCAGATCGCGATCAGTGGGTTAATTGGCTGGCCGACCATGCCGAAGATGACCGGGTCAGTCAACAAATTCAACAGATCCAGATGCTTGAAGATCTCGGTGCCGAGGTACTGGTAATTAGCGCTGATGTTGCCAACTTGGCGCAGATGCAAGCGGCGATTGCCAAAGCCGAAGGCCAGTTTGGTCCGCTCAACGGCGTCATCCACGCGGCGGGCTGCTTTGCGGGCAAAGCCTTTGCCACTCTCGCAGAAACCACTCCCGAGTTTTGTGAACAGCAGTTTCACGCCAAGATTCAGGGGACGCTCGTTCTACAACAGCTATTGGGCGCTGAAGCGGCAGGGCGATCGCAGCCCCTAGACTTTTGTCTCTTAATGTCTTCTCTATCCTCCATATTGGGGGGCTTAGGATTTTCGGCCTATGCCGCTGCCAACCGCTTCCTAGACGCCTTTGCCCATCAGCAAAGCCAGAAGGCTATTCCCTGGCTAAGCATCAACTGGGAGGGCTGGCAGCTCAAGCCACCTCAGCCCTCGGGCCAGCCTTCTGATCAGCATAAGGCAGATGAGACCTTTGGCTCAGACCTAAACGAACTGGCCCTAACGCCCGCAGAGGGAGTCGCCGTTTTGCAGCGTCTGCTGGGCTGGGCAGATCTCAGGCAGGTGGTCGTCTCCACCGGCCATCTGTCCACCCGAATCGAGCGGTGGGTCACGCAGATGGGAACGTCAGAGCCGACCGTTGTTCGCGCTTCTCAGGAGCACCACAGCAGGCCCCACCTGGCCAATGCCTATGTCGCCCCTAGCACCGCTATTGAGCAAACCCTGGTAGAGATCTGGCAAACTCTGCTGGGCGTCGAGCCGATTGGCATCCACGACAACTTTTTAGATCTGGGCGGACATTCTCTGCTGGCCACTCAGGTCATGTCTCGTGTGCGAGAAGCCTTTCATATCGACCTGCCGCTGCACAGCTTGTTCGACGAGCCAACTGTCGCCGTCATGGCCGAGCGGATTGAGCTAAGCCGCTGGGCTGACAGCAGTGATCGCCCAGCCGCTGAACTTGAGAGCACCCGCCAGGAGGGCAGATTATGAAGCCAGTGTATCAGCTAGTCTCCGACCTGCGGCAGCTAGATATTCACCTTTGGAGCGAAGAGGGACAGCTCTCTTACAGCGCTCCCAAAGGAATGTTGACCTCAACGCTGCTGGCCCAACTCACTCGGCGCAAGCCAGAGATTTTGGCCTTTCTCAATCAGGCTGAACGCAGTCTGCCGTCCCCTCTACCGCCGATTCCGACCGTTTCCCGCCAGGACTCTCTGCCGCTGTCGTTTGTGCAACAGCGGCTGTGGATCCTCGATCAGTTAGGCGATAGCGGGGCCGCCTACAACATTTCCGTGGCCGTGCGCCTGACGGGGCCGCTCCAGATCACTGCCTTGTCGCAAGCCGTGCAGGCCATTCAGCTGCGCCACGAAGCCCTGCGCACGACCTTTAAGCTAGAAGCAGACGGCCCCACTCAGGTAATCTCACCTGTCGCTGGAGCTAGCCTGCAGATAGAGGACTGGCGAGATCTGTTGTCACAACAGCAGGCAGCCCAGCTACAACCGTTCGCCACCGCAGAAGCTCAGCAGCCGTTTAACTTGAGCCAGGGGCCCCTGGTGCGGTTCACCTTACTGAAGCTGGCAAGAGCGTCCCACGTTTTGCTATTGACCATGCATCACATTATTTCAGATGGCTGGTCGAT
This sequence comes from Phormidesmis sp., assembly GCA_049646425.1. Taxonomy (GTDB): domain Bacteria; phylum Cyanobacteriota; class Cyanobacteriia; order Phormidesmidales; family Phormidesmidaceae; genus Phormidesmis. The sequence goes on along the minus strand of JBARVU010000141.1, from coordinate 14,199 downwards.
GGGGGTGTTTTTCCAAGAGATGGCAACTTTCTACGAAAGCTTCACGACAGATGTGCCGCCTGCCTTATCCCCCCTTCCCATTCAGTATGCTGACTTCGCCTGCTGGCAGCGTCAACAGCTCAAAGGAGATCTTTTAGACGCTCAGCTCACCTACTGGAAACAACAGCTAGCAGGCGCACCCCCGCTCCTCGCGCTGCCAACCGACCATCCCCGTCCGTCGGTTCAGCGTTTTCGCGGCGCCAAAATCGCCTTTACGCTTCCGCCTGCTCTAACAGCCGCACTCAAAACCCTGAGTCAGCAGCAGGGCGGAACGCTGTTCATGACGCTCCTAGCCGCGTTTCAAACCCTGCTCTATCGCTATACCGGACAAATCGATATCCCGGTTGGCACCGACATCGCCGGTCGAAATCGCACGGAGCTAGAGGGTCTAATTGGCTTTTTCGTTAACCTTCTGGTGATGCGCAGCCGGGTCTCGGGACGCCATAGCTTTCGCCAACTCTTGGCCCAGGTGCAGGCCGTCGCCTTTGAGGCTTATCACCATCAGGACTTACCGTTTGAAACGCTGGTCGAAGCCTTGCGTCCTGAGCGGAACTTGAGCTATGCCCCCTTAGTACAGGTGCTATTTGTCCTGCAAAATATGCCGATGCCCACCCTGACGCATTCAGAGCTGACTTTCAGCCCGCTTAGCGTTGACAGCGGCACGGCCAAGTTTGACCTAGCCCTGTTTATGGCCGAAGCCGAGGACAGTCTCCAAGGCACCTGGCAGTACAACACCGATCTCTTTGAGCCTGCCACCCTGGAGCGGATATCGACCCATTTTCAAACGCTCTTGGCCAGTATTGTGGCCCAGCCGGATGCCCCTATCGACACGCTAGCCATGCTGACAGACTCTGAAAGAACACAGCAAACCATGAACAAACAACACCATCAAGCCTCCCAGCTGAAAAAATTGCGGCGGGCGCGGCGCAAGACGCACGATCTCGCGCAGATGAGCCTGATCAAAACCTCTCTACTCCACCCAGAAACGCCGCTGCCTCTGGTGGTCTCTCCCACGACCGAACAAATTCATCTGAACGAATGGCTGAAGGAGAATCAGGCGTTTTTAGATTCAGCGCTGTTAAAACACGGGGCAATTTTGTTTCGCGGCTTTAGCATTGCTTCAGTTCCTAAATTTGAGCAGTTTGCCAGAGGGCTATGCCCTCATCTGCGCGGGGATTATGGCGACTTGCCGCAAGAACAGGAAAGCCGCTACATCTATCGCTCGACGCCCTACCCGGCCGATCAGACAATTCTGTTTCACAACGAAAGCTCGCACCTGCACTGCTGGCCATTGAAGCAATTTTTCTTCTGTTTGCAGGCTGCGCAGCAAGGCGGAGAAACGCCGATAGTCGACTGCCGAAAGATTTATCAACGGCTAGATCCCGCCATCAGAGAACAGTTTCAGCAAAAGAAAATCATGTATGTTCGAAACTTTGTAGAGGGGCTCGATGTCAGCTGGCAAGACTTCTTCAAAACCACAGACCGTGCCGCTGTAGAACAGCTCTGCCAACAGGCTGCCATTGAATTTGAGTGGAAATCAGACGGTACGCTCAAAACTCGTCGGCTCTGTCCGGCGATCGCCAAGCATCCCAAAACGGGAGACTGGGTTTTCTTCAATCAGCTTCAGCTTCATCATGTCTCTTGTCTGGAAGCGGCCAAACAAGCCTCAGTGCGATCTGTGTTTGAAGAGACAGATCTGCCCAGAAACGTTTACTACGGCGATGGCAGCGTGATTGAAGATGCGGTGATGGCTGAAATCTGTGAAATCTATCGCGAGCAGGCCGTCAGCTTTACCTGGCAGATAGGCGATGTCTTAATACTTGACAACATGCTGACCGCCCACAGCCGCAATCCTTTTGTCGGGCCTCGAAAAATCACGGTTGCGATGGGAGAGATGATCGATGAAGCCAGCATTTAGTCCCAATCTTAGTTGAATCTCCTATCTAACAGGTCGCTTTAAGTTTCAAAAAACCAGGAATCCTTCTTGAGCAATACGAAGGGTAGAGAAGAATGAATCACACCAACACAAGTACTATCACGGGCGCTCGACTGTCTTCCCAGCAAGAACAGCTCTGGCTGCAGCACGACGGCTCGATTTATCTAGCCCACTGCACGCTGCTGATCGCCGGTTCGCTAAACCCGGAACGGTTAAAGGAGACTTTACAGCGGGTTATTGACCGCCACGAAATTCTGCGCACAACGTTTCATCGTCCCGCCGGCATAAAACTCCCCTTTCAGGTGATTGCTGAGGAAAGTTCCCTCTCTTGGCAGACAATGGATCTGAGCGGCCTGAGTCCTGAGGTTCAGCAGCGCAAGATAGACAGCTTTCAAGTCGGAAGTGTCCGTAATGAATCTAGCCAGGCGGCTCTTAGTGCTTGCCTGGCGACCCTATCGCCTCAGCGGTCGAAGCTGCTGCTGAGCCTGCCCTCGCTTTGCGCAGATACGCGAACCCTTCAGAATTTAGTGGGTGAAATCTGCCAGCTCTATTCTGCAAACAGCCAACCTCATCATTGGCTAGCGACAGGAGCCGACGACCCCTCAGAAGATCCGCTTCAGTATGCAGACTTTTGCGAGTGGCAGCATGACCTGCTGACGGCAGACGACGAGACCACTCAAGCTGGAAAGGCCCACTGGCAACAGTACGACCTCACCACCCTGTCGAAAGTTGAGCTATCTGCGGTCGACGGCCTGCCAAAGCCTCAGACAGAACCACAGACAGAGTTAGCTCGCTTTGAACCCGGTAGCGTGACGGTAGCGTTAGGAGAGGAAGCGATCGCCTCTTTATCTACCTTCGCCAACCGCCAGGGAACGACCTTGTCTGTTTGTCTGCAAGCCTGCTGGCAAACACTCCTCTGGCGCCTCACCGGCCAGGACGACCTCATCTTAGGAACTGTCTTTGACGGCAGACCTTACGAAGACTTGGAAGACGCAATGGGTCTCTTCGCTCGAACTCTGCCCATCTCCTGTCACTTTGAAGCGGAGACCCCTTTCAGCAAACTGCTCCAGCAGATTCACCAAGCCACCTGCACCGCCAGTGACTGGCAAAACTTCTGGTCTCCAGCTGCCGTCTCGCCGCTAACCTTCCCCTTCAGCTATGAATATGAAGAGCGGCCCAGCCCCCTCCCCGCAGGCGATCTCTCTATCTGCCTTCAACAGGCTAACGTCTGCGCGGATCGCTTTGGTATCAAGCTCACCTGCGTCCGCACACCTGAGCAGCTTACGGCCACTTTCTACTACGACACTCATCGCTATTCTGCGGCCACGCTTCAACGTCTCAGCCGTTACTTTCAAACGCTTCTAGAGAGCGTCCAGCCCAATCCCCAAACTCTCATTGACCGGCTGCCTATTCTCAGCCCTGCCGACCGCCACCAACTCCTGCTCAAATTCAATCCTTCTCCCCTCTCTTTTACCCCCTCTCTCTTACCCACCCTCCACCAACAGTTCACTCAACAAGCAATCCAAACCCCTACCCAAACCGCCCTCATTTTCGAGAACCAGACCCTCACCTACGCCGAGCTAAACCGCCGTGCCAATCAGCTGGCAAACTATCTCCAACAGCTGGGCGTAGGGCCAGAAGTCCCGGTGGCCCTCTGCTTACCCCGTTCGCTAGAGATGGTGGTGGTACTGTTAGGTATTCTCAAAGCTGGGGGAGCCTATGTACCGCTAGACCCTCACCTACCCCCGGCTCGATTGACTTTCATGCTGGCGGATAGTCAGTCCCCTGTGCTGCTGACTCAGGCCCCCTTAGCCCTTAGCCCTCCCGAAACCTTATCTCACGTTGTCTGTTTAGACACAGACAGCGCTGCTATCGACCAGGAAAGCGATCAGGCCCCGGCCAGCGGAGTCACTGACAACAACCTGGCCTACATCATCTATACTTCGGGTTCAACAGGCCAGCCCAAGGGCGTCGCGGTCGAACATCGCCAGGTGATGGCTTACACCCAGAGCATGCTGGATCGGCTAGCGCTGCCCCATCAAAGTAGCTATGCCACGCTCTCCACGCTCTCAGCTGACTTGGGCAACACCGCTATTTTTCCGGCTCTGTGTAGCGGTGGTACTCTACATGCGATCGCCGCCGAACGAGCGACCGATCCAGTGGGGCTGGCCGCATACTGCCGGCAACATCCAATCGACTGCTTAAAGATCACTCCTTCCCACCTAGATGCGCTGCTGAGTGGTGATAACGCCGCCGACCTGTTGCCTCGCCAGCGGCTAGTCTTAGGCGGGGAAGCAGCCAGCTGGCGATTGGTCGAAACCGTTCACTCGCTGACACCCGCCTGCCAAATTCTCAACCACTATGGCCCTACCGAGAGTACCGTCGGTGTGCTCGCTTACCCGGTTCCCTCTCCGCCGGAAATGCTGACAGCATCCGCAACGCTACCTCTGGGTCAGCCGCTGCCCCACGCCCAGGTCTACATTCTTGATCCCTATGGTGAGCCGGTACCAATTGGTGTCGCCGGTGAGCTGCACATTGGCGGAGCTAGCATGGCTCGCGGGTACTATCACCGCCCTGAACTCACAGCGGAGCGGTTTATCTATTGCAACTGGGCAGAGACAGGTCAGCAACGCCTCTATAAAACTGGTGACTCAGGCCGCTATCGAGCCGACGGCACGATTGAATTTCTCGGTCGTCTCGACCACCAGGTCAAGCTTCGAGGGTTCCGGATCGAGCTGGGTGAAATTGAAGCGGCCTTAGCCGACCATCCAGCGGTCACTACTGCTGCTGTCACTGTGTGGACTGAGGCGGGTAGTCAGCAACTAGTGGCCTATGTGGTCTCTTCTCTCCCTGGCGCAACGCTAGGCCAAACCCTGGCCACCGATTTAAAGCAACAGCTGCCCGACTATATGGTGCCGACTCACTTTGTGAAATTGCAGATCCTCCCGCTGACGCTTAATGGCAAGCTAGATCGGCAGGCCCTGCCCTCTCCTCACGCCGTTTCTGCAACAGACTCATCCGCGAACCGTCGCTTCACAGCGCCTTGCACACCTCAAGAAAAACTCCTCGCCGACCTCTGGTGCGACCTGCTACAGGTGGAGAAAGTCAGTATTCACGACAACTTCTTTGAGCTGGGAGGCGATTCCATCCTCAGCATTCAGGTGATTGCTCGGGCCAACCAAGCAGGCTTAAGACTTCTTCCTAAACAGCTTTTCAAGCACCAAACCATCGCCCGGCTAGCGGCGGTTGCGGAGACGGCGCTACCAACCCAGGCGGAGCAGGGGCTGGTGAGTGGGCCAGTGCCCCTAACCCCCATCCAGCACTGGTTCTTTGAACAAAATCTAGCCGAGCCTCATCACTTCAACCAGTCTGTCTTACTGACGGTGCCTGCCGATCTCAACCCTGATCACTTGACTGCCGTGGTTCAGCAGGTGTTGTCTCACCACGATGCTCTGCGCCATCGCTTTGAGCAGGTCGAAAACCAGTGGCAACAAATCTGCTCGCCGCCCGGACAGGTCACGCCGGTGACCAGACTAGACTTGTCTCATCTCTCCTCAGATGAGCAGCCAGCTGCGCTGAAGGCTGCCATTGCTGACGTGCAGACCCGGCTCGATCTGTCAGCGGGACCGCTGTTCCGAGCTGCCCTGTTTCAGCTGGGTTCAGATCAGCCGCTGCGGCTGCTGATGACTGCGCATCACCTGCTGGTCGACGGCGTCTCTTGGCGAATTTTACTCGCTGATTTTACCACCGTCTACCAGCAGCTCAAGCGAGGCGAGGCCATTCAGCTGCCCGCTAAAACAACAGCCTTTAAAGCCTGGTCCGAGAGATTATCCGACTATGCTCAGTCTGCAGATCTCGCCGCTGAGCAAGATCACTGGTTGAGTCAACCTCAGGTGGCTGCCCTACCAGTTGACGCGCTGGCCAATGGATCGAAGCCTGAACCGCAAGACAATTTAGTCAGTTCAGCCAAAACTCTCTCAGTAACGCTGAGCGAGGCCCAGACCCAAGCCCTGTTGCAGAAGGTGCCGCCAGCCTACAAAACCCAAATCAACGATGTGTTGTTGACGGCGCTGGTGCAGAGCTTTGCGCAGTGGACGGGCGACCATACGCTGCTGCTAGACCTGGAAGGCCATGGCCGCGAAGACCTGTTCGATGGGGTCGATATCTCGCGCACCGTCGGCTGGTTCACAACCCATTTCCCCCTTTGGCTGACGCTCGATCAGGATGCCCCGTTAGGAGTAGCTCTCAAATCTGTCAAAGAACAGCTGCGGCAGGTACCCCAGCGGGGAATTGGCTACGGGCTGCTGCGATATCTATGCCAGGACAGCGCGACGCGGCAACAGCTTCAGGCATTGCCTCCGGCTGAGGTGATCTTTAACTACCTCGGACAGTTTGATCAAGCGCTCTCTGAGTCGCCTGATTGGAGCCCGGCCCCAGAATCTATCGGCCCGACCCGTAGCTCCCTAGGACGGCGTCGCTATCTGTTAGAGATCAATGGATTTGTCAGCTCAGGCCAACTGCATCTGAACTGGACTTATAGTGAGCGGGTGCATCAGCGGCAGACCATCCAGGCGCTGGCGGAGGCATTTATCCGCTGTTTGAGCAATTTGATCGCTCACTGTCAGGCCCCTGACGCTCAGCGGTACACGCCATCCGACTTCCCTCTAGCCAAGATGGATCAGCCCACTTTAGATCGGCTTCTAACCGGTTGCCAGCCCATCGCCGATCTTTACCCGCTCTCCCCGGCTCAACAGGGACTGTTGTTCCACACACTCTACGCTCCGAACTCAGGTGTCTACTGCGTGCAGCTTAGCTATAGCCTACGAGGGAATTTGAATGTCTCTGCATTTCGGCGAGCCTGTGAGGCGGTCGTACAGCGACATCCAATTTTGCGAACAGCGTTCCTCTGGAAAGGGTTAGAAATGCCGCTTCAGCGGGTGTGCCAAACGATTCAGCTGCCCTGGGAACAGCTCGACTGGCGATCGCTCACCACCCCAGAGCAATCGACTCAGCTAGAACAGTTTCTCCAGGAAACGCGATCGCAAGGGTTTGAACTCGACCAGCCGCCGCTGGTACGCTGCGCTCTGATCCGGGTGAGCGCAGACACGCATCAGTTTGTTTGGAGCCATCATCACCTGCTGATGGATGGCTGGTGCTTGCCCATCATCTGCAAAGAGATCCTAACGCTGTATGAGGCTTTCAACAATGAGAGCACCGTCGAGCTACCGCTTCCCGCTCGCTATCGCGACTACATTGCCTGGCTGCAACAGCAAGATCTCAATCAGGCTAAGCGATTCTGGCAGCAAACCCTGCAAGGCTTTAAAGCGCCGACGCAGCTAATGCCAACGCAGTCTGCCAACTCTACAGAAAGTCCTCAGGCTGACGCCCCCCACAGTATCCAGTCTCGCCGACTATCGCCATCTGTGACTACGGCTTTACAAGCCCTAGCTCGGCGGCATCGGCTCACGCTCAATACGCTGGTGCAGGGTATGTGGGCGCTGCTGTTGAGCCACTACAGCAAGGATCCAGACGTTGTTTTTGGCATGACAGTTTCTGGGCGTCCCCCAGCGCTAGCCGGGGTGGAGTCTATGGTTGGCCTGTTTATCAATACCTTGCCGGTGCGGGCAAAAGTTTCTGGTGAAGAGGCTCTGACGACCTGGCTGCAGCAGCTTCAAGCAGATCAGGTAGCGCTGCATCCCTATGCCTATACGCCGCTAGTCGAGATCCAAACCTGGAGTGACGTTCCCAGAGGACAGCCTCTATTCGAGAGTATTGTCGTCTTTGAAAACTATCCCCTCGATACCTCTTTACAGGCGTCTGTTGGCAGCCTGGAGATTGACAATCTGCGGTCGGTGACGATCAACAACTTTCCACTGACCGTTCGGGTCACGCCCGGTACCTCGCTGCTGCTACAGCTGCTGTATCAGCCAGAGCGTTTTGAGGAGAGGGCGATTGCCACCTGCCTAGACCAGTTTGAAACCCTGCTACATCACATCAGTGCCGATCCCGATATCAGCCTGGCTACCTTGCAACGGGTTCTCGCTGACTTCGATCAGCAACAGGCCGATATGCAAGCAAAGCAGTTTCAGGAAACGAGCCATCAAAAATTTAAAACCATTCAGCGCAAGCCCGTTCGCGGCTGATTACTCCCTTACCCCCAGGACGCTAAAATGCCTATCTCAGACTCTCAACAATTTACCTTTCAGCGGCGTAGACCGCAGCGGCGATCGCTGAGCCTAGTATCGTCCGATCTGGTCAAGCTGTCTCCCCTGCTGCCCGACAGCCGACTCCCCCTGCTGGCTCAGCCCACGCTCGACGGCCTCGATCTGGTGACTTGGGCCGAGCGCCATCGCCCCTTGATAGAAGCCCAGCTGCAGCAGCACGGCGGCATCCTGTTTCGCAACTTTCGGCTGCCGTCCATCGAAAGATTCGAGCAGCTAATAGGCGCAGTTTCTGGCAAGCTTCAGGACTATGACTATCGCTCAACACCGCGCAACCCAGTCAGCGGCAAAATCTATACCTCCACCGAATATCCCTCCAGCCAGACCATCCCTCTGCACAACGAAATGTCTTACACCAGCTGCTGGCCGGGAAAGATCTGGTTCTTCTGCGTTAAAGCCGCTGACCAGGGGGGAGATACCCCCATTGCCGATAGTCGGAGAGTGTTTGATCGGCTGTCGCCCACTCTCAAACAACAGTTTATTCGAAAGCGAGTGATGTACGTTCGTAACTATAACGACGATATCGATCTGCCCTGGCAAACCGTCTTTCAAACTGGGGACAGGCAGGCCGTTGAACGGTATTGCCATAAAGCAGGTATCGACTTTGAGTGGAAATCAGCCAATCACCTGAGAACGCGTCAGGTCTGTCAAGCGGTGATGGCTCATCCTCACACCGGAGATCTCGTTTGGTTTAACCAGGCCCATCTGTTCCACATTTCTAACTTGCCAACAGCGGTATCAGACCACCTACTAGCAGAATTTCAGCCAGAAGATCTCCCTCGCAATGCTTATTACGGCGACGGTTCCCCAATTGAGGCGACCGCCTTAGAGGAGATTCGAGCGGTCTATCACCAGGAGACCATTCGGTTTCCCTGGCAGTCAGGAGACATTTTGATGCTCGATAACCTTTTAAGCGCCCACGGGCGGATGCCCTTTTCAGGGACACGTCAGGTCGTCGTTGGCATGGCTGAACCGCTGAGCGGGACCGGCCTTTAACCGGCCAATTTTCCAAGTCAACAGCAGAGATCACGATTGAGGCAACCAGTTATGACAGGCGTTATGTCCAGCACCACCCTTGAAGGATTTAGACTGTCTCCCGGACAAAAGCACCTGTGGCAGCAGCAGGCTGCTCACCCTGAGGCGGCCTATCGGGCTTTTGGAGACTACCGAATAGAGGGAAATCTCGATAAACAGATTTTAAGAGAAAGCTTGGAAACCCTGATCAGTCGTCATGAGATTCTCCGAACCACTTTCAACTGTTTACCAGAAGTCACCGTGCCTCTCCAGGTGATTCAAGACAGGCGATCGCTGCGCTACAACGACCACGACTTGAGCGATCTTGATAGTCAGGCTCAGGCCAGCTGCATTGAGACCCTTTTCCAGGCTGCCTATCGTACCCCGTTTGATTTTGAAGAAGGGCCGCTGCTGCAGGTCACGCTGATCCGCCTGTCTGCCAATCGTCACCGCCTACTGCTGAGCCTGCCAGCCCTGATCGCCGACGCCAACAGCCTGAAGATTCTGCTGCACGAAATTCTTCAGGGCTACTTCGCCGCCTTACGGGGAGAAAGCCTATCAGCCCCCTCTTTCCAGTATGTCGACTTCTCCGAATGGAAAAACGAGCTATTGAATTCAGAGGAGATGGCGGCTGGCAGAGCCTATTGGCAAACGCAAGATCCTGCGATTCTAGCTTCACTGCGCCTGCCGTTTGAGCAGTCGCCGCCTGCTTCGGTCTTTAACCCAGACTGTTTAAGCCTGTCCTTCCCAAAGGGTATCACCACCAAACTCAAGACTAAATTTCCAGGACAAAGTCTATCTTCAGTCATGCTCACTTGCTGGCAGGTACTGCTCTGGAGACTTACCCAGCAGTCTTCTATGACCGTTGGCACAGCTCGATCTGGGCGAAGCTTTGCAGAACTCAAGCATGCGCTAGGCCCCTTTGCCCAATATCTCCCCATTCGCTGCCAGCTAACTGCCCAGAAAACTCTTCAACAAACTCTGCTCCAGGTGGATGAAGCGCTTCAGAACGCCGACAAATGGCAGGACTGTTTTAGCTGGCAGGCATGGCTCGATGCCGCTAACCTCTCCTCAAAACCGGTCGCTTACCCTTTCTGTTATGAATACGAGAGCTGGCCTGCTCGCGAGACGATTGGAGATCTCGCTGTTACGCTCTGTCGGCAGTCTGTTCATAGCGATCACTTCGGCGTAAAGCTGACCTGCCGCCAGATCGACGAGACGCTCACAGCCAATTTCTACTATGACCCCAGCCGCTACGCGGTCGAGCTAATTGATCAACTGGCAAGTCAGTTTCAAACGCTTGTAAAAAGCATGCTTCAGACACCTGAATCAACTGTCAGCGAACTCAATATTCTCAATGCTGAGGCTCGACAGCAGTTACTGGTTGGATTTAATCCGCCAGCGCCATCTGCGCCAATAGACGACCCTCCCGGCCTGCCCGATTTGTTTGCACAGCAGGTCACGCAAACCCCTGACCGCATTGCCGTCGCCTTTGAAGGTCAGCAGCTGACCTACGACGAACTGGATCGTCGGGCTAACCAGCTTGCCCATTACCTGCAAAGTCTGGGGGTAGGGCCGGAGGTACCGGTCGGGCTATGCGTAGAGCGCTCCCTGGCAATGATCGAAGGGCTGTTGGCCATTCTCAAGGCCGGCGGTGCCTATGTGCCCCTCGATCCGCTGCTGCCTGACGCGCGGTTAGCTTTCATGCTGGCCGATAGTCAGGCCCCGGTCCTAGTCACTGAGCGCAAAGTTCAGCTCGACCTACCAGCCTGCGTTACCGACGTGGTGTGTCTAGCCACCGACAGCGCGGCCATCGCTCAGCATAGTCAGCAAAGGCCAACCAACGGCGCAACCCTCGACAGCTTAGCCTACGTGATCTATACGTCTGGTTCCACCGGACAGCCCAAGGGCGTGGCGATAGAACAACGGCAGCTGCTGAACTATCTAAAGGGCATTCAAACCAGGCTGAACCTGCCACCAGCCAGTCACTATGCTACCGTTTCTACCCTCTCAGCAGACTTGGGAAATACGGCCATCTTCCCGGCACTGTTCGGGGGTGGCACGCTCCATGTGGTCGCGTCTGACCCAATGGCGCTGGCAGCCTATTTTAGCCAACATCCTATCGACTGCTTGAAGATTACGCCCTCTCACCTGGAGGCGCTGCTAACCTCAGCCCAGGCAGCTCACTGCTTACCACGACGGTGCTTGGTGCTGGGCGGAGAAGCCACCTATGGGCCGTTGATAGAGAAGATTCAGTCACTGGCTCCTGATTGTCGCATTCTCAATCACTATGGCCCGACGGAGAGCGCCGTCGGTGTTTTGACCTATGTCGTTCCGCATTCTGCTCATGTATCGGCGGCGGCTGTGCCCCTCGGTCGGCCACTTCCGAATACTCAGGTCTACATTCTAGACAGGCAGGGGCAGCCGGTGCCGGTTGGCGTGGCGGGTGAACTGCACATCGGCGGGGCCAGCCTGGCCCGAGGCTATCACAACCGCACCGATCTAACCGCTGAGAAATTTATCGCTGCGCCGTTTGTCGGGGCTGCCAGTCAGCGGCTGTATCGAACCGGCGACTTGGGTCGGTACCGGGTCGATGGCACAATTGAGTTTCTAGGCCGCCAGGATCAGCAGGTGAAGATCCGCGGATTTCGGATTGAGCTAGGCGAAGTCGAAGCGACGCTGACACGGCATTCAGGCGTCACTGCAGCGGTGGCAGTGGTTCGCTTTGAGCACAGTCGTCAGCAGCTGGTGGCCTATGTCGTATTGACAGCGTCGGCGTTAGAACAGCCCTCGCCAGATGAAGCGCTGCGCAGCTATTTGCGGCAACAGCTGCCTGAGTACATGGTGCCAGACATAATTGTTGTTTTGGAGCAATTGCCACTGACGCTCAACGGCAAGGTAGATCGGCAGGCACTGCCCTCCCCAGCGCAGAGCGAGCGGTCATCCGAGCATTTTGTTGCGCCTCGCGACCCTCTGGAGCTAAAGCTTGCGCATATTTGGGAAACAATTTTGGCGGTTCACCCAGTCGGAGTGAAAGACAACTTTTTTGATCTGGGCGGACATTCTTTACTGGCGGTTCGTTTGATGGCTCAAATTCAGCAGCAGCTAGGTCAACATCTGCCGCTAGCCACGCTTTTTCAAGGGGCTACTGTTGAACAGCTAGCCAAGGTCTTACGCCAGTCGACAGAAGCTGTTTCTTGGTCTCCCTTAGTGCCTATTCAACGGCAGGGAGACAAACCGCCGCTCTTCTTTGTCCCCGGTGCGGGGGGTAATGTTGTTTGTTTCTATGATTTGGCCCGTTGTCTCGGCGCCGATCAGCCTTTTTATGGCCTACAGGGGCGTGGTCTAGACGGCGAATTAGAACCCCACAGCCGGATTGAAGCGATGGCAGCTTGCTATATCGACGCTGTGCAACAGGTTCAGCCCCAAGGGCCATACTTTTTGGGCGGACATTCTTTTGGCAGTCGGGTGGCGTTTGAAATGTCGCAACAGCTGCAGGGGCAGGGGCACTCAGTGGGGTTGCTAGTGATTTTAGACACCCAAAATCCGGCTAACCAGGCGACGGGAACTGAGTGGTCGGAGGCGCTCTGGCTCACTAAGATTGCCAGCATTTTAGAAAGCTGGTCGGGTCGGTCACTGGCGCTATCGGCTGAGCAGCTCGATGGGCTCGATCCGCAGGCGCAGCTAGCCTATTTTTCTACCCGTCTGCAAGCGGTTAACCTGCTGCCGTCTGGCGCAGATACCCGGCAAGTGCGGGGGCTGATCAATGTGTTTAAAGCGAATCATCAAACTCACTACCAGCCGCAGGGAAAATATCCAACTCGCATGGCCTTCTTTCAGGCTGAAGAAGGTCTGGCTAAGCGGCTGGCGACAGACCCCACCCAAATTTTGGTGGAGTGGGAGAGATTTGCAGCGGGGACTCCGAGCCTGCACACCGTCCCTGGCGATCATGTCACGCTGCTGGCCCAGCCCCATGTCCAGGCGTTGGCAAACCAGCTGAGTGCTGTGATTGAGCAGGTCTTAGCGGAGGCTAACAGCTAACATGAAACGCCCACCGACCCCTAAGAGTATGAAGGTGTTCACCCTGATCTGGAGCGGGCAGCTAGTGTCTTTACTCGGCTCCGGTCTGACAGGGTTTGCCATGGGAATCTGGGTCTATCAACAGACTGGCTCGGTCACTCAGTTTGCCCTCATTTCTCTGTGCAAGACGTTGCCGACGATTCTAATATCGCCGCTGGCAGGGACGCTGGTTGATCGGTGGGATCGTCGCTGGACGATGATCTTGAGTGACTTGGGGGCAGGGCTCAGTACCTTAGTCATTGCCTTTTTGTTTATCAGTGGTCAGCTGGCCATTGTACATATCTATCTGGCCACGGTGGTGAGTTCTACGTTTAATGCGTTTCAGTGGCCAGCGTATGCCGCGACGACCGTCTTATTAGTACCTGAACAGCATCTGGGCCGGGCCAGTGGAATGACTCAAATGGGACAAGGAATCACCCGTTTGGTCTCCCCGATGCTGGGGGGAATTCTCTTACTCACTATCGAATTAGAAGGCGTGATTTTACTGGACTGTCTCACGTTTATCGTGGCTCTAGCCACCTTGTTTTCAGTGCGCTTTCCTGCACCTCTGCCAGCCGCTGATTTGCCTGTCAAAGAACAGCGTTCCTTGCTAAAAGAGACATTTTACGGTTGGACTTACCTCACGGCCCGACCCGGGCTCTTTGGCCTGCTGATGTTTCAAGCGGGTACCAACTTTTTCTTAGGGATGATTCAGGTGCTAGTAACCCCGCTGGGACTGTCTTTTACCTCGGCAGCAGTACTCGGCACCATTCTGTCGATTGGCGGCGGTGGCATGCTACTGGGCAGCGTGGTGATGAGTACCTGGGGCGGGCCATCGCGCCGGATGAATACGGTGCTGGGCTTTATGCTGTTGAGCGGGTTGTGCGTGCTGGTGGCAGGGCTCGCGCCTTCGATCCCACTGGTAACGCT
>JBARVU010000140.1:0-12239 GCA_049646425.1 Phormidesmis sp. | reverse complement strand
CCCCCCCATACCTCCTCCCCCCTGCCCTAACTCTCCCCCTCTCTCCCCCTCCCCCATGCCCCCCCTCATCACCGTCCGCCCCGAGGGCCTCCACTGCTCCGCCGGCAACTTCTACATCGACCCCTGGAAGCCCGTAGACACCGCTCTCATCACCCACGCCCACGCCGACCATGCCTACAGCGGGCATCAGCACTACTATGCCACCGCCATTTCGGAAGGCATCTTGCGTCGCCGATTGGGCAATGAAATCAACCTCAGCGGCGTTGAGTATGGCGACCCGATCAAGCTAGGCGACACCTGGGTCTCCTTCCATTCTGCGGGTCATGTGCTGGGCTCTGCGCAGGTGCGGGTAGAGCACAAAGGCGAAGTGTGGGCGATTTCCGGCGACTACAAACGCGACGCGGATCCCTCTTGTGACCCTTTTGAAGTGGTTGAGTGCGACACCTTTATCACCGAGTCCACCTTTGGCCTGCCGATTTATCGGTGGGACAGCGGCGAAGTCACCGCCGAGCAAGTTTATCAGTGGTGGCAAGGCGATCCGACTCGCCCCTCTCTGCTGTTTTGCTATTCCTTTGGCAAGTCGCAAAGAGTGCTGGCAGAACTTGCCAAGCTTACAGATAAGACCGTTTACCTTCACGGCGCAGTTCACAACCTCACTGAAATTTATCGGGAGGTCGGCGTCAAAATGCTGCCGACCGTTCCTGTCTCAGAGATTGAGAAGTCATACAAATTCGCGGGAGACCTGATCATCTCGCCGCCCTCCGGCCATCGCTCCAGCTGGATGAAACGCTTTAAGCGTCCCCAAACGGCCTTTGCCTCTGGCTGGATGGCCGTGCGCGGGCCCCGCAGACGACGCGGCTATGAACGCGGCTTTGTGCTTTCTGACCATGCCGACTGGCCGGGACTGATCAACACCGTCCAGCAAACCAAGGCTAAGACGGTCTATGTTACCCATGGTCAAAATGATGTGCTGTCTCGATATTTGCGTGATCGCATGGGGCTCAATGCCAGTCCCTTAAAAACGCTCTTTGAAGGTGAAACTGACGAAGGCGTAGATGCCTGAGTGTTTCCTAAACCACACCCTAGATATCTCTTAAGCTCAGCGGTTGAATCTATGTGTTCATATGTAGGGATGTTGAGCTTGGGCTAGATCGTACACAATGAAGGCTGAATGTTATCGTCATCAGCGCTCAACTATCTAGATAACCTATGAACCCAAATATTCCAGGTAAGGGCAAAGAAATTATGAACCAAATTACCAACGCCGTCGAAAAAGCAGGTAAGGGAGTTGCGAGCCAGGTCTCTAACCTAACCGACGGGAAGGTCGCTGAAATGAGTAAAGAAGCTACCGAAGAAGCGATTCAGTCAGCCGTAGACAAGGCGTTGAATGTGCTACAGGTGGCAGGTGATCAGGTTCGCAAGAAAAGTATCAACACAGAAAGAGTCACGCTCAAGGCAGGCGTCGGCATTCCTAACATCGCCCAGCTAGAAATTAGCACCGATGTGCCGAGTAAACGTGAAGAGAGTCGTGGGCAAGGCTTCGATGTCAAGCTCGATGACGCAATGTAATAGAGACGTGATGACGTGATGTAGACTTTGAGTGGTTTGACTCGGCTTCGATTTGAGCTTTTCTAGAGTCTGATATGCTCGTAGACAGCAATATTTGCTGTTTACACGAGCGAAATTCTCAGACGCTCAACTTAAGATGAAACTGGCTGCGATTGATATCGGTACCAACTCCATCCACATGATCGTGGTCAAGGTGCTGCACCGGCAGAATTTTGAGGTGATTGATCGCGTCAAGGAAATGGCTAAGCTGGGGGAAGGCGTTTTTGCGACGAATCGGTTGAGCGATCGCGCCTTCAAGACAGGACTCGACACAATCGAGCGATACGTCCATCTCGCCGATCAGCTCGGCGTTGACGAAATCATTACAGCGGCCACCAGCGCTACACGAGAAGCTCAAAATGGAGAGCGGTTTCTCAAGGAGGTTGTCCGCCGTACCAAGATCATGCCGCGCACTATCTCCGGCGAAGAGGAGGCGCGGCTGATTTTTTTAGCGGTGCGAAATGCGATCGTCCTCGATAATCGCAATGCCCTGGTGCTTGATATCGGCGGCGGCAGTACCGAAGCCGTCGTTGGCAACCGAGAAGAGATTCTCTTCGGCACCAGTCTGAAGCTAGGCGTGCTGCGTCTGCTAGATATGTTCGAGGACAAAGGCGCGATTGGAGAAGAAGCCCGAGGCGTGCTGGAATCGCACATTCGGTTTTTGGCGCGGTCGGTGATCGCCCAGGCAAAGCAGGCCGGATTTACTCAGGTCATTGGCACCTCAGGCACCATTCGCACCTTGGGAGAAGCGGCCTACCTGGCCAATCGCAAAAGTTCCCTACAGTCGGTGAACGCCGAAGTCGTCCAACTTAGCGAACTACAGGCTCTCACCGACCGGCTGATAGACCTCAAGCCCGACAAGCGAAGCAAAGTAGAGGGCATTAGCGAAAAGCGATCCGATGCCATTCACCTCGGCGGTATTTTGCTGGTACAGCTATTGAGGATGGCCGAGGTCAGCGAACTCACACTCTGCGATGCCTCACTGCGCGAAGGTATGGTTTTAGACTACATAGAGCGACATTTTCAGGGCGCGACCACCCTCCCTGTTCACGAAAAGCTGCGTCATCGAAAAGCGGCGCAGCTTGTTCACAAATACGAGGCAAATTGGAACAGCAACGTCCATGTTGCGAACTTAGCCCTTCAGCTCTTTGACCAAACCGGAGAGATCCATCAGCTCAGTGATTTCGAGCGAGATGTCCTAGAATATGCGGCTCTTCTGCACAACATCGGCCAATATCTATCCTACAAAAGCTATCACAAAAGCTCGCGCTACATTCTCAAACGCGCCGATCCACGCGGCTTTACAGACGAGGAAATGCTGTTGATTGGTCACGTAGTTCGCTACCACCGCAAAGCGCATCCCAAAACAAAGCATAAGCAATTCAAGCGCCTGAGTGACGAACAGCAGCAGGTTGTCTGGGTGCTCGCCGGCCTGCTGAGAATTGCGATAGGATTGGATAGAACCAAGAATCAACAGGTTAAAACGCTCTCCTGCAATATCTCCGAAGAAGAAGCTGAGATTGTTGTTACAGGAGAGGGAGATTTGGCGATAGAGCTGTGGGCAGCTAGAAGCGATCGCCAGGTTTTAGAGCAAGCGCTAGATCGCAGCATTCAGCTCAAATCAGCTTCTAGCTCGGCTTAGACAGGCCATTTATTAGACGAAGCAGGCGATTGGCATATTCCTGATAGCAAAGCTATCTGCCAGGGGAGGCAAGGTCAGAAAATTCATCGCAGTCTCTGCCGTCTGTGAGGCCATCCTACAAACCTCGGCAATCAGCCCACCCACCCGCCGATTCTCTCTGAGATTGCGCTCATCGAGCATCTGACGTAGCTTTTCAGTCAGCCGGTGGTTGGACTGCACGATGTAGTTTGCCGCATCTAGTAAGCTGCGCTCGATCCGGCGCAGCAGGCCATAGCCCTGAGTTAAAGGCCGCAGCTCTTCTAGCTGATGCACCGCTTGAATCATGGCCTTGAGTTCTTGCCGCTTAATATCGGACATGAGAAACTCAAAAAATGCGTAAAAGCTTCGCCCCTGATCAGAGTTTTTGAGTTCTTCATCAGCATCGAGAACGCGGCTAACGACGCTGCCCCGGCGACTGTCTTTCTCTAGCTGCGCCGCTTGCACCTTACGGGTAAGATTGCGAAAGTTTTG
Source organism: Phormidesmis sp. (assembly GCA_049646425.1). Lineage (GTDB taxonomy): Bacteria > Cyanobacteriota > Cyanobacteriia > Phormidesmidales > Phormidesmidaceae > Phormidesmis. Next base: position 8,479 of record JBARVU010000140.1, on the reverse strand, counting down.
TTCTACAGCCTTGAAGTCTGCAATCAGCTGACGGGTGGTCTTGTCAGCGAGCAAAAAGCGTTCTTGCAGCTGCGTCTGACTGTAGGATTTGACAATGCCAGACTCGCGGATGCTGTCGATTTCTTGCTGAATGCGATCACGATCCTGCTCCAGCTGCGCAATCCGGGTTTCGACATCTTCTGTACTGCGATCTTGAATCTCTTTCAGCAGTGAGAAAATTTGCAGAAAGCGAGATTCTGTGCCGATAAATTCATCTGGCTGCTGCAGGTCTTCTAGCCAGGTGATCGCCTTCTCAGCCGCTGGCGTCAGGCTAAAGATAGGCTCATCGCTAGTGTCAAACGTTTTCCTTAAGAGCTGAGCGTCGCACCAGTCGTTGAGATAGTCTTTGGGCGACTTCAAGGCCAGATCTGGATACACCTCTCGCAAAAATTCCAGATAGTCGCCTAGCTTTTCTTCGAGATCTAGCTGAGATGCTGCCGCCTTTTGAGCTGCTTTGAACTGTTTGTACAAAAAGCTAACTATCAGGGCAACGTTCCGAGTCCGCAATAGCTTCAGCGTTGCCGACGTTTCTAATTCGTACTTAATCCGATCATATTCCACGGCAGCTTTTATCCTTCTAACCGCTTAGCGTGCAGTAGATAGTGACGATACCTATCTCGTGCCATCGTAAGCGGGGCCTACACCATACTGCTGCCGCTCTTCTATCCTTGGAATGGGCACATCTGGGTTCAGGTAATAGGGACGCGTAGGCGGTGTCGTGACCTCGGGAATAGGAGCCCGCCGCCTGGAATAGCCAAACCGCCGCCTGATAAGGTGGGGATAGGGGTAGAATATCTGGTAGCTAACGTACCGTCTGCCAGGAAGGTTAGGCTGCAAGTATTCAGGTTGGAAGACATCGACATTTTGTCCGGCAGGTAGCGGTAGCACATAGCCAGGTATTGACGATGGAACGCCATTGGCATAGACCCTAGAGCCCACATCAGAAATAACTCTGATTATGATCGGGCCGGGGGAAGTTGCTGCTGCTGACCCTTCGGGCACATCGCCAACTGCACTAGACGATTGGGAGCCCGCCTGCGGATTGGGACGGTCGCACAAGCTTTCTAGACTATCTCGCACGCCATCTTCCCACTCGATATAGCAACCCTCAAGGTCTCCCTGAGCGATTCCTTGCGCGACAGCGAGCGGAGTAGAGAGGAGAAGTGAAGCGATCGCCCCTCCTAAAGTAGTTAGCAATCTCATAAAAACACCTCACCGGGAAGGCTACTTAGCTAAGGTAATTGTAGCGTAGGCCCCCCGACCACGGTCAGCCGCCCGATTCAGGTCAGAACGATGCGAATACTCTTAGTCGATGATGAAGTAGAACTCACGGATCCCCTCAGCCGCCTGCTACAGCGACAGGGATACACCGTAGATGTCGCTGCCGACGGGCGAACAGGCTGCGATATGGCGGTGAGTGGCTGCTACGATTTGCTGATTCTAGACTGGATGCTGCCGGGCAAAAGCGGACTGAATATTTGCCGGCAGGTGCGGTCACAGGCTCAAACCACCCCTGTCCTCTTCCTGACTGCCAAAGACACGCTCGATGACCGAGTCGATGGCCTGGACGCGGGCGCAGACGACTACCTGATCAAGCCTTTCGAGCTGCGCGAACTGCTCGCCCGCGTGCGTGCCCTGCTCAGACGCCCGCCTACCCTAGAGGCCGCTCCTACGGAAAGCCCAAGGCTAACTGCCGGCGGGGCCATCCTCCAGTTTGAAGACCTCACGCTCGATATTGAAAACCAGTGCGCCAGTCGGGATGGCCGTGCCATGGAACTGTCAGACAAGGAAGTGCAGCTGCTGGCCTATTTGATGCGATCGCCCTACCAGCTGCTCGCCCACACCCAAATATATGATGCCGTCTGGGGCAAGGGTGCGGCCCCTAGTAGCAATGCCTTAGCAGCCCAGATGCGCCTATTGCGAAAAAAAATTGAGCATCCAGATCAGCCCGTCTTGATCCATACGGTGTATGGCAAAGGCTATCGCTTTGGAACGCCTTCATCGCCCGCAGCCTAGAGAAATCAGCAGCCGGGAAATTGACGGCAGTTATGTGATCTAGTCACTCGCCGTTGAATTTTGGGGCTCAAAACAGGGCTTTACATAATTTCTGGCAGAACTTTAATGATTCTTATTTTGAAATACTGAGGTAAACACGTAATATCCTATAAGCATCTAATTTTATTTGTTACTTCAGATAGCTGGTAAATACCGGTACTTGCCTTCAAATAAGGCAAATCCGGAGTTTTCGCTCTTTTGGTTCAACTAATTTGAATGCAGGGTCGACCTAAACAATACGACTATGAAGGACAAGGATATTTTGCCAGGTGTACTTTCTGCCATCGGCAGTCCCTATTCGATCAATCCGGCTTACGCGACAGTCAGCCCGCTGCTCGGCTCTTTCTTGACTCATCGCGTCAGTCCGACCAAGACCCTGCTGCGGGGGCAGTTGACCGGTCAGTTCATTGCCCCGTCTGAGCTGTTCTGCAATCGCAGTCGTCAACCCTACGCAGCCCCTGTCGCCGTCCGTCCTACTGACACTGTCGACACTGCCAACACCGCCGACACCGCCAAAATGCCTGCCACCGCTAAAACCGCAGCGGTCAATCGCCTTACCAGGGTGCTCCATTCCGATAGAGAAAGCGTGCAAACGGTCGGTCAGCCCCGCCTGGCCGCTCAGAAGGTATGAGTAGCCGCTAGCAGCGATTGCCGTATAGGTTTTCGTAGTATCCCTGGTACGCCTTCGACAGTAAGGGCTGCCACCAGTCACGACGATGCAAATACCACTCGACAGTTTGTCTCAGTCCAGTTTCAAAGCTGTATGCTGGCGACCAGCCTAGCTCTTGCTCAATTTTAGAAATGTCCATGGCATAGCGGCGGTCATGCCCCGGGCGATCTCTCACAAACGTGATCAGCTCGCGTGGAGGCTCAGGCAGGTCGCCAGCGAGTTCGCCCATCAAATCGCATAGCTGATGGACGATATCGAGGTTTTTAACCTGATTGTTGCCGCCAATATTGTACACATCGCCGGGCGTTGCCTGATGCAGCACCCGGTCAATGGCAGCGCAGTGGTCGCTCACATGCAGCCAATCGCGCACGTTTTGCCCGTCGCCATACACCGGCAGGGGCTTGCCTAATAGAATATTCAGGCACATCAACGGGATCAGCTTTTCAGGAAACTGATAGGGGCCGTAGTTGTTAGAGCAGTTCGTGATCAGGGTAGGCATCCCATAGGTATGGTAGTAGGCCCGAGCCAGATGGTCACTGCCTGCTTTTGACGCTGAATAAGGACTGTTGGGGGCGTAGGGCGTTGTTTCTGTAAAGGCCGGGTCGTCGGCTTCGAGGCTGCCGTATACTTCGTCGGTAGAGACGTGAAGAAAGCGATAGCGATCTGGCTTCCCCTGAGACTGCCAGCGATCGCGAAACGCCTCCAGCAGCGTAAACGTTCCCACTACATTGGTTTGCACAAAGGCAGCAGGCCCGAGAATGGATCTATCTACGTGAGATTCAGCGGCAAAGTGAATCACCGTGTCGATCTCTTCTTCTGCAAGCAAAGTATCGACTAAGGGGCGAACGCAAATGTCTCCTTTCACCAGGCGAAATCTCTCTTGACCCTCTAGCCCGGCTAGGTTGGCTCGATTGCCTGCATAGCCCAAAATATCGAGGACAACCACTCGCCCGTCATATTGTTTGCACCAGTAATGGACAAAGTTAGAGCCAATAAACCCAGCCCCGCCAGTAATCAGAACACGTTTTGGCATGGTTGTTCGAAGTCGTTGTAAAGTTGATTAGTCAGTTAGGCGAGTTGTTGCAATAGAGTGCGTTAGGTTCTGTGCGATTGTGTTTGGGCGTTAGGTCAGCTCGATAGTCGAGTCATCACCCACCATAAACCGCAGCGCCTTGGGTCGGTGGTCGGTGGCAATCAGCTTGGCCCGCGCCCCGATCAGGCTATCGACAATGCGCTGCCGAATACCCGAAATTGTTGCGCCGGTGAGCACGACGCTGTGATCGATTTCGACATTGCTCATGCTGACGCCGTCGGCAATGCTGGTGTAAGACCCGACAAAGCAGTTTTCGAGAAAGCAGTTTTCACCAATGATCACCGGGCCACGAACAGTGCAGTTGACCAGGCGAGAGCCCTGGCCAAGGACAACTCGACCAATGACTTTACTCTGCGGGTCGATATCGCCCATCAGCGACGGTGCGCTCAAATACTCATCCAAAATGATCCGATTGGCTTCTAACAGATCGTCCTTTTTGCCCGTATCTAGCCACCAGCCCGACAACTCCTTGGCTTCCACAGGCTGTTGGGTCGCAATCAGCTGCTGAATGGCGTCGGTAATTTCTAGCTCGCCTCTGGCAGAGGGCTTGATTTGGGCGATCGCCTGATGGATTTCTGGTGAAAACAAGTACACTCCGACCAGCGCCAGGTTCGAGGGCGGATCCTTGGGCTTCTCTACCAGCTGGATGACGCTGCCGTCGGCGGCAATGTGGGCAACACCGAAAGCCGTCGGGTTGACAACTTGCTTCAGCATGATGATCGCACTTAGGGGCTTTTTCTTGAAGTCGGCGACGAAGTCCGCTAGCTGATCTTGAATCAGGTTGTCGCCCAGATACATGACAAACGGGGCGTCCCCCAAAAACGGCTGAGCAACTTTTACCGCGTGGGCCAGCCCGTCGGGGCTCTCCTGCAAAATGTAGGTGATGGTCGCTCCAAAGCGCTCGCCTGTCCCCGTTTTTGCCTCAATTTCGGCGCCGGTCTCAGGGCTGACGACAATACCAATTTCGCTGATGCCAGCGGCTACCAGGCTTTCGATACCGTACCAGAGGATAGGTTTATTCGCGACGGGTACGAGCTGCTTTGCGCCTGTGTAGGTCAACGGTCGCAGGCGAGTGCCTTTACCACCCGATAAAATCAGTGCTTTCATAGAATTTCCGTATAGTCAGTAAGCATGGCACGGAGGCTTTGTCGCCAGTGGGGAGCAGAGTGCCCCAAAATACGAGCCACTTTTTGGCAGTTCAAGACCGAATAGGCAGGCCGCTGGGCGGGTGTGGGATAGTCGGCAGTGGTCATTGGGTTTACCGTCTGAACTTTGAGCGGCAGGCCGAGGGCTTTGGCTTCTTGGAAAATGGCGACCGCAAAGTCATACCAGCTCGCTACTCCGCTGTTGGTGTAGTGATAAGTCCCTGGTAGCGCTGCAGCGTTTTTGCTGAGCTGGGCGATCGCTGCTGCCAGATCGCTTGCCCAAGTCGGTGAACCCACCTGATCGGCAACGACATTGACCTCTCTCTGAGCTTTCCCCAATCGCAGCATCGTCTTCAAAAAGTTGCCTTTTCCCGGCGCGCCATACACCCAGGCCGTCCGCAAAATGATGTGCGACGTGAGCGCCTGACGAATGGCCTCTTCTCCGGCCAGCTTAGTTTTGCCGTATACGCTCAAGGGGCCAGTGGCGTCGGTTTCGCAGCGGGGTGACCCGATCTGCCCTGAGAAGACGTAGTCGGTAGAAATATGGACCAGTGCGGCCCCGCACTCCGCTGCCGACTGGGCAATTACCCCAGGGGCTTCGGCATTGATTCGGTAGGCGAGTTCGGGCTCGCTTTCAGCTTTGTCTACGGCAGTGTAGGCAGCAGCATTGACAATGAGCTGGGGCTGGAGAGCGGCGATTTTAGTTTTAATCGCCCCCAAATCGGTCAAATCTAGCTGCGATCGCCCCACCGCTACAACAGAACCAGACGAGCTCAGTGAGGTGAGGGGCTCGATCAGCGCTTGACCCACCTGGCCCTGAGCCCCCAGCAGCAAAATGCTCATACCTCAGCGCCCTGAGAGATAGTGGCGAGATCGATTAACTCGGCAGACTCGATCCTATCTGCCGCCGCGTCTTTAGCCGACAGCAAAGGTAGCTTTCCCCCAGTCGGCCACCGAATATTGAGAGCTGGGTCATTCCAGGCAAGGCTACGCTCATGCACCGGGCTGTAAAAGTCTGTTGCCTTGTACAGGACGTCTGCCGTTTCTGAAAGCACATAAAAGCCGTGAGCGAATCCAGGCGGAATCCACAGCTGCTTTTTATTTTCAGCGCTGAGGATCTTTCCTACCGACTTGCCGAAGGTCGGTGAGTGCCTTCGCACATCTACCGCCACATCGTAAATGCTGCCCACCACAGCCCGCACTAGCTTGCCCTGGATGTTTTTTACCTGATAGTGCAAACCCCGCAGCGTATTCGCCGCAGAAGAAGAGTGATTGTCCTGGACGAATGCGTAGTGTGTGCTAATCGCTTCATCAAAAGCACGCTGGTTAAAGCTTTCTAGAAAGAAACCTCGCTGATCTTGAAAAACGCGAGGCTCGATCACCAGCACCTCAGGAATTTTAGTCGGTGTAATCTGCATGTCTTCAAGGATTAGAAGGTCAGTAACGTCAGGTAACCAATCTTTCCCCATAGATTTTGAAATATAGCTTTGGCCACTTTGCTCACTCCATAGGCGATTGCTAGAACCCTTTATATGACGCGGATAAAGTGGCGCGCAAGCGAACGTAGGCGCAGCCTTCTCCAGGAGTATGCATCCGTACGCTTGCTATAAGCGGTAGCAAAACGGGAAATTTAGACTGTGTCCTAGTTGCCTCCCCCATCGCGTTCCAGATTCGTCCATCTTGAGGATATTTCCCCATGGCCCATCCGTTGCTTTCCATTGTGGTTCCGATGAGAGAAGGGTTCTCAGCCCACTGGTTCACACAGCTTCTTCAGGTTCAGGGCGATGTCGAATTTATTTTGATTCATCCTCCCGGCGTGCAGCCTGAGCCTTGTGGCGATAGCCGGATGCATCAGATGGTGAGCCCTTTTCGCGGTGAAATTATTCAGCGACTCAGCGGCCTGTTAAACGCTTCAGGCACTTACATTCTGACTTTCAACTGTGACGAATACATCAATCCAGAGACGCCTGCGCTCGCCCAACGATATTTTCAGCAGTTCCCAGACAGCTGGGTTATGCGTCTTGCCAAAGAAGAATACGCTTACGGGGACGAGGCTGCTCTGAACGCGCCTTGGGGCGAGCTGCCGCAAGATCTGACCGCACTGCCTATCTGTCGTAAAGCTGACAACAACCTGCGGCTATACGAGGAAGAAGGCCGCATGATGGAAATCCCGATTGCGCCCATGCACAATAAGTTTGATCTAAATTGCCTTTGGCAGGGTCGCCGCGATCATTTGGGTCCCCATGCCGAGAACTTTGATAAAAAGGTCTGGATCAATGCCATGGTACAGGCGGCACTTCAGGATGTGCTCAAGGGACTGACCATAGCAGGCCCCATTAAGTACCTGCCCTTTTGGTGCTTAGATCGGCTGCTAGGTCTGACGCTGCAGGCAAAGTTTTACAATCAAAACTGGCCGGATCAGGTGATTGGTCACAAGCTTCCTTACCCTTCACAGCTACGAGTAGAAGATAACCCGCCAGAATATCGCCGCCGGGGCCGTTTTTATATTTTTGCAGAAATTATCTTACTTCGGCTCTTTCCCAAATACGGCTACATTTGGAACCTCACCATTCATCAGATTCGAGAGTTTCCGGTCAGAACGCTCCTCTCTTTACAGCGCAAATTGACCCCCAAAGTCTCCAGTTAGCATCCGTGACTGCCCGAAGATGGTAAAAATGGTTACCGCTGCTCTCTGGAGGCGGTCGCTATCGGGCAGTCACTATGAAGAAAATTGCTGTTGTCCACGAATGGTTTACCAGCCACGCGGGCTCCGAAAAAGTCGTTGAGCAGATTCTGCGGCTATATCCGCATGCGCACTTATACAGCCTGGTAGATTTTTTACCTGAATCGCTGCGCTACTTTATTGGCAACCAGTCGGTGAATACATCGTTTATTCAGCGGCTGCCGTTTGCCCGGCGACATTTTCGCAGCTATTTGCCCCTAATGCCTCTCGCGATCGAGCAATTCGACCTGTCTGAGTACGACCTGATTATTTCAAGTCATCATGCGGTGGCCAAAGGGGTTATCACCCGTCCTGATCAGCTGCATATCAGCTATGTGCATACGCCGCTGCGCTACGGGTGGGAATTGCAGCATCAGTATCTGCATCAGGCTGGACTAACCCGTGGTCTCAAAAGCGGTCTAACTCGCCTTTTTTTGCACTATCTACGGCTGTGGGATGTGGCGAGTGCCCACCGAGTTGACCGCTATATTGCAAACTCTAAGTATGTAGCTCGCCGGGTTGCAAAAACCTATCGCCGCGATGCCGATGTAATTTACCCGCCGGTTGATACCAAGCGGTTTTGCGCCGACTGTCGTCGCGACGATTTTTATCTAACGGTCTCCCGGTTTGTGCCCTATAAGCGGGTCGATCTCACCATTGCTGCTTTCAACGTGCTAGGGCTACCGCTCGTCGTCATTGGGGATGCCTCTAGTAACCAAGACAGTGATCGCCTGCGAAAACTGGCTCAGCCTAAT